>JBGAJB010000213.1:0-6000 GCA_044225155.1 Phycisphaerae bacterium | reverse complement strand
AGGATCGCCTCGACAAAATTCAGCAGGAACGAGAAGAGCAGGAACCCCGCGACGACGCCGATGACCAATCCGCGCCGCGACGCCGACGCGGAGAGCGCCATCGTCAGGCCGCCGATGCTCCAGTACAGGGCGAGCAGATTGGCGACGGTCGGGGCGAGCTTCGCGAACTGGATCGGCTCTTTGAGCGGGAAGAGTTGCGAGCCGGTCCAGATGCCGGTGAAGAGTCCTCCGAGCAGGGGAATGCCGCCGATGAGCAGCACGATCGACACATCGCGGTAGATGCGTGCCCGCGAGTAGGGGAGCGCGAAGAGCAGATCGCCCGTGCCGCGATCGATTTCGCCGGCGATGACGCGTGAGCCGGTCACAAGCAGGAACGCCCACGACACAACAAACAAGAACGGATGGGATAGGGCGATCGTGATGAGCGACGTGGGCGAAAGGTCTTCGGAGAGGTCCGCCCCGACCAAGGCCGAGATCATGCGCACGATGAACGGTGACTTGCTGAGCACGTCGATCGCGGTGGCCGAGAGGTAGCGCAGCCACGAAACGGCCAGCACGCCGAAGACGATCAGCGCCAAGGTTCCGAATGTGAGGAACGGCATCGAATCGCGCCAGGTTTTGCGAAGAATGGCGAAGTTCATGGCGTCGCGACCTCTTTCTCCGGCGAATGGCGCGGCGCTTGGCCGTGCCGGCCGTCGTCGTAATACGCCATGAACAAGTCTTCGAGGCTCGGCGGTGTGATCACGACGTCGCGCATCGGATTCGCGGCCAGCCATTCGACGAGCGCGCGCGTCGAGCCGCGCCATGCGCCGCTCCAGCGGCCGAGCTCCCGTTGCGTAATCGCGAGTTGTGGCGGTGGCGAGGTGGCGGGCGGGCGGCCATCCTCGAAGGTCAAAATGACGTGGCGCACGGCGCGCTGTCGCAGCACATCGATGCGTTCCTGCTCAACCAGTCGCCCGTCGCGGAGGATGGCCACCTCGTCGCAGAGTTGCTCGACCTCGCTCAGCGTGTGACTGGAGAAGAGGACGGTGCGGCCCTCGGCGACGACGCGTCGTAATTCGTCATACAGCGTCTGCTGCATGAGCGGGTCGAGGCCCGTGGTCGGTTCATCCAGAATCAGAATCTGCGGGCGGTGCATCAGCGCCTGGATCAGGCCGAGCTTCTGCTTCATGCCGCGCGAATAACTGCGAATGCGTTTGTTCAGGTCCAGATCGAGCAGGCGTGCGAGGCGTTCGATTTCGTCGCTGCCCCGCCCGCCGCGCGCGTCGGCGAGAAACTGCAACAGCCGTCGGCCGGTGAGCGCGTCATAGAAGCGCACATCGCCCGGCAAATATCCGATTTCGGTGCGCAGGGAGGCGCCGTTCGTGCCCAGCTCCTGGCCGAGAAGTCGTGCGCGGCCGCTGTCGGCGCGGAGGAGGCCGAGCAGGATGCGGATTGTTGTGGTCTTGCCGGCACCGTTTGGCCCGAGGAAGCCGAACAGGCTGCCGCGCGTTACCCGCAGCGATAGATCGTGCAGAATGCGGCGCGTACCGTAGGACTTGACGAGCGCATGCGTCTCGATCGCGAAGGCGCTCTGGCTGGCGACGGCGTAAGCCATTTACTCCGCGGATTGTATGCCGTCTGCGGTAGATGACTGGCCGGTGCGGCGGCGACGGCGCAGTTGGTACGCGGCGGCGACGCCCAGCAACACCAGCATGCCGATCAGCATGAGATTCTGATCGATCCAACTTGGCGCGACCGGCAGCGCCACATTCGGCACGATTTCCCGCGATCCGTCGGCGAATTTCACGGTCATCGGACCCGTGCCGCGCACGGTGCCCTCGCGCGAGATGCCGATCGTGAAGACCGCGCTTCCGCCGGGTGGAATGCCGTCGATCACTTGCTCCGCCCACGCCTGGCAAACGCCCGGTTCGTCCTTGCTGCCGGCGATGCGAAGATTCGTGGACTCGGTCTTCCAGCCGGTTGGAGGGTCAAACCGGTGCGCGTGAAAGTGCGGAAACTGAAGACGCACGATCCGCAGCGACGGACTGCGATTGTGAACCGTCCATGAATAATTCTGCCCGGACTCATCCGGGCCGCCGATGATTTCCACGTTGGAAGCCGAGGACGCAGTCTGCCCCGGCGGTGTCTGGCCAGGCGCGCGCATCGGCAGTGCGCAGCCGAGGCTCGCGACAATGAACGCCGCAGTAATCGCACGCACCCTTGGTCCGCGCGCGACGCGGGCGGCGAGGCTCCCGCCGCGCCGCCTCGCGAGAGGCACACGACAGTGCGCGTCACTGATGACTCGGTCCGAATTATTCAAGCAGCAAATTCTCCCCTCGGCCTACTTCACGCGCCTTCAGATTTCGCGCGGCGAGATCTGCCGCATCCAGCGCGAACGCGGGCGATATCTCAATCTGAGCATCCGGCTCGCCGTCGGCGCGACGCGGAATCCTCCAACCCGCCGCCTCCAGCCAGCGCGTTGCCCGGCGAATCATGTCGCGGCGCGTCGTGGCCGGCGAGTCGGCGCCTTCGGCGTTCTTCACCGGCGAAAACTCTTCCTCGCGCGGCGTCATGAGCACGAGCGGGTTACGGGCCAGCGGAATGGCGTCGAAGACAAACATCTCCAGCTTGACGACATTCGGCGCGCTCGGTGCGGCCACGCGGCCGGACTCATCCACGACCGTGACTTTTTTATCCGCGCGGTGCCAGGGAAGCTGCACGGCCGCTCCGGGCGCAGTCAGTCGCTCCACGAACTCCCGGCTCAGGATGTGAATCGCGATGCTGCCGGCGTCGAAGCGCCGCGAACCGTCCGGGTTCTTCGCGACCGCGAGCGATTCCGGCAGATCGCTGTATTCGATGACACAAAGCTTGCCATCAGCCACGCAAAAATTCCCGACCCGCTCCAGATCGCCGGCCTTGGTGACGGCCTTGCTCGACATCTCCGAGCCGGTGACCGCGTGCAGCCCGACGAAGAGCGGGTCGATCGTGCGCACGAGCGGATTGTCCACCTGGAAGTAGCTGATGTATTTCACGCCGTCACGCCGCATGCGCTCCAGCGCACCGCTTTCCGCCAATGCCCGCAGGCTGCCGCCGTGACCATCCGGGCCGAGCGCCAGACGATGTTTCTCCGCGAGGGCGGTGCGTCCATCTGGCAGGAATGCGGGCATCTGGCGCTGCGGGAAGAAAGTGACCTGCGCCGGATCGAGCCCCCAATACCGATTTTCGGCGAAGAATTGCCGCGTGCGCCCGTCGTTCAGCGGACTGGTCATGATGTACCAGTGCGGCCGGCGGCCATAACGGCGCTCGATGCCGCGCAGCGATTCCGCGAAGAGCTGAAAGAGTGGCGCATGGCGAACCGGGCTGATGCGAAACTCGCCCTTCGGCCCGTCATAGCCGAGCCGCGTGCCCTGGCCGCCGGCCACCGTGAACGCCGCGACTTCGCCGGCCGCGATCGCTCTCTCGCCGGCCGCGACCGCCCGCGCGTAAAGCTCGCGCTGTTCGGAACGCGGTTGAGATGGATAGGGGGACGGCGGTTCGATCTGGGCCGGGACTTCGAGGTGCGGCCGATTGCGAACGTATGGATCGATCAGCGCGGCGCAGCGGTCAAAATCCACCTCGGCGAGATCGGCGAGCAATTCACTTCGCTGCGTATCGCTCAATTGCGCCCAGAATGCCAGCAGGTGTTGCTGCCCGTAGCGGGTCAGCCGGGCGTGCCAATCGTCGTATCGCGCCTCGTGTCCGGCCATACTGCCTGCCTTATGAAGTTTCGAGGAAAAACGAGCCGATAAGCGTATCGATGGGGTCTGATCCGGTCAAAACAGAGCGGGTACGCGAAGGTCGATCGCGCGTGTCGCGCCGCGCCGTGCTGCGCGCCGGCGTCGGCGGCGCGCTGACGTTGGCGGCGGGTGGGGTACCCAGCGCGAAAACGCAGACCACGCCGCGTTTTCCATGGCTGACGGGTGAGACGGCGCGCGTGATCGACGTACGCTCGGGGCGCATTACGCGTACGGCGCTGGTCGATCGCGCCATCGTGGCGGACATGATTTCGCAGGGCATCACGGCGCTGACGCGCCAGCCCGACCTGGTTACCGGCTGGAAGCAGATTCTCGGCGGCGCAAAACGGCTGGCGGTGAAGTTCAATTCCGTTGCCGCGGACGTCATCGGCACGAACGAGACTGTCGCGGCCGTCCTGCTGGACCAGTTGATCTCGGCCGGCGCCGATCCGGCCCAATTAATGTTTGTCGAAGCGCCGGCAAACTTCGCGAGCCGCTACAGCCTCGGCGTGGCGCCGCAGGGATGGGGCGAGTCGATCCGAATTGGCGAAGCGACGGAGCAACTCGCCAACTGGCTGCTGCAGGCGGACGCGGTGATCAGCGTCGGGCTGCTGAAGACGCATCAGATCGCCGGTATGTCGGGCTGCCTGAAAAACATCTCGCACGCCGTCGTGCGGCATCCGGCCCGCTTTCACGACGATCATTGCTCGCCGGCGGTTCCGCTGATTTTTTCCAACGCCAGAATCGCGCCAAAGGTGCGATTGAATCTATTGAACGCCGTGCGCTGCGTCATCGACCGTGGCCCGGACGCGGTCGAGGGCGACATCGCTTGGTATGGCGGGCTCCTGCTCGGTTTCGATCCGGTCGCGACCGACGTCATTGGGCGCGCGGTGCTGGAAGAGGAACGGCGGCGGCGCGGGCTGCCGCAGCGCGTGGACGTCCCCTATCTCAAAGCTGCCGCCGACCTCGGTCTCGGTCGCTATCGATTGGTCGAGATCGAACGCGTGCCGATTGAACGCGATTCATAGCAGTTTTCACGTCGAGATTGCCGCTCATCTGCCGCACGTCGCAGTGTCCGAATGATCCGGCGCAGAGAGCAGCATCTGCGCGCGCTCATGAACGGCAGCCTCGACAGTTTGAAGATCGAGGTCGGGAACTGCTGGAGCTGCTGCGAGTTCGGGCGGACGAGAAGAGCCTCAAATTTCTGGACGAGGCCCGCAAACTCAGCGCCCCAGGCGCACCTGCAAGTTGATGAATTCAAAGTCGTCCAGATCGCCGGTGCAATCCACGTCGTGAATCTCAAGCGTGTTTTTGCCTTCGTGCAGAAGGTTAGTGGCGAAGGGCACGCGCAGTCGGCCGAAGCTGCCGTCCTCCGGCGAACGGTCGACGAAGCGCTGCAACATCTGGCCGTTGATCAAGACCCGGTGCGGACACTGCACACCGCGCACCATCAGCGTGAATGAGGCGCGCGGCCCGGCGTCGGCGAGTTGCTCGGCCGTGAGATTGAAATCGCCGTGATAGACAAGCCCCTCGCTGCGTTTCTGGAACTGGCTGTTGATCTGGCCTTCCCAGCGGTCGTTCCCGAGATGGTGGACCTGCGGGAATTCCTCGAGCGAGACCAGCTTGCTGTCCTTGGGCTCCAGTCGCAGGTCGAGTTCCAGCACGCGATTTCGCAGCGACGCGGCCGAGACGTTTTCCGACGCGGGCGAATAGTCCGAATGCGTCGCGGCGATCGCGAAGAAATCGGGCACGTCGGGTACGAGCAGTTCGTAGCGTCCGTCGCGGCCGGTCTCGGAGAGGATCGCCGGCGCGTCCGGCAGTTCGAGCCGCACGGTAGCGCCGGAGATCGGTTCGTTTGATGAGCCATCGCGCACGACGCCGCGAATGACGCCGATGGGTTTGTAGGCCGGCTGCGGCGCGCCGGCGGCCGTCTCGAGCATGAGCGTGCAAAGCGCGGTTTGAAACACGCGGCCGCCGAGCGAGGCCCAGTCGCCCGTAGGCCGCCAGCTCCCGGCGCTCGCGCCACTCTTTTCCTGGTTGTCGAGCAGCGCCACGGCCAACGCGCCGCGCCAAGGCTCCCAGGTATTGCCTTCCAAGCGGGCAAGGCCGCGCGCGGCAAAGAACCAGGCGTAGGTGTTGGCGCCGTGGCTCCAGGCCGGGCGGCTGGAGAGCAGCACGCGCGCCGCGCCGTTGATGCGCGGATCGTCATCGGGGATGCCGAGCAGCTGCAGCGTGTGCATGCCTT
>JBGAJB010000212.1:0-6059 GCA_044225155.1 Phycisphaerae bacterium | reverse complement strand
CCCGGACGCGCCGGAGCGAAACCTGAATGCCGTAACGGATCCGTTCGAACCCGTATTGCTGGCGCGCGGTGCAAAGTCGCCGGCTGCGGATGTTCCGTCAACGTCCACATTCTCTCAGCGCTGGCGGGAACAGTCGCGCGAGCTCTCGCGCATCTTCGGTTCGCGAACGTGGAAGATTTTCATGGTCTTTGGGATACTGTCGGCCCTGTTCGGCGTCGCGGTGTTGGCGAAGGACATGGTGACTTCGCTCATGCACGGCTACCTGCCGCGCTATTGGGGAGCGTTTCTTCCCTTGCTCGTCCTCATCAGTGTCGTGGCAGTGTGGAACCTGTTATGGCCGCGAAATTGCGTCGCCGTGACGGGCGGCCTGGTGTTTCGTCGCTCCGGATGGCGCGAGCAGGCGTGGCGCCTGCGAATGTTTCGCCGCTCGTCGAGCGTGCTCGTCTATTGGCGTGAAAGAGTGGTGCTGGCGTGCGCCGATGCGGACGGCGTCGAGACGGTCTTGCTCTCACCGGAATTGGCGGAGATTGCAATTCGCGCCTGGCTAAGTCCGATTTCCCCGCCGGGTGTGGAGACTTTGAGCGATCTGCGGTAGCGCTCCTGTAATGCGACTAAGATTTGTTCTGAGCCGTGTCAGTGAGGAAGCGGGGATCGCAGAACCGTCTGCATTTCAGGGGTCTTGTTTATTCCGGCCTCCTGACGGGCGTCGCTCGGATCACGCCAATTAACCCCGTCGGATTATGCTCAGCTTTATGACTCCAGTGGGCGATTCCGCTTCTGGCAGGCCGCGCGTCGTGATTGTCGGGGGCGGTTTCGGTGGTTTGTATGCCGCTAAGACACTGCGCCACGCGCCCGTCGACGTAACACTGATTGATCGCCGCAACTTCCATCTGTTCCAGCCGCTCCTGTACCAGGTTGCGACCGGTGGTCTCTCTCCGGCAAACATCGCGGCGCCGCTGCGCAGCGTGCTGGAGCGCCAGCGCAATACGCGCGTGGTGCTCGACGAAGTGACCGATGTAGATCCGCAGCGGCGCGTGCTGCAACTCGGGCGCGGCGAACTGCCCTACGACTATTTGATCGTCGCGGCCGGCGTTGGGCACAACTACTTCGGACACGCCGATTGGCAGCAGAACGCGCCCGGACTCAAGACCGTCGAGGAAGCCACGGAGATTCGCCGTCGCATTCTGATGGCCTATGAGCGCGCGGAGCGTGAGACGGATCCGCAGGTCATCTCCGCCTGTCTGACGTTCGTTGTTGTCGGCGGCGGACCCACCGGCGTCGAGCTGGCCGGCGCCCTGGCCGAGATTGCGCGCCACACGCTGCGGCGCGAATTTCGGCGCATCGACCCCGCGCGGGCGCGCATCCTGCTCGTCGAGGCGGCCGATCGACTGCTCGGCACGTATCCGCCGAATCTCAGTGGTGCGGCCGCGCGCTCTTTGCAGCGCTTGGGCGTCGAAGTGCGTACGGGGGCGCGCGTGACAAATATCGCGGCGGATTCGCTGCGCCTCGCGGTGTCGGGGGGCGCGGAAGAGACCATTGCGACGCAGACGATTTTGTGGAGCGCCGGCGTGCGTGGCGTTCCGCTCGGGGAACGAATCGCTGAGCGAACCGGAGCGACGCTCGACCGCGCGGGGCGCGTCTGCGTGCGACCCGATTGCAGCGTTCGGGATCATCCAGAGCTGTTCGTCATCGGCGATCTCGCGAACCTGGCCGGCGAAGATGGCAGGCCGCTGCCGGGCGTCGCGCCGCT
Organism: Phycisphaerae bacterium; assembly: GCA_044225155.1. Lineage (GTDB taxonomy): Bacteria > Planctomycetota > Phycisphaerae > UBA1845 > Fen-1342 > CAYMBL01. The sequence goes on along the minus strand of JBGAJB010000212.1, from coordinate 4,309 downwards.
GGCCATGCAGCAGGGGGCCTATGTCGCCCGGCTGATTACGAGACGATTGGCGGGCAAGCCGACCGGGCCGTTCCACTATCACGACCGCGGCAGCATGGCGACGATCGGCCGGGCCGCGGCGGTGGCGGATTTTGGCTGGATTCGCTTCAGCGGTCCGCTGGCGTGGCTGGCGTGGCTTTTCATTCACCTGCTGTTCTTGATCGAGTTTCAGAACCGCGTGCTGGTTCTGGTACAGTGGGCTTGGAGCTATCTTACGTGGGAGCGCGGTGCGCGGATCATTACGGGCGCTGCCGAGCGCGACCGCGTGTAGCCGCGAGCAAGAGACCAAGCGTTGGCCACGAGCGAAGGCGACATCTATCTGATCGAGGCCGTGCAGCGCGGCGACGCCGACGCGTGGCGGCAGGTAATTGATCGCTATCAGGGCCGGCTGGTCAGTTTTGCCAAGAAGATGCTGGCGCAGCCGGCCGAGGCCGAGGATCTCGTGCAGGAGACATTTCTCGGCCTGCTGCGGAGCCTACCGACCTACGACCGCGACCGTTCCCTCGAAACCTATCTGTTCGCGATTTTGCGGAACAAGCTTTCCGATCACTTCCGACGGCAGCGCGGCGGCGCGCGGCAAAGTCTCGATCAGCTCGACATGGACGACGCGCCACAGGCCTGGGTCGTGCGCGACACGCCGAGCCACTACGCGGTCGCGCAGGAGTCGATTGATTCCCAGAGACTCAAGCTCGCGCAATGCCTGCGAACGTGGGCGGAGCAGTGCCAGGAGCAATCGCGTTTTCAGGAACTGATCGCGATCGAGATGCTGATTGTGCTCGGCATGCGAAACAAGGAAGTGGCGGCCGACCTGTCGTTGAGCGAAACGGCCGTCGCGGGCGTCAAGTTCCGCGTTCTGGAGCGGTGGCGGCAGCTCGCAACCGACAATGGCGCGACCTGCGATTGGCAGGAGGCGGACATTGCCCAAAACACGACCGTCGCCCAGCTTTGGCGCGACGAGGGCGTGTCATGCCTGAAGCGCTCGACGTTGGGGCGCTTCTTGCTCGAAGCCCTGAGCGACGAGTGGCAGGAATACGTGGAATTTCATCTGAACGTGTCCGGCTGCCCGCGCTGCCAGGCGAATGTCGACGATCTGCGCACCGAAGATCAGGCGGGCGAGGCGGCGCACACGGCGCTGCGAGAACGCTGCTTTGCGTCGAGCGTGGGATTTCTGTCGCGCCGGCCGGACTGAACTGGATAAACGGGTGGCGTCGATGCGCGGCAGAGATATGTCGCCGCGCGTGCCGAGCAGAGCGCGCCGCCGCGTCAGTCCGGGACCAGCCGCGCAACGTGTTGGTTGGCACGACGTTTTGCTCAAATGACTCTGCGGAGCGCTTCGCGAACCCGCTCGCGATTTTCTGGCGGCGCAGCATTCAGCGACTCCGCGAGCCCTGCGGGTCCTTCGGCCTGCTTCAGCAGCGCCCCGGCGGTGCGCAGCAGAGAATCGCGCTCGGCCGCATACTTCTCGAAGGCGATTTCCAACTCGTCGCGTGACCAGTGTGAGAGCGGATCGGCCACGCCCGTCTGTGCCCGTGCCCATTTTTCCAGCAGTTGTGGCGTGGCATCCCAGCGATAGAGCGCTAGCAGGGCGGTAAATTTGTCGCGCGGCGAACCGAGCACTTTCGCGGCCGACTCCGGCACGTCGCGCAGACGATCGTCGAGCGTGCGGCCGCCGAGCGTCTCGATCCAGCCGGCCGAACGCGTGGGTTCGTCGCTGGGGGCGGCGAGCTTGGCGGGCGGGATGACCAGCGTGCGCGTTCCGTGCGTGAACTGCACGGTGACGCGGTGAATGACATCGGAGCCGCGCCGCTCGGCAAGCACCTTGCGCACCACCCCGCTGCCCCAATCCGGCCGGGCCGGCACGGTCACCTTCGCGCCGGTTTGCATCAGCGGATCGATGATTTCGTCTTCGTCGTCGTAACTCACGCGCGGATCGCTCCGGTTCGATTCGCCGATTCCGCCAATCCCGCGATCATATCTGCCATACCATGTTGCCGGTGACGCGGAAGAAACGAACTTTGCGATACCTCTGGTACACGCTGATCGCCGTGGCCGGGCTTTACGGGCTGTACTGCTTTGGCGTCTACAAGCTCCAGCGGCGCGGCATCTTTCTGGGTGCCTATTCGCGCACGGCGCAGCCGGATTTTTAGCCGCCGGCCCATGGCGAGGATGTCTGGCTGGAAATGCCCGACGGCGCGCGCGTTGAAGCGTGGTACTTTCCGGGTGCTGGCGTTTCAGCGGAAGAGCCCGGGCCGGCGGTCATCTTTCTGCACGGCAGCGACAAGCTGCTGGACGACTGGTGGCCGGATGAGCGGCCCTACACAGCGCTCGGCGTGTCCGTGCTCGTCCCCGAATATCGCGGTTACGGCCGCTCGTCGGGCAAGCCCGGCCAGCCGGAGATCACCGCTGATCTGCAGCGTTTCCGGGCCTGGCTGACAGCGCGGCCCGAAGTCGACGCGACGCGCATCGTTTATCACGGCCGCTCGCTCGGCGGCGGCGTGGCCGCTGCGCTGGCGCGCGAAGAAGCGCCGGCCGCCCTGATCCTGGAAGGCGCCTTCACGAGCATGGCGAGTTTTGCGTCGCACTTGTTGGTACCGCAGGCCATCTGCCGTCATCCATATCGGACGGACGAATTCCTCGCGACGTGGGATGGCCCTGCTCTCATCTTTCACGGCTCGCGAGATGACGTCATTTCCGTGGAGCATGGTAGGGCGCTGGCGCATGTCGCCCGGCACGCGACGTACTACGAATTGCCGGATACGCACTACACCTTGCCGTCCGATCACGCGGCCTATTGGCGACACATCACCGATTTCCTGCGCAATCAGAAGATCATCTCCACCACACCGTAAGGCGCGGCCGGGCAGTTCACGCCGCGATCCGTTCTAATTCCCCCATGCGTGCCGCATTCACGAAATCGAGGCTCGAGGCCTTCAGCGACGGCGTGATCGCGATTCTGATCACGATCATGGTGCTCGAGATGAAAGTGCCGCACGGCGCGGCCGACTTCGCCGCGCTGCGGCCCGTGTTGCCCGTTTTCCTGAGCTACGTGCTGAGTTTCATCTACCTCGGCATCTACTGGAACAATCACCATCACATGCTGCACGCGGCCCAGCACGTGAGCGGCGGCGTGATGTGGGCGAATCTGCATCTTCTGTTCTGGCTCTCGCTCGTTCCGTTCGTCACCGGCTGGATGGGCGAGAATCACTTTGCGGCGCTGCCGTGCGCGCTTTACGGTTTCGTGTTGTTGATGAGCGCTATCGCCTACTACGCGCTGCAATCGGCGCTGGTGTGCATTCATGGCAACGAATCCGTACTTGCGCGCGCGATCGGCCGGGATTGGAAAGGCAAGGCTTCGCCGCTTCTTTACGTCGGCGGGATCGCGCTTGCATTTCTTAGCCCATGGGCGGCGTGCGGCGTCTATGTGTTTGTCGCCCTGCTCTGGTTGATCCCGGATCGGCGCATCGAGAAAGTGCTCGCGGGAAATCCTCAGGGCTCGCGGGCGCCGGAGTGAAAAGCCGGAAGGGAGCATTCGCCCTGAGCGCCACGATCACGGTCAACATAGTCGCGCCCGGACCGACGGCGACGGAGCTATTCCTCGATGGAAAGACCGATGCGATGGTCGAACAGGCCCGCAAGTCCTCGCCCTTCGAGCGTCTCGGCGAGCCGGAAGACATCGCGGGCGTCGTGGCCTTTCTGGTGGGGTCCGAGGGCGGCTGGTTCAATGGGCAGACGATTCGCGTCAATGGTGGAGTAATCTGATCGGCAGATGTGCGCCGTGACTCATCACCTTCCGTGGCTCACTGCGAGGTGAATTGCGTGCGCCGCCGCATATTCCTGAGTACCTGCCTATTTGGTAGCGTCGTCGTTACAGCCTACGAACTCGGCTTTCAGCATCAAACTTACGTGACGAGCCCAACCCGGGGCCTTGCCACGCGCGGTGCCCCGTTATCGCCCGTCGCTCCACCGAGATTCTTGTATTCGTTTCAGAGTGATCAAGCCGGTCGAGTTTTCGCGCCCGCAATCTGGATTTTGGAATGGAGTGGCGGGGCACGCTTTGGCTCGACAGAGTTACGCCCGATTTCATGGACGTGGTTCAAACTGAGCGACGCACCGAGCCTGCTGACACCAATTTCGCTGGGCGTTCTTTCCGTTCCACCCCTCATCGGTTCGGTCATCGCGGCGTGGCTCGGATTGGATTTCTTCCAATCCCGCCGTCGCCCCAGGCGTGACAATTAGCTCTTATGATCTCGCCGGTCTACTTTTCCTCAGT
>JBGAJB010000211.1:0-6090 GCA_044225155.1 Phycisphaerae bacterium | reverse complement strand
CCGGGCGGCGAAAGCCGCCCGGCCCGGACATTTTTTGGCGATCATCAACTTGGTCGCTCGGTTTGTTCGGATCAAATTCGATCGAAGGGCGGAAAGTGGCTGAGCGCCTTTCCGGGCTGATCATTCACATCGATCGGTGCAAACGCCGACCAGTCGTAGCGGAGCATGCACAGGCCGTCGTGGAATCCGTCCATCGCGATTTGCGGAGTCTTCCCGGTCAGTTCCTGAAGGAGCCAGCCGGGATAGTCCGCTCCGGCTGCGATACCCAGCGGCGCGCCGCCGCCGAAGCGAGCGTTGATCTCGATGAAGCAGATGCGGCGCTGCGGCGTGACCATGCATTGCAGCGTGACGAGGCCGCGCACGCTCGGACCGAGCGCGAGTGCGACGCGCCGGCCGGCTTCCATGATCTCGCTGTCCTTGACGACGACGCCTTTTACGACCTCGCCGCCGCGCGTTTCCCAGCGCAGCCGCGGCACCACGCAGCGCGGCTCGCCGGTCAGGCCGACGTACACGTCGAGCGTGTGTTCTTTGCCGGCGACGAACTCCTGCACGATCGGGTCGCGAATCTTGGCGAGGTAGTATTCGAGATCGCGCTCGTCCTCGAGTTTGTGGGCGCCGATGCTCGCGCTGCCGCCGCGCGGCTTCAGGAAGTAGGGATATTCCCGCTTGCCACGTGGCGGAAGCTGGCTGGGAGCGAACGTCTCGGGTGTATCAATGTGGTGGCGGCGCAAAAACTCAAACGTGCGAATCTTGTCGCCGCACGCCTCCACAACGCCCGGCTCGGCGATCATGGGCTCGCAGCCCGCCTCGCGCAGTGGATCGCGCAGCGAGGAGATCACGGGGAGATCCGGATCGATCGTCGGGATGAGCGCGCGGACTTTGTGCTCGCGGACGATTTCCAGCACTTGATCGGAATAGGCAGACTCGGTCACGCGCCCCGTGACAAAGCGCTCATCCACGCAGGCCATGCCCGGAGAACGCAGACTGGTATCCGTGCCGATGAGGCGCAGATTGATCCCGAGCCGGCGGGCGGCCGCCCGAAACGCCTGGAGCAGCTCGACGCGTCTCCCCACGCAGGTGAAGAGCAGCGTCATGTCGCGACCGGCCGGCGTGGCGCTCATGCAGTCTGATGCTCCGCGAGGCTCGCGCAGCACCGCCTGAAGGGCGTCGCGCAAGACGGCTCACTGTACCGATTGTCGCCAGTGACGCAATTCGCCAACTCTACTGTGTCGGATCGCGGATGATGATGCGGCCGGACGCTACCGATGAGTGGTCGAACGGCGCAGTGTCATCGCGATCGATGTAGGCGAAGACGTAGTAAATCCCCGGCGCGAGCGTGTCGGGAATCTGATACGAAAATGAATCCTGAACCCCGTCGCCCGAAGCCGCCCGGCCCGACAGGATCAGCATCTCCGGCCCGTCCGTTTCCGTCATTTCGGCCGGATTCGGATCGTCGTCAATCACGAGGCGGACCTGCGAGCTGTTGCCGGCGGGATCGTCGTCGCGCCAACGAATCGTAACAAAGTTGCCCTTGCTGACCGTAAGGTCGTTATTGGGTTCGAGCAGCGCGATCAGCGGTTCTTCAGCGAATGAACGGCGGAATACCAGCCCATCGCCTTGAGTGACCTGCGGCGTGCCGGAACCCGTGCTGACGGCCAGGAAAAGGCGATAGATGCCGTCGGCCACCGCGACTCCCGACGAATTCGTGCCGTTCCAGGCAAACGTATCGTCCGGCATCGAGCGACGTACCAGCCGCTGGCTGAGAATCGTGACCTCGTTGCCGCTCTGATGAACGTCATCCGAGTCGATCTTGATGTCGACCAGCGCGTCGTCCGACGCTCCGACGGTGAATTCGATCGACAGATCGGGGTCACCGGCGACGAACGTCGTGTCTTCGGTGGGCGAAGTAATCTCGGTGGTTCCGGTGTCAGGGACGGCCTCGACCGTCACTTGCACGCCGCTCTCGACGATGCGATTCGTGCCGAAGGAATCCGTGATGCGCGCATAGAGGTTGTAGACGCCGCCGTCGACGCGCGTCCCGCCCGCGTCGTTGCCCGTCCAAGTAAATGAGTCGAATCCGGCCGAATTGTTAATCGTGCGCGTGACGAGAATTTCTTCGTTGCCGCTGGCGTGGTTGGCGTCGGGGTCCAGCTCAATGGAGAGCATCGAATCCGATTCGGGATCATTCGCGGTCCAGCGAATGACCACGGACGGAGCGGGGTCGGTGGACGGCGCGTTCGGATCCGGCGCGGCCAGCGTCACATCCGTCGTCGGCTGTGTGAAGTCGAAGGCCGCGGCGGCATTGACTGTGATCGTTCCGTCGCTGACATCCTCCGTGCTTTCCGTGCCGGCGGTCATCCGAACGACGACGTCGTAGCTGCCGGCGTCGAATTCGCTCGTATCCCAATCGAGCGTCTGATGCGTGCTGCTGCTCGTGACGCGCACGCCGCCGGCGAGAATGATCTCACTCAGGTCGGCACGCGAACGCAGAATGACGCTCGCGACCGCTTCAGAACCGGTGAGGTTCGATGCCGTCCATTCGACCTCGACAATCGTTCCGCTCGTGACCGTGCGATCCGCCGCCGGCTGCAAAACGGCGACGCCGATCTGCCGCCCCTGCGCGGGTTGCTTGTCGGGGGCATCCAGGTCGATCAGCGGGATGCAGGTCGCCCCGGAAAGGGCCAGGGAGCAGACGGACAAAACCAGCACTCGAATTCGCATGCAGCACGCTCCCGGCACGCCGCTCGGGAGGGTCATTCGCGACCAATCCCCTCGGCCTTATCCCGTAAACATTATCGGCGATCATTGCCGCCGTGTTCAAACGCCCGCCTTTTCGTCCCGGCTGACGTTACTCCCGCCCATTTCATTATTTGGAGCACCGCGTGGGCGTCAATCGCACGTTTGGCGAGGCACCGTCCGATCACTATCATGCCGCGCGAGATCCAGCCGACCGAAGCTGGACCCGCCAGGGGCATCACCGTTGGGCCAGGCCGCTTGAACACCCCCGTCGAATCCCGCTCCGCCCCGCGCCGGGGGCACTCTTTCCTGATGGTCGCGGGCGCGCTGGTTCTGTTTGCGGCCTGCACGGAATACGGCGTCCTGGAGGTTCACAGCTCCACGGATACGTGGATCAGTCTCGCCGCCGGCAAGCAAATCAGCGACGAATGGGCGGCCGGGCGGGGCGTGCCCACACACGACACCTTCAGCTACACCGCCCATGGCCAGCCCTGGTACAACCAGAACTGGCTGGCTCACTACCTTACGTTCTGGCTCTATGACCGGATCGGCCCGGATGCAGTGATCTGGGGCACCTGGCTGACAAATCTGGCGACGTTTGCCCTGGCTGGGCTGGCCTGCTGGTTTCGGAGCGGGTCAGTCGTTGGGTCGCTGGTGGCCGGCGCGCTGGTGGCGTTCGGCAGTCGCGATTTTGTGAGCGCCCGTCCCGCGACGCTCGGCTTTTTCTGCCTGGCAATGCTCTGGATGTTGCTTTGCGCACTCGAAGGGCAGGGCGAGCGCCGCCGCTGGTGGCCGATCGTTTTGCTCGTGCCGCTGCTCGTGTTTTTCGGCATGGTGCATGGCAGCTTTGTGTTCGCGTACGCCTTGCTCGGACTGTACGTAGCGCACGCCGCGGTAATGAAAGTGTTCGCGCCGCGATGGGCGGTCGCGTCCTGGAGCCAGCTCATCGGCGTCTGCGCCGCCGTCATCGCGGCGATCCTGCTGACGCTGCTCGGCCCTCTGGGAATCGGAAATTTCATCCATCCGGAAAAGATCGCCAGCAGCAACGTCTTTCGCACCGTGCAGGAGTGGATTCCGCCCTACATGTTCAGCCGGCCGGGGATGCCTTCGATCTATCCGCCGTCTGAGCGCTTCTGGATACTTCTGGCCGCGTCGGTCTTTGGCGTAGCTCTCGCAGCTCAGTTCACCTTGATGGGCCGAAAGGCGCCCGTGAACGATGCCGAGCCGCGGCGACACTGGAGCTTTTTTGATGTGGCGGTGGCCGCGCTCGGGCTCGGCATGTCCTTGTTCGCTCGCCGCTTCATTCCCATGTTCTATATCTTTGCCGCTCCTGGCGTAGTCTTGGTCTACCAGGCCGCGTTGCCGCGACTCGGTGAAAGCCTGCGCTCGAAAATTCGCGTTGGATTCACCTGCGCGCTCTGGGCCGGCGCGGCGCTCATTGGATTGACGGCCTCGGCGCTCGGCTATCAGCAGCTCTACGCGGATCGCGCCGCGCACCCGGACCTCAACCTGTTCGAGCGCGTCACGCGCTTCGATCGTGAGCCGAATCTGGGCGTGCAATACCTGGTGAAAAATGCCGTCGCGATGAACCTGCTCGTGGAATGGGGCCAGGCAGGCACGGTCATGCTCAAAGCGCCGCTCGTCAAGGTATACATGGACGGGCGCGCCCAGCAGGTCTACGACGAAAAACTGTACATCAAATACGTGAACCTGCTCATCCTCGACAAGACCAAGCCGGAAATCCTGCGGCAGCTCTTAAACGAGTCACCCCGCACCGATGGCGTGCTCATCCGCCTGCCCTCGGACTTTTACACGGGCAACCTCTGGCGCTTTCTGGAGCGCGATCCCGAATGGGCACTCGTCTTTGTGACCGATCACGACTCCGGGCTGTTCGTGCGGCGAAACAGCGAGCCCATGCGCGCGTTGCTGGCGCGGCTCGCAGCCGGTGAGGAGTGGCGCCCGGACACGCCGGACTCCATTGTCGCCCGCGGCAGAATGAGGACGATGCTCCAGCCGCCGGATCTCGAGCACGCGCTGCAGGATTGGGAAACCGCGGTTGAACGGGACGCCGCGCAGGGCTTGCGCGTTTATGCCTGGATCGCCGTCGCCTATCGAGATACCGGCCGACTACAGGAGGCGGAGCCGTATTTTCGGGGGCAGTTGCAGCAGCTTGCGTCGCGCAAAGGGCTGACGGAGAAACAGCAATCGGATCTGAGAACGTTGCTGGAAGCCGTCCTTCGAACCATCCGTACGGGGGCGGGCTGGCCGGCAACCCGTCCGAATGAACCGTAGTTGGGAAGCGACGTAGCTTGGAGTATGAAGTGTCTTCACCGGGCGATCAGCCGGGAGAACTGAGGATGATGCGAATCGCAAAGCTGGGATTGGCGACGGTGCTCGTGCTGCAGGTGAGCTGCACGGGCGACTTCGTTGCCAATCAGACCGAGGAGCGCAGCGGCAACGTCTCGGTGCAATTCATCAATAGCACGCCGTTCCGCGCGTCCTTTTCCTTCGGCTCGTACGACTCGCTCGACCGCGATCCGCCCGGCCCCGTCACGCTCATGCAGTCGCGGCTTGAGGGACTGACGAATTCCGCGCCGGTGCAGCTAACCTGCCGCCGTGACGTGTCCATCGGCACCGATGAATTCCTTCAGCGCGTGCTCGACACAAATGCCGACAACACGGCCAACTTTGACGCCGAGGCGTTTTCGTCCATGGTGAACTTCTCTTCCGCGGCATCGGATTCCGACGCGGCCGCGCTGCCGACAGAAGGCACGGCACTCGGTCGGAACGTTCGGCTGGGCGTCGATTACACCTGCGGCGATCTGCTGATCTTCACGTTTACGCAGGATGCGGTGAGGCCGGGCGGATTTCGCATCGACTTCTCCGTCGTGCCCGACGTGGAAGCCGACCGCTGATCGATTCAGGGCGACATCGCTCGCTGGTCACGACTTCAAACAAAGAAGAACGCGAGCGTCCGAAGGGATGCGTCCGAGATGGACGATCCTCCTTCGGACGCTCATTCGTGCTTCGTGCCGGGTATGGAGGTGCGAGTTCGCGGGCTCGTGCTCGCTCAGTTCTGAGTTTGGGGGCCATATGACGTCGTTCGCGTCGACACGTCTTGTCCCGAAGTCATGCCAACGGGAACAGGCGTCGGCATGGCCGCCAGATTCAATCAACGACCCCGTCGCGCCCCGACGATGGCCAGACTCACAAGCGCAAAACCGGCCAACGAAGCGGGCTCCGGCACGATCGCAAAGTGGAACTCACCCACCTTCACGCCGCGAGAGCCCGACACGCCGCCGATGAACGCGACCAAGTTGAGCGTATCGCCGGCCGCGGAACCGTCGTAAGCTC
>JBGAJB010000210.1:0-6308 GCA_044225155.1 Phycisphaerae bacterium | reverse complement strand
TATCACTCGCTCATCATCCCGCGCGATCGTGTTCCCTCCGATTTCCTCGTTTCCGCCACTACGGACGACGACCCCGACGAAATCATGGCCATCCGCCACCACTCGCTGCCCGTCTTCGGCGTGCAGTTTCACCCGGAGAGCTTTCTGACGCTCGAAGGGCCGAAATTGCTTGCGAATTTTCTGGCCATCCGCTAGGTATGCCCCCATGCGAAGGCTGCTGGCCGCTGTTGGCGCGCTGACTCTGATCGGCGGATGTGCCGCGCCCGCGCCGCGCCAGGAAATCGCCAAGCAGCCCTCGCAGCCGCAGGCCCGGCCGGCCGCTCCCGTCGCGGGCGCCGCGACGAAATCGGCCGCACCAGACAGCGGCAGCATTTCGCCCGATCCGCAACTCGCGACGATGGCGCCGAGCAGCGCGGAGCTGCCCGACTTCAGCCGCACGCGGCGCACGCTGCCGGCCAAGATTGGAGTCGAGCGCTACGACTCGCCTCCGACCAAGCGGCTTGTTCCCGACTACAGCAAGCTCGCGTTGACCGAAGCACAAAAGAAATACCTGGCCGAGGAAGAGGCCAAGAAAGCGAAGGACGATCTGCTCGCGTTCTATCGCCCGGAGCGCGGAACCGAACACGGCGTCTCGCCGTTTGACGGCGGCGGTCAGATTGATCGCCATGGCGCGGCCGGCGCCGGGGCGGGCGTGTTTTTCGACCCGTTCCCGAAGTTCGGGCAGCTTCCCGAAGAATTCATGCCGATCGGCATCTACGATCTAACTGATTCCAAGATTAGGACTTACATCAATGCGGGTCGCACAACCGGCCTCGACCCGATCCCTGCTACCCAGATCGGCGAGGGTCTTCGCCGCGACCGCTCCCGCACGATCGACATCATCGAAGATTAGACGTTCGGCAACCTATCACGAGCCACACTGTTCGCCGACTGCGTTAACGCAACTCTTCGGCCGTTGTGCTGAAGAAAGAGCGCGCGCATAATCCCGCGCCAGCGCACGGCCCGTCGGATCGCGCGGGTCGGCTGATCGGCGAAACGCGGCGCGCCGAGATGGATCTCGGCAGCGTTCCATCCGCGGACACGGCGTCGGAACATCTCGCAGAGGGCGCAGCATGGCCAAGAAGAAGGGCAGCAAGAAGCCCGCAAAGAAGACGGCGAAGAAGACCACCAAGGCGGGGAAGAAAAAAACGAGCACGCCAAAAAAGAAGTCGGCCAAACCGAAGGCCCGCAAGCCCAAGGCAGGCGCGACCAAATCCGCCAAGCCCGCGGCCAAGAGTGCGAAGAAGCCTGTCGCGGCGCGCAAGGCGGCCAAGGCGGCCGCTCCCAAAATGAAGGCCACCCCCGTGAAGAGCGCGCCGATCGCGTCGGTTGCGCCGGCGACGATGCCCGCGCCGCTGCCGGTCGAGCCCGCGACGATGCGCGGCTCGTTGTTCGATCATGATGACGAAGCGCCCCGCTCTGAAGACGTCGCCGGCGAAGAGGAAGAGGACGAAGCCGAAGTCGAAGAAGAGGACGATTTCGATCTCGGCGGCGATCACGACGAATACTAGGCTGTCGGCGTCTTGCTCGGCCGAGCGGCGACTGAAGCGGGTGCTTGCGGCACGCGCGCGGTCGGCTGTCGGTTGAAGTCCGCGGCGTGCAGTTTCCCCCCCCTGGAGTTGATGTGGCGAATCCGGAGCACGCGGCGGTGGAGCACTACGCCGATCGGCTCGCGCGGGCGATCCGCGCGCGCCGCACGGCCGCGGTTGTGGGGCTCGATCCGGTCGTCGAACAGTTGCCGGAATCGTTGCGGCCGCGCGCCGCGACCGTCACCTCTTGCGTTGCGGCCCTCGAAGAATTCTGCGGCGAGGTGATCCGCATCGTTGCGGCGGTGTTTCCGGCCGTGAAGATCAACAGTGGTTTCTTCGAGGCGTATTACGAAGCGGGTGTCGCCGCGTTCTATCGCCTGATCGAGCGCGCTCACGCCGCGGGCCTGCTTGTGATCGCCGACGTCAAGCGCGGCGACATCGGCTCGACGGCCAAGCTTTATGCCAAGGGGCACATCGCCCGCCCTGACCTCGACATCGACCCAGGTCGTATTCCGGACGCGGTGACGCTCGCCGGCTATCTCGGTGCAAGTGCCGTGAAGCCGTTCATCGAATACGCCCGGCAAACCGGACGCGGGATGTACGTGCTCGTGCGCCCAAGCGACCCCGGCGCTGACGAGGTGCATGAATTCAGCGGCGAAGGCGGTGCGTTCTATCAGCACATGGCGCGGCTGGTCGCACGCTGGGGCGCTGAGAATTCTTCGCTGCTCGGTGTGGGCGGCCTTTCGTGCGTGGGCGCGGTGGTCGCTCCCAAAGATTTGCAGAGCACCCGCGCGTTACGCGCCGCGCTGCCGCAGACGCCGCTGCTCGTGCCGGGTTATGGCGCGCAGGGCGGAGCGCTCGAGGCGTGCCAGGCTTGTTTTCTTCCTGATCGGCCGGGCAGCGCGATCGTAAATGCATCGCGCTCCGTCATTTTCGCCTTTGAGAACGCACAAATTCGTGAACGCGCAGGCAGCGATTGGCGCGTTTGCGTCGAACTCGCGGCGCGCGAATTCGCGACGACATTTCCGGCGTAACAACCTGCAGGATTCCAAACGCTGGTTCGCCGGGAGGGCGAGGCTCCCGCCGAGACGCGAATTGTGTTTACGCTCGTCCCCTAATGAGCCGCGCGAACCATCTCACGCGGCCGCCGCATCCCCAGCAGTCGCCGAATCCACGTTCTCAGAATTGCTCGAAGTTCCGCCGTCTCGGTCCCGCATTCCGGGCAGCGCCCGCTTGTATTGCCGCGCAGGTCGTAATCGCATTTGGAACAATGCCCGGCTAGCGGCCGCGGCCGCCCCGTCCAAAAGAAAAACGTCGCGAGCGCCAGGCAAATCAGTGCGATGAATGGCAACGGGACGTAGTAGGCCTGCACGCTGAGAGTCACAGTCGCGGTTCCTCCGCCGCCGAAACTCATCGCGGCCGTCGTGCGGGACGGAAGCAGCTTCTCGGGATACGCCAGCAGCAATCGCCCAGTGCCGACCAGCCACGTGTTGCCGTCGCCGGAGAGCGGGCTGTTGGCCGTGACGAGTTGTAGCGCGCCATTCCGCATGCCGATCGCGCTCGAACCGAATGAGTAAGCGGAGGCGGCCGGCAGAACCGAAAGCGCGATGGCGATGCGCACGGCGACCGCGAGCGCCGTGATCGACGCAAACGTCCAGCCCAGCATCTTCCATAAACGTCGGCGACGGCTCTTCTGCATGCGATGATCCCCGTTTGGAAGAAATCGAATCGGCGCGTGTCGCGCACGCTTCATCCTAACCGCGAGTTCGATTCCGGTTGCGAGCAGGTAAATTCCACATAAATAGGCGCGATCTTGCGAACAAATTCAGCACTTCAAAAGTGTTGGATGCTTGCCGATCGCTTTTCTTTCTCATCGGCACGGTACGGGGCGACGCATGCCGAGTCGAACCGCCGTCGGCAAGGAGCGCGACGCGCGATAGCGCAGCGACGAAAATATCTTTGCGGCATGCAATCTGCCATGCTTGGATTTCGCTCTTTGACCGGCCTATAGTCGTGCAAATGCGGGCTGGGGCCCGCGAGCAGCCCCTGCGTTGTGCGACCGGGAGTCCATGTTTGTGCGGACCGATACGCTGAACCCAGGGAGGCCATGCTGCCGACGCCGATGTAGGCGCCTTGAGCGCGTGATCGGATAAGGCCAGGCCGCCCACCTATTTCGTAGGGTTCCAGCAAACTTCTCCCACCGGCAATCGCGGAGGCTGCTCGCGTGCCCGGCGTCCGGCTGCCGCTTTCGGCGCCTAGTTCGCTACGCTCAGCGCAAGTCGCACAGCTTCTGGCCAAATCCAGCTACGTCACAGAATCGGCTAATCGGCGAGCACCGGAAAGGCGGCGATTCTCAGTCGCGCGCCACCCATGGGCACCAATGTCAGGTCGGTGAGTGGTTCCTCGGATTTCACCGGACTCTGCGGCAACGCGCCGGCCAACCCGTTCTCATCGAGTTTCCACTGCGGCAAAAGTCGGCCACGGGCGCGCAACCCAATCGGCGCATTGGCGTTGAGAAACGGTTGCTCATCGCGCGGCCAGCGGGCGCGCATGACTTGGAATGACTTCGCGGGATCGGCCTTGTCGACCAGCAGCGCGTAGTTCCACGGCGAGGCCGGCAGGATTTCCTGCGATGGCCACTTCTTCGGATCCGCCCCCGGCTGCCAGCCCGAATCGGCGATGGCGGTCTTTTCGCTCGCGACCGGTTGATAACGCTCTTCGATCAGCAGCGAAAAAGTCAGCGGACCGTAATCAACGCTGATGCAGTTATTGTTTTTCTCCCACGTCCGAACGCGCACTTTCATCGGTAGATGCAGGACGATCTCGTCCCCCGCCTTCCACGTACGCGAGAGGCGTGCATACGTCCCCGGCTTTGCCGTGGCGTCGGCCGCTTGAGAGTTGACGCGAATCTCCGCTCCTTCGGCCCACGTCGGAATCCGCAGGTAGAGCGGAAATTCGCCGGCTTCCGAAGCGCCGACGAGGATCACGACGTCCTCCTCAAACGGATAATGCGTGCGCGTCACGAGGGTCACGGCCTTGCCGCCGGCGCCGGCCTTGGCCCGCAGTTCGCCCTCGGCGTAGAGCACGGCCGCGAGACCGTCATCGTTGGTTGCCATCCAGGCGCTCTCGGCGTAATTCACCCACGCGCTCGAGTGATTGTGCTGGCAGCAGCGGCTGCTGAAGGGATTCATCAGGAAAAACGGCCCTTCGTTCGCAACGCCCGGCGCATGGTTCGCGGCATCGCTGACCACCTGATTCGGCGCGGTCAGGTAACGCAGCGCGCGATAGTCGGGCGTGAAAGCGGCCGGCAGCGTGTTGAACGCGACGTCCTCGCTGTTTTCCGCCCACAGCGGATCGCCCGTGATTTCAAGCATCGCGCGGTTCGATTGCAATTGTTCAACGAAGCTGCACGTCTCGGCCGCCTGGTGCGGATCGGTGTGCCCAGGGCGCGCGTTTTCGTCGGCGCCAAACATGCCGCCGGGCACCTGGCCATAGCGTTCGCGGACCAGGGCGAAATCGCGATAGGAGGCGTCGAGGTCCTTCTGCTGCGCGCTTTGCAGCCAGAACGTAGCCGGCGCGCGGAAACACTCCGCGATATTCACGACGTGCCAGTTGGGCAGATTGTCGGCCTGTCGCCAGTCGGCCGTGTTGTGATCGATCTTGCGGGCGAGTTCGAGCAGGAACTCATCGCCGGTGCGGTTGAAAAGCCAGTAGACGCTGGCCAGGTTGTCGCCGCCGCGGCTGTTTTCCCAATAGTCCTGGAGGAACTCGCCGTCGGGCAGCGTCGCCTGCCACTGAAAATAGCGCTTCATGAACGGCAGCACGCGCTCATCGCCGGTGAATTCGTGGTGCGCCTGCAACACCTGCAGCATGAGCATCTGGGCCCACAGGTCACGATGGCCGTTTTTCATCTGGATCGGCCCGAAGTCTCCGTTTTCCCGCTGGCTGCCGAGCGTCGCGTCGATCCACACCTTCGCCTCTTCGAGCATGCGCGGATCGCCGAGCGTGTACGCGAGCCGCGCATAGCCGCGCAGCCAATACGGCACTTCCTCCCAGCCATACTTGCCCTGCCCGGCCGGGTTCAGCCAGGCGTTTCCGTCGCGCGTCAGCCAGACGCTGATCTCACCGAGATGCCCGGTCAGCCCGTCGCGCTGCAGCGTGAGGATTTTTCCGAGCCAGCCGGCAGGTTTGAAGGAAGCGACGGGCAGCTTGATGAGCGCAGCCGGCTGAAGCGGGGCGCGATTGGAGACGTAGGCGTGGTTGGCGCCGGTGCGGGGGAGGTCAGTGGGGGCGCAAATTGGTTCGAATACAAAAAGAGCGCCTATGAACCAAAAGATGGCGGGACTTAGGGGTTCCACTCGCCGCTCCCTCCCGTAACGACGCGAACTGCGTTCGGCCGCTCCCAAGCTTCGTCGAGACACAGTACCGGAGGCCATTGGATCACAGGGCAAACCATTGAGCGAATTGGATGCTGGTCAGCGCGAAACGCCGGCACCGAAGTTGAAGCGCCAGCTGTCGTTGATTGCGATAGGCCTTCACTTGATTCGCGGACAGGCACCGAGAGGGCCAGGCTTCCGCCAAGCCGCGAGGCGGGAAGTCTCGCCCATCACAAATCCAGCGGAAACCCGGCGCTCCGAGCGGACCCGTCTCGCTGGGAAACCGGCACCGGGACACCGATATCGAGATACGAATATCGCAACGGCAGCGCGCTCGCCGTTCGGTGCCTGCAGTCCGTTTTTC
>JBGAJB010000209.1:0-6108 GCA_044225155.1 Phycisphaerae bacterium | reverse complement strand
CTCGACCCACATGACGCCGCCGACTCGAACCGGTCCATCGCATGAAAGCAGCCGAAAGTAGGGCCAGTCGGACAGCAGTCGCGGGAGATTGCGGGGGTCGGCGAAGAACGCGAAGACATCGGACAGTCGCGCCGGGACGATGGTTTCGAAATGGAGTTCCACGGTCTGCTCCTTCCGACACCGTAGCGAATCGCGACGGCGGAAGCGCGCGGCGCTCGAAGTTTCACCATGGTTGAAACGAAAAACTGGATTTTGGGAGGTGGCGGATTTGGGCGCGATGCGAGCCGTGCGGGTCAGAACGCGATGAAGTGGCAATCGCTCTCGCGGCTCAGCGCTTTCCCTAGTTCCACCTGGTGCCGATCATGTGGATCAGTTCACGACTCATCCTTCGTGACGATTCACTTCCGCGGATTCATCTGCACAAAAAACGCCTGTCCGGCGGCGGCGGATTTGGGGGCTGGGAGTGTGCGGCCGTGGGTCGCGGCCCATTCGCGTGCGAGCTGGGCGTAGACGACGAGGTCGGTGTAGCCGTCGCCGAGGCGCTGGGCTTCGAGGGCGGTTCCCTCTTCGCGGAATCCGAGCCGCATTGGAATCGCTCGACTGCGAGCGTTCTCGGGCGCGCAGCGAATTTCGACGCGGTTCAGGCGGAGCGTCATGAAGCCGTGTTCGAGAAACGCGGCGGCGGCGCGCGTCATCAGTCCGCGGCCTTGATAGGGCGGCGCGAGCCAGTAGCCGATCGCCGTCGCGAAGTTCAGCCATTCGATGCGGTGGAAGCCGATCGCGCCGGCCACTTCGCCGCGAACGAGCACCAAGGCGTGCAGAGATTCACCGCGTGCGTGTTGATCCATGATCAGGCGGTAATAGGCGCGAATGCTGTCGGCCGTGGCGGTGGCGGTCCACGGCAGCCACTGCGAGAGATATTCCCGGTGGGTCGCGACGACGGCGGCAGCCGCTTCGGCGTAGCGCTCTTCGCTGAGGCGTAGCTCGGCGTCGTCGGTGAGCCGGTAGGAGAACATGCTGGTTAGTTTAAGCGCCGGCTGAGCTGTTCCGGTCGCAATTCGATTTCTCAGCCCCCGGGACTCATCCGGTGGGTTCGAGGCATTCGCGGCGCGCGGCCTGCTCTGACGCTGATCATTGCCACTGCCACGACACTCGGAGACGACTTGCTGAGCGGCGCGCAACGAAATTTTGGCCGCTATTCTTACCGGCAACATGTCCGACCTGCGGGCCGACACACCGTTGCAGTACATTCGCGGCGTGGGGCCGCGGCGGGCGGCGCAGTTTGAAGCGCTGAAGCTTTGCACGGTCGGCGATCTGCTCACTTACTTTCCGTTCCGCTACGAGCTCGAATCGGGCGAGGTGGAAATTTCCGAACTCGAGCCCGACACGCTGGCCACCGTTCGCGGCGAAGTGCGGCGCGTACGCGGAAATTGGCCGCACTTCAGCGCCCAGATTCACGATGGGACTGGGCGCTGCACGCTGCGCTGGTTCAACCAGCCGCAGGGCGGCCATGGGCTTTACCCCGGTGCGACAGTCATCGCGAGCGGGCGAGTGGAGCTTTACAACGATGAGCTTCAGCTGGTGCAGCCGCGCGTGACGGTGTTCGCGCCGGATGCGGCGTTGCCGGAGCGCAAGACCGGGGCGCGTTTGCTCGGGGTTTATCCCGCGTCGCAGGAACTGCCCAGTTCGATGATTCGCCGCGTGGTGGAGGCAGTTTTTGCCCAAAAACGACTACCCGTGGACGAGTTTTTGCCCGAAGCGCTGCTCGCGAAAAGGGAGTTGCCGCTGCGCGAGCAGGCCGTCCGCCGCGCGCATTTCCCAAGTGACGAAGCCGCGGCCGCGAGCGCGCGGCGGCGGCTGGCGTATGAGGAATTGCTGCTGATGGAGCTGGCGCTCGCGCTGCGGCGGCGGCAGGTCGTCGCGCAGCCGGGTCGCAAGCTGAACGTATCGCCGGAGATCGATGCCCGCATCCGGCGACGGTTTCCGTTTCTCCTGACGCCGGGGCAGAACTCCGCGATCACCGAAATCACACGCGACCTCGCGAGCGGCAAGCCGATGACGCGACTGCTGCAGGGTGATGTTGGCAGCGGAAAAACCGTCGTGGCCTTGTATGCCGCTTTGGCCGCCGTCGCTGCGAAATCTCAGGCGGCGATCATGGCGCCGACCGAATTGCTCGCCACGCAGCATTTCAACAACATCGAGCGCTATCTCGCCGGCAGCCGTGTGCGCCGGGCCCTGCTGCGCGGCGGATTGAGCGCCAGCGAGCGCCGCCGGCTGCTGAGCGACATCGAGGCGGGACGCGTCGACCTCGTCGTCGGAACGCAGGCGCTGCTGGAAGAGGACGTGTCGTTTCGGGATCTGGCGATGGTAGTCGTCGACGAGCAGCACAAATTCGGCGTGTTGCAGCGGGCGCGCATTCGCACCAAGGGCCCCTTGCCGCACTACCTGGTCATGACCGCGACGCCCATTCCCCGGACGCTGGCAATGACCGTGTTCGGCGATCTCGATATTTCGATCGTGCGCGGCATGCCGCCGGGGCGCGGCAAGACGATTACGAAGGTCGTCACCGCGCGGCAGTGGGAAACCGTGATGACGTATGTGCGCACGCGGCTCGAGGCCGGCGAGCAGGCTTACGTCGTTTGTCCGCTGATCGGAGAGGATGAGCCAGAAGCGGCCGCCAAGGCGCCTCCGCAACGCAGCGGAAAGGCCACGACCGCGGGCGGGAAGGCGTTGCTCTCCGTGAAAGAGGCGTATCGCCGGCTGACGAAGGGCCCCTGGCACGGGCTGCGCGTCGAGTTGCTGCACGGCGGAATGTCCCCCGACGAAAAGGCGCGCGTGATCGGGGAGTTCCGTGCCGGCCGGATTCATGCGGTCGTCGCCACCACCGTGGTTGAAGTCGGCGTCGATGTTCCGTCGGCCACGATCATGGTGATCGAGCACGCGGATCGCTTCGGCCTTTCGCAGCTTCATCAACTCCGGGGACGCGTCGGGCGCGGCTCTCAGGACGGCCTTTGCGTTCTGATCGCGTATGAATCGGGCGTGCGGGCGGCCGGCGCGGCGCGCGACGCCAAGAAAATGGACCTTTCAAAAGCGGCCGAGCGCTTGCGGGCGATGGCCGAGACCAACGACGGTTTTCGGATTGCCGAAGCGGATTTGCGGCAGCGCGGGCCGGGCGAACTGCTCGGGACGCGGCAGCATGGTTTGCCGACGCTGCGCGTGGCGAGCCTGGTCGACGATTTCGAACTGCTGGAACTTGCCCGCGATGACGCGTTTGCCCTGATCGCCCGCGACCCGGAGCTACGCCAGCCGGAACACGCCGCGCTCCGCGCGACGCTGCTGCGGCAGTTCGCGTCACTGTTGAAGCTGATCGACGCGGCGTAGTCGCGCGTGACCGGATTTGAATCCGTGCGGCGATTCGACTACTTTTGAGTGTGTTCGGTGTCTATTTTCTTGGGCGCACGTCCGCCCGTTTTGGGCCGGCCGGCGTGGGTGTCAAAGCCAATCAGGGAGTCGTGTAATGCAGAGCATGCGGTTTTTTGCCCGACTCGGCCTCGCCGTAGTCATTGGCAGTTTCGCTTTCATGCCCATGCGCGCGGTGCAGGCCGCTGCGCCGCCGGTCGAGGATCCGATTCTGATCGGGCACTACGGCTCGCTGACGGGGTCCGAGGCGACCTTCGGCCAATCGACGTCCAACGGCATCCGGCTGGCGATCAAGGAATTCAACGCGGCGGGCGGATTCAATGGCCGCATGATCGACCTGAAGGAATACGACACGAAGGGCGACGCGAAGGAAGCGACGCTGGCCGTGACGCGGCTGGTGAAGAGCGACCATGTCGCAGCGGTGCTCGGCGAAGTGGCATCGGGCTTGTCGCTCGCGGGCGGTCCGGTTTGCCAGGAAGCGCAGGTGCCGATGATCTCGCCGTCGTCGACGAATCCGCGCGTCACGCAGGTCGGCGATTTCATCTTCCGCGTCTGTTTCATCGACCCGTTCCAGGGGTACGTCGGCGCGAAATTCGCGCATGACAACCTGAAGGCCGGCAAGGCGGCGCTGCTCTACGACCAGAAGGCGCCGTATTCGGTGGGTCTCGCGCAGGAGTTCAAGAAAGCGTTCACGAAGCTGGGCGGCAAGATCGTCGGCGAGCAGACCTACACCGGCGGCGATCAGGATTTCACGGCCCAACTCACAACGCTGCGCAGCTCCGCACCGGACATCATCTACATTCCCGGTTACTACACCGATGTGGGAAACATCGCCCTCCAGGCTCGCAAACTCGGCATCACAGTGCCCTTCGTCGGCGGTGACGGCTGGGACTCCGAGCAACTCGGCAAGATCGGCAAGGACGCGATCGTCGGCAGCTACTACTCCAATCACTACGCCCCGGATCAGGACGATCCGCGCGTGAAGGACTTCATCGCGAAATACAAGGCGGAATTCGGCGGCGCGACGCCGGACGGCCTCGCCGCGCTGGGTTATGACGCGGCGCAGATTCTCTTCGACGCGATGAAACGCGCGAAGTCGTTGGGCGGGAAGGACCTGCGCGACGCGATTGCGGCCACCAAGGATTTCGTCGCGGTCACGGGCAAGATCACCATCGACGAGAAGCGCAACGCAAAGAAGTCCGCCGTCATTGTGAAGATGGACGGCGATCCGCCGGCGCCGAAATATCAGGCGACGATCAATCCGTAGCGGGTAGTCCGCGGCGGAATTCGTTGCGAATCGAGTGACAAAGGCTGGAGCGGCCAAGCTGCTTCAGCCTTGTCGCGTTTTCCGCAGCGCTCCATCATGCGGGCATGAAACAGCGTCACGCAATTCAGTCGCCTGGAGCAATGTCCCTCGTGCTGGCACTTTCGATCGGCGTCGTTGCGCTGAGCACCGGCTGTGCGCAATCGCGCTACGCGGCACTCTCACTCGGGCAACGTCCGGCCGAGTACGACGGCGTGCTCCCGGCCGACACATCTCGAAAGACATCGCTGGGGTTGTGTCAACTGGAGAGCAGCGGCGACGCCGTCAGCGCGACGGTGGCGCTGGTCACCGAGGATCGGCGCATCGCGGCCAAGATTCGCGCGGAAACCGGTCAGCCGAGCAGCCTGCTAAGTAATCGGCGTTCCGGATACACACTCAGCGGCGAAGTGGACCCGCAACTCTTTCATACGCAGGCGACGAGTCCGTTTGACGTGCTGCGCCTGATCGCGCTCGATCTCGCCGAGTATCGCGGCGAAAAGCTGGCCACTGATGCGCACGCCTGGGTGGCGATCGGGCTGGTGCGGATGCTGCAGCGCTTTCCACATGTCGAGCCGCTCCATCTCGATTCCCCGCGAATCGACGAACTCTCGGAGCGCGCGCCGGCCGGCGGCCGCGCGGAAATCTCCGTGGGGAGTGATGGCGTGCTGCGATTTCAGTACGCCGCGCCTTAGACCGATGGGTATTCGCTCAGTTTGAGCGAAAGCGCACCTGGCAGAGCCCCGACTGTAAGGGAGGGGTCGTTTCCACCCGCGAACAAACGCCCTCCTTTACGGTCGGGCCTCGGATGGGGGCGCCGTGTGGTTCAAACTGACCCTCTACCGTCCACATTGCCGTAACGATCGGTGTCGGCGCGCTTCGGTTATCCTGCGCGACAAATGCCGCACCGATTGGAGCACGCGCCGCTTGAGGCGCCGCGACCGATTTTCGCCACCGCTCTTCGCTCCGTACTCAAGACCGGATACCGCGCCGCCGATTTTCGCGCCGACCTGCTCGCCGGTCTCGTCGTCGGCGTCGTCGCGCTGCCGCTTTCGATGGCGCTCGCCATCGCCAGCGGCGTGCCCCCGCAGCATGGCCTCTACACCGCCATCATCGGCGGCGCGATCATCGGCCTGCTCGGCGGCTCGCGCGTGCAGGTCTCCGGCCCAACGGCCGCCTTCGTCGTGATCCTGGCCCCGATTTCGCATCAATACGGTCTCGGCGGGCTGTGCGTCGCGACGGTGATGGCCGGCATCATGCTCGCCGTCGGCGGAATGGTCCGGCTCGGGCGCCTAATCGAATTCGTGCCGCATCCCGTGACGACCGGCTTCACGGCCGGCATCGCAGTCGTGATCGCGACCCTGCAGATCAAGGACTTTCTCGGCCTG
>JBGAJB010000208.1:5496-6385 GCA_044225155.1 Phycisphaerae bacterium | reverse complement strand
GTCGGCCTCGCGGACGCCCTGCTGCACAATCCCAAAGTCCTGATTCTCGACGAACCAACCGTCGGCCTGGACCCGACACAGATTCGCGAGACGCGCTCGCTCATTCGCGAACTGGCGCAGGATCACACCGTCATCCTCAGCAGCCACATCCTGCCTGAGGTTGAGGCGACCTGTAAGCGGATCGTCATGATTCACAAGGGCCGCCTGGTCGCCTCCGGTACGCCTGACGAGCTGCGGCAGCGCTTCAGCGGCGAGTCGCGCCTCATCGCTGAGATTCGCGGCTCCGAGGCCGACGTCGCCAGCGGCGTGCGCGGCCTGACCGGCGCGACCGATGTCCAGACCAGCTCGAGCAACGGCTGGGTGCGCGTGCTGGTCTCGGCCCGTAGCGACCTGCGTGAAGAAATTTATCGCCTCTCGACGACCAAGGGCTGGTCGGTGCGGGAACTGCGGCGCGAGATCGCCACGCTCGAAGACTTCTTCGTAAAGATCGTGGCCGGCACGCGCGACGGAGACGCCTCATGAGAAATGTCGTGGCGATCATGCAGCGCGAGCTGGGCTCGCTCTTCTATTCGCCGATCGGTTACACGGTCATTTGCGGCTTTCTACTGCTGACCGGCGTGATCATGGCCGGCCTGGGCAACTTCGGTCCCGGCAAGCCCGCCACGCTCCGCAGCATCTTCGAATTTACACCGTACGTGCTCGCGTTCCTCGTCCCGGCGATCACGATGCGCTCGATCAGCGAGGAATACCGCAGCGGCACAATCGAGTCGCTCATGACGGCCCCGATCACCGACGCGCAGATGGTTTTGGGCAAGTTCATCGCGGCCGTCTGCTTTTACGCGATCATGCTCGGCGCGACGTTGATCTACCTGATCGTCCTGTGGAAGTA
>JBGAJB010000208.1:0-5430 GCA_044225155.1 Phycisphaerae bacterium | reverse complement strand
GCTGGCCGGCGTCGCTTTCGTCGGCTTCGGCATCTTCGCCAGCAGCCTGACCCGCAATCAGATCGTGGCGTGGATGATCGGCGCGATTCCGCTGGTGCTGTTCGTCTGGTTCGCGGCCTGGCTCGTGCAGAAATCCGAGGGCACGAGTCGCGAGATTCTCCAGCGCGTCAACATCCTGCGGCACCTCGATCAGTTCAACCGCGGACTGATCGGCGTCGAGAGCGTCGTCTTTTTCCTCGGCGTCGCGGCCGTGTTCGTATTCCTGGCGGTCAAGGTCGTGGAGTCCAAGCGATGGCGGTAGCAGCCCAAAACACGTTCGACGCTTCGCGGCGGCGATTTGTCTACGGCGCGAACGTTCTCCTGGTCGCGGTGCTCGCGATCGCGGCCGTCGTGCTGGCGGTCTGGGCCGCCGGCCGCTTCGGCGGCAGCTTCGACATGAGCAGCGCCGGCTCGAACAGCCTCAGCGAGCGCAGTCGCAAGCTCGTCCGCGGCCTGAATGAGGACGTCACCGTGACCGGCCTTTATTCGCTGGCCGCGAAGGACGTGCGGAAATTTGCCGAGAAGCATTACAACCGGCTGCGCGACCTGCTTGATCTTTACGAAAATGCCGGGGGCGGGAAATTCAAGCCGCGGATGATCGATCCGCAGTCCAATCCGAACGAAGTGGCCGCCCTGCTTGCGCGGCTGAAGGAAAAGCCCAAATACAAAGACGAATCCGCGCCGCATCAGGCCGTGCTGAAGTCTTTCCCGGAACTGCAAAAGGAGCTCTCGGATGTCATGCAGAGCGACGTCAAGAAGATCGAGGAGCTGGCGAAAGCCGACCCGATCCTCAATCGCTCGCGCGAATTGTTCATCCAATACTCCACGCTCTCCGAAGCGGCGCGCGAGGTTTCCCTCACCGGCGACGACGTAAAGGCGGCCCTCGAAGCCGAGTTGCCCGGGTACGGCCGCGCGATCGACGCCATCAAAAAGATGCTGCCTCAGGCCCGCACCGCTCTGCAAGGCGCGGAAGAATGGATGGCCACCGCGCAGAGCATGTCAGGCATTTCCGCCGAAGCACAATCGTTCTTCGCCACAGCGCGCGAGCGGTACCAGCCGCTGCTGGGGAAGATCGATGGAATGATCAAGCAAACGCAGGACCTCAAGAAAGTCGAAATCGAAGACTTGTACAACACGCTCAAGGGCGGAAATACCGTCGTCATTGAAACGCCCGAGGAAGCCCGCGTTCTTCGTTATGACGAAGTTTGGAGCTTCCGCGGACCCGATGAACAGCGCGGTCCGGATGAGGACGATCGGCAATTCACCGGCGAGCGCGCCATCTCGTCGGCCATCCTGCAACTCACGCAGAAAGAACGCACGGGCGTCATCTTCGTTCGCGTGGGAGGCGAGCCGCTGCTGAAGCCCGATTTCAGCAAATTCAACCCGATGATGCAGCAACTGCCCCAAGCGCCCTTTGGCAAGATCAATCAGTCGTTGACGAAGGAGAATTTCGAGACGGCCGAGTGGGACGTGGCCGCGGAAAAGACTCCGCCCAAGCTCGAAAAAGTGGCGCGCACGATCCTCGTCGTCCTGCAGCCCGAGCCGCCGCCGCAGAATCCGAATCAGCCGCGTCCGCCCATGGGCATCACGCCGGACCAGAAGAAGCTCATCGAGGACGCGGTCAACAGCGCTACTGCGGCGATCTTCCTCGCCAACTGGCCGATCGCCAGCAGTCAGTCTCCCTTCGGCGCTCCGCCGTACGAGTTCAATGATTACTTGAAGAGCGTCTGGGGCATCGAGGTGAAGACGTCGCATCTCACCGTGCAATTCGCGCCGAATCCGCAGGCGCCGGGCCTGTGGGGGCTGGGCGGGCAGCGTCCGCCCGTCGTGACCGATGAGGCGTTCTCGCTCACGTCGAATCCGATCCTGGAGCCCGGTCCGCAGCAGTTCTTATGGGTTTGGTTCGTCTGCCCGGTCATGATCGCCCCAAACGGCAGCCGGCCGTCCGGCGTCAAGGTCGAACCGCTCATCAACACGGCCAAGACTGAAAACGTTTGGGCCGTCGCGAATTTCCAGCGGCTCGTCGGGGACATGCGCAGCCAGAAGATGGGCACCAAACCCTACGACGACGACATTCTCTCGCCTTATCCGGTGGCCGTCGTCGGTGATGACGGCAAGCACCGCCTCGTGGTCTTTGGTTCGCAAAACTTCATCGGCGATGAAATGCTCGACATGGCCCAGGCCGTTCTCACGTCCGGCGGCATCGCGAAGGCCTACCTGTTCCCCGGCAACGCGGATTTGTTCATCAGCGCCGTGCACTGGGCCGCCGGGGAGGCGGATCGCATCGCCGTCGGCCCGGCCAGCGGCGACGTGCCGCGCCTCTCCAAGCTGACGGACGAGTCGGCGAGTTGGGTGCGGACTTTTCTCGTGGGTGTCTGGCCGGCGCTGGCGCTGGTGGTTGGCGGCGTTGTCTGGTTCGTGCGACGGAGGTAGTTCATGAATTTCCGAACCACGGTCATTCTGCTGGTCCTCGTCATCGCGGGTGGCGCGCTGGTGCTGTTCACGCCGGCGAAGAAGGAAGACGCCAAGACGGGCGCGGATTCGACGGAAAAGGTCGACGAAAACAAATATCTGATCGAGCCCAAGCCCGATCGCGAGACGATCGTGAAGTTCTCGATCGAAAAGCCGGGGCAGCCGGCGCTCGTCTTTGAACGCTCCGGCGCGAAGGACGAAAACGGCCTGCTGGAAGACTGGCGCATGACTGCGCCGCAGTCGACCGCGATCGAAAGCTACATGATCGACGGCCTCGTCACGTCTCTCGTCGGACAGACGGCGGCCCGCACGATCGAGTTGGGCAAGGGCGTCACGGAGGCCGAAGCCGGCCTCGCCCCGCCGCAGGCCGCCTTCAAGCTCTACGACAAGACGGGCAAGGAATTCAAGATCGAGATCGGCAAGAAGGCCGCGCTCAGCAACGACACCTATGTACGCGTCGGCGATAAGACTCACCTCGTCAGCCGCGAATACACCGCCGACCTGAAGCGCGATGTCTCCGATTTCCGCGCCAAGACCGTCGCGAAGATGTTGCGCAAGACGCCGGTGAAGGTCGAAATCGACTACGACGGCAAGCACTACGAATTTGCCAAGGGCTCCGGCGACGACTGGGTGATCAATTCGCCGGTCAAGACCTGGGGCAAAGCGGACAAGATCAAGGCCCTCGCGACGAGTCTCTCGTCGGTGCGCGTCGACAAGTTCGTGGCGGAAAAGCCCGATTCGCAGGCGCAGTTCGGCCTCGAAAAGCCGTTCCTGAAAATCACCGTGACCTCTGAGGAAAAGAAGAAAAAGGCGACCACGCAGCCGGCCGGCTCGCAGCCCGCCGAGCCCGAGATGGAAACGATTACCACGACCAATTCGCTGCTGGTGGGCGGCTTCGCCGATATGGCGAATACCAAGCGCTTCATCAAGCTGCCCGACGAAGAATGGATCGCACAGGCGGACAAAACGTCCATCGAGCGCCTCATTCCGAGACTCTCGGAGCTTCGCGACTCGCGAGTCACGCGCGTCAAACTCGGCGACGTGACGCAGATGGAATTGACGGCCGGCAATCAAACGGTCGCGCTGAAGAAAGAGGGCATCGCCGGCTGGAAAGGCGAAGGCGAATTGGCCGATCTCGATCTCGAGGCGGCTAAGAGTCTCGTCAGCGCGTTCGAGGATGTGCAGGCCATCGACTTTGTCGATGACCCGAAAAACCCGGCCGACTACGGCCTCGATATGCCCCGCGCCGTTTTGAAGGGCACGATCGCCTCCTCCGCCGAGCCGATCGAGCTGCGCGTCGGCGCAAATACGCCCAGCGGCCGCAATACGTACGTGCAGGTCGCCGGTCAGAGCATCGTGCAGGTCATCAGCGTCGAACAGGCGAATCGCCTGGCCGTCACGCCCTTGAGCCTCCGCTCGCGCGAGATCATCCGCGCCACGCCCGACCAGGTGACGGCCTTTGACGTGACACGGGGCGACGGCGGCCAGAGCGTGCTCGAAAAGCGAGGCGGCGCGTGGTTCATGCTCCAGCCGGCCGACACGCCGCCGGACGCCGGCGTGGCCCGCGAATTTGCCAATGACCTCGCGGCTCTGCGGGCGAAAAAAGTCGTCGCGAAGGACGACGCGAAGAAGTACGGCCTCGACAAGCCGGCGCTGGTCATCAACGTCACGCTGACGAAGCCCGTTTCCCCGCAATCCGCGCCCAGCAGCGAAAGTGCTCCGGCGACCCAGTCGGCGCCCGCGACCAAGATCGTCAAACACACACTTCGCATCGCGCGCGTGAACAACGAAACGTATCTCCAGAAGGACGACGAGCCCTATGTCTTCGAGCTCGACGAATCGATCTGGCGCGTGTTCTCAGGCGAACTCGTGCGGCGCAATCTCTTCGATTTCACCGGCAAGGTGGTCACCGGCCTGAAGGTCGTCTCCAACGGCGGAACCGTCGACTTCACGCGCGAAGGCAGCGAGTGGCGCTACGTGCCTGATCCGACGGTGAAGGTCGTGTCGAAGAAGCTGAACGACTTCGCCGAAGAGCTGTCGAAGATGCGCGTCGAAAGCTACCTCGCGTACAAGGACGGCGATCTCGCCAAGGCCGGCCTCGACCAAGCGCCGGTGACCGTGACGATCACCGCCACGAGAGAGGGGAAGCCGGAAACGGTGACGCTCAAGATCGATCAGGTGCAGGCCGGCGAGCTCCCGCGTAAGACCGCCTGGGTCGAGCAGAAGCGAATCTTCCTCATGCGCCAGGCCGACATCGAAAAACTGATGCGCGGTCTCGATTATTACACGACGCCCGAGGCCCCGAAGACGCCGGCAAATGCGGCCGAGCCGGCCGCTGGTGACGAGGGCGAGCTTGATCTTGGCGGGGACGAGCCGCAGTAGCCGGAATGACGGCAAACCCCCTGCGAAACCGGGAGGGCGCCGCTCCCGCGAAGTGCGATGAACCGCGGTAACGAACAGCGCCATCGGAAGCGGCGCGCGAGGCCCGTCAGTCCAGCGCTCGCCGACCGCGAAACGCTTCTTCGAGCATGGAACGATTCGCGTATTCGATGTGGGCGCCCGGCGCAAGGCCGCGTGCCAGCCGGCTCATTCGCAGATCCTTCTGATCCGCCAGCGCCGACGTGATGTAGAGCGCAGTCGCGTCACCCTCGACGGTTGGGTTTGTCGCCAATATCAATTCGCGCACCCCGCCGCCGCGCACGCGCTGCACCAGCGCGCTGAGCGTCAGATGTTGCGGCTCGATGCCGTCCAGCGGAGCAATGTGCCCCATGAGCACGTGGTACACGCCGGAAATCAGGCCCGTCGCCTCCAGCGCCAGCAAATCCTTGGGCTGCTCGACTACGACGATCTGGCCGCGATCGCGCCACTCATCCAGGCAGATGTGGCAAAGTTCGCCCTCCGCCAAATTAAAACAACGCG
>JBGAJB010000207.1:0-6419 GCA_044225155.1 Phycisphaerae bacterium | reverse complement strand
ATGCCGAGATCGGCCAGATCGACCACATGATCGCCATTGAGATCGCCCGCGCACGGCAGCGGACCAGCCGTCACGTTCACGCGAAAAGTCACAGGCTCGGAATCCGCATAGACACCGTTTGAGTCCCACGCGATCAGAGTGATGTCATAAACCCCCTGCTGGCTGACGGCGAAAATCTGGCCGTGCTCATGGCCGCCGATGCCGACTTCGAAGCTGCGGTCCAGCCGCGTGGCTGCCGAACTCAACGCACGCAATTGAATCGACGAGGACGCGACCAGCCATGCTGCCCGAGCCGCGCCGCCTCCGCTTACGGGCCGCACGTCGGCGATCTCGTAATGAAAGTCTCCGCCATTCAGCCGCCCCGTCGCGAAGAAGAAATCGCTGGTTAACGTGAGTTCGTCCGCCGCCGCCCAGCCGTCTTGCGCGCCGGCGCCGGTGAGTTCTTCCGCAACGTCGTAAACCAGAACGTCGGCGCCATCCAACATGTGGCCGTCGGGATCGATGCTGATGGTCGCATCCTCCGCGTAGTAGCCCGTGACAATGATTGCCTGCTCACCCGGGCTACCCGAGGGCGTGTCGACGGTCAGATGATTGTGGGCGGCCGCAAAGGGAACGGCAGCCAGAGCGGAAAAGGCGGTCAAGATGGCAACCTTGAAATTACGCATGTCTCAATATCTCCATGACTGATTTCGGAAAGACACGCCTTTGCTCCCGCACCGCGGCATGCCGCCATGCGGACGCTCAGCGCGCCGTCTCCGGGTTAAACGGATTCGATTCCGGTGCAAAGCCGTCGCGCAAGTGCGGCCAGCCGACGCGCGTCGCGTGGCTATCGCAAAAGAGGTAGCTGGCTCCGCCGCGATGGCGCTCGACGTCGAGCACGCCGTAAACATCCGCGGCGACCATCCAGCCGACGGCATGAATGTGATCGATCGTGCCTTCACCGCGCGGCTCGACCACGTAGATCGTGGCCGCGGCGTTGGGCAGCTCGGTCAGGCGCGTGAGCGCCCGAGTTCGGCCGCCCGGCAGGGTTTTGTGCGAGATGGGATCAAAGTCGATCCCAGCCGTCAGCGGCTCCAGGTAATCGTTGGTCGCATAGCTGGTGAGCTTTTGCTTGGCGAAGAGATCGCTGGGACAGACGCGCGCCTCCGGCGGCACGCCGAGCGGCACGAGCGACTGAAGCCACGCCCCGGGACTGATGATGCTCGCGGCCGTGTGGCTGCTGAGCGGAAACCAATCGCGGTTGTCGTGGTGATAGGCCGTCACCGCCTGGCCGATGTTGTGCAGTCCCGCGAGACAGCGCGTGCTTTTCGCGGATTCCCGCGCCGCCGAGAGCGACGGCAGCAGGATTGCGAGCAGCAGCGCGATGATCGCCACGACCACGAGCAACTCGACCAACGTGAAGGCAGGCGCGATCGCGCGCGCGAATGCACGACGCATCGTCGACTCCAGCAAGCAATGCCCATCGCGAACCGAGAGCGATTCGCGCAGTTGTGATCACCCTGAACGCCCGAGGATCAGGCGCGGGGCGGAGGCGGCGCTGGCGGCAGCGACAGTGACGTGGGTGATTGGCAGCGCAAATCAACGCGCGTCGACGGCGGCGTAACTGTCGCGATTGATTCCGGCTCACGCGCGGGTGTCGGCGCGATGACTCCGCCGTTCAGCGTGTGAAAGATGCCGTGACAACGCGCGGGCGAGATGGACGTGCAGCAAGTTGGCGATTCCGGTACGTCTTTCGTCTGCTGGTCGAAAGTGGATCGCGGCCCAGGCGCGACGTCGTCGTGGTGGTGCGCTGCGCAGCATGACTTCTGCTCCCCGGCCGCGAGCGTCCTCAGGTTGACGGGGGCAGAAACATGCTGCTGCTCCGCCCAGGCCATTCGCTCGGCAACGGAATAGCAGCAACAGTGGTCCCAGCACTGCTCGGCGGTCAGGCAGCCGCACGCATGGCCGGCGCAGGGAAAGCTGCCCAACGGAACCGGCAGTGGAGCGGCGATCAGCCAATTCGCGGGTGAAACGGCATGCATCCAGGAGACCAGCACGAGCAATCCCAGGCCCCCTCGGACCTGTCGTCGCACGCGCGCCGTCGTACCCAGCGGAACATTCTGACCATGCTACGAGGATCAATCAGGCGGCGAAAGTGCGAGCGTGTTGGCCGTGGCAGGCGAGGGGCAAGACGAACAAGCGGAGCAAATCAGAGGGGATCATCCGGATCGGCCGCGCCGATCAGGCGAATGGCTTTCCGGCCGCGAAGTTGGCCCGGCAACGCTGTGAACTTGTTTCGTCCGCCTACTTGTACAACTAGCGACGCATTCGCGCGTTTGTCGATCGGCAGGAGATCACCGGAGCGGAGCGTGCGCAGCTCGGAGAGCTTGATCGTCGTGCGGCCCAGAAACGCCGTCAGAGCGATTTCTCCGCGCGTTAGACTGCGATTTAGCCGTTTGAGCTGCACCTCGTTGGCGGGCTTGGGTTTGTAGAACCATGCCTGCGAACCGAGATGCCCCATGACGGCTTCGATCGTATTGAACGGAATCGAGAGGCTCATCGTGCCGGCAAACTGGCCGAACTTGATCTCAAACGTGACGAATACGACGACCTCGGTCGGCGCGACGATGTGAATGAGCTGCGGATTGCTTTCGGTGTGCGAAATCTCGAAGTGCGCATCCACGAGGTTGTGCCACACTTCCGACAGGTGTTCGAGCAGACGCTCCGCGATGCGTTCCATCAGCCGCCATTCGATTGACGTCAACGGGCGCTGCGGGATGTACAACTCGGAGCTATTGCCGCCGAGCATGCGATCCATCAGCGGGTAGACGATCAGCGGACTGAGCTCCATGCACATCTCGCCTTCGAGCGGCGGAGCCTTCAGCACCATGAAGCAGGTCGGGTTCGGCAGCGAATGGATGAATTCGCTGTAAGTGAGCTGTTCGACCTCGACGACTTTCACGTCGATGATCGTGCGCAGCATGTTCGAGAGCGTCGCGCCGGCGTTTCGTGCAAAAACCTCGTGTATTGAACCGAGCGAGCGGATCTGGTCCTTACTGACGCGCTCCGGCCGCTTGAAGTCGTAGGTGTGCGCTTCGACAGCGATATTGTAAGGCTCGAGCGCCGGGAAGTCGTCGGTCGGGCCGCCCTGCGACGCGAACGACGGCGTTGCGGGCGGTGATGGCGCGGGCTGCGAAATCTCCTCGGTCTGCACGGATTGCAGTAGCGCGTCGATATCGGCCTGATTCAATACGTCGGCCATGCGGCCCTTCCCACCATGATATGCGCGACGATCCTCGGCGCGCTGCCTTCCAAACCATCGGGATTTCGCGGCGCGCAGGCGGGCGGAACAGGCGATTTCTGCGCGGAGGATTGGCGAATGCGCAGATATCTACGAGGTAGGCTCGGGAATCCCGGATGCTGCGGCGGCAATCAGCGATTCCGCTCGCTCCAATGGAATCAGCACTTCGTCGCCACCCGGCCGAAGCGCGTCAAATCCAATGCCGTCCGCGCGACAAAACGGGCCGATTTGCGTTCGTGCGAGCTGAGTCAGACAGCCGCCCGTTCCCAGCTTGAGACCAAGGTCGCGAATCAGGGCGCGGACGTATGTGCCTCGCCCGCAGCACATCTCGAAATCGATCGTCGGCCACGTGAAGGAATGCACACGCGTCCAATGGATCGTGACGGGGCGGGACTTCAGCTCCGGGGTCTTGCCGCGCCGCGCGAGTTTGTATGCCGGCCGACCGGCGATTTTCACGGCGCTGGTGGCGGGCGGCGTTTGCTCGCTGACGCCGACAAAATTCGCCAGCGCGGTTTCGACCTCCTCGCGTGTCGGAATATGGCTACACTCGATCGGCTCGAACGGCTTCTCAGCATCGAAGCTGGCACTCGTCACGTCCAGCCGAGCCGTCGTGCGGTAGACCTTCGGCAATGCCATCAGCCGCTCGACTAGCTTGGTCGCCTTGCCGCAACAGATCAGCAGCACGCCTTCCGCGAGCGGATCGAGCGTGCCGGCGTGCCCGCTTTTGCGCAGGCCGGTTTCCTTTCGCAGGCGATAGAGAGCGCGGGCACTCGTGATTCCGACCGGCTTGTCGAGATTGATAATTCCGTCGCGGGCGATCGTCGGAACGACGCCCTCGCGCAACTGCTTCGGCGCTTGATCGGTCAATGAACAATCCTCGCCGAGCGTTTTCCTACGGCGACTGGACAAAAAGTCGGGCGACGGGAAAAGAACGATGTTGCACGCCCGAGACGTCTATTCTTCGGAAAGCACGCCTTCCATCTGCGCGATCTTCGCCACTTCGGCCGGCGTAGTGATGCCGCGCAAGATCTTCAACTTCCCGTCTTCGAGCAGCGATCGCATGCCCGAAGCACGCGACGCCTTGCGCAGCGCCGTGGTCGGCGCGCGATTGAAGGCCAACTCGCGGATTTCGTTGTTCATCTCGAGCATCTCAAAGAGGCCCTGCCGGCCGCGGAAGCCGATGCCGCCGCAGCGCTGGCAGCCGCGGCCCTTCATCACGTGCCGGCCGCGCAGGTCTTCGTCAGTGATGCCGAGCATGCGCAGGATGAACTTGTCCGGATTGGGGTCGATTTCCTTACATTCGTTGCAGATCACGCGGACCAGTCGCTGCGCCATGATCGCCTGAATCGAGCTGGCGACCAGGAACGGCTTGATGCCCATGTCGATCAGACGGGTGATCGCGCTGGGCGCATCATTCGTGTGGAGCGTGCTGAACACCAAGTGCCCCGTCAGGGCCGCCTGAATGGCCACGTCGCCGACCTCGCGATCGCGAATTTCACCGACCAGCACGATATTGGGCGCTTGGCGCAGCATCGAACGCAGAATCTTGGCGAAGGTCAGCCCGATGTCGTCGCGCACCTGGCACTGATTGATGCCGGTGAAGTTGTATTCCACCGGATCCTCGGCCGTGATGATCTTCTTGTCGGGGCGATTCAACTCCTGCAGCGCACCGTAGAGCGTCGTGGTTTTGCCCGAACCAGTCGGTCCCGTCACGAGGAAAATGCCGTTGGGCTGGCGAATGATCTTCTGGAAACGCTCGTAGTCGTCCTGCTCAAAGCCCATGCCCGTGATGCCGATCTTCACCGAATCGGGACGCAGAATACGCAGCACAATCGACTCGCCGTGGTACGCCGGACACGAGCTCACGCGAAAATCGATCGGCGCGCCGCTGATCTTCATCTTGATGCGGCCGTCCTGCGGCAGACGTTTCTCGGCGATGTCGATGCCGGCCATGATTTTCAGACGCGCGACCACCGGCCCCTGCATGCTCTTGGGAATGTTGTCGCGGACGATGCAAACGCCGTCGATGCGATAGCGCACGCGCACACGATCGGCCATCGGCTCGACGTGAATATCGCTGGCGCGCTGCCGAACCGCCTCGGTGATCAGCAGGTTCAGCAGCTTGATGACCGGAGCGTCTTCGTCGCTCGCCGCCTGCGCCTTCTTGAGCGCATCTTGCTCCTTGGCGAGCAGATCGTCGTCGCGGTTGATCTCCTGAATCGCCTCATCCACGCTCGCGCGCACGCTGGTCAGGAACGTGTCGATGAAGCGCTGGATCTTCGACTTGGGCGCGAGGACCGTGTCGACTTCCATGTTCAGGCGGAAGCGCAGCAGGTCGAGCAATTCCAGGTCGAGCGGATCGTGGATGATGACTTTCAGCCGGCCGTTCTCGGCGCTCATCGGCAGGATCTTGTACCGCATGATCAGCTCCTGCGGCACCATGTCGAGCGCGTCGGGGACGACGACGTTTTTGTCGAGATCGACGAACGGCAGATCGAATTGCGTGGCGAGGGCCTTGACGACGTCTTCTTCGGAGGCGAGTTCGAGTTCGACGAGCGCTTCGCCGATCCTTTTGTTCTGCTGCGCGGCGTACGCCAGCGCGTCGTTCAGCGCCGCGGGCGTGATGATGTTCCAGCCGAGGAGGATTTCCCCGAGTCTCTTCCGCCGTCGCGCCATGAACTCGCCCCCAATTCGTCGCTTCCGCCGGCCGAGGGCCGAAACGGGAAGCCACGTATTGTTTTAGCACAGTCCGACATTTTCAAGGTGAAATTTCCAGTTTGGCCGCCACCGGGGCGCGACTTCGCTGATAATCGCGCGCGATGCCCCGCAAAAGCAGCCGAAATAAGAAAGCCGCCGGGCCGGCCGCCTCAACCATGAAGGCAGCCACCACCTATTGGGACGCGACGCGCGAGCCGATCTATTGCCTCACGTTTCTATTCCCGTTTGTGCTGGCCTACGAGTTCGGCGCCGTGCTGCTGCGTCCGGCGCTCGCACCGGAGGAGCAGCTTTTCGCCCAAAGTCTGGTGGAACGTACGCTCGCCTGGTTCGGCGCGTCGGGATTCTGGGTGCCCGGACTTGTGCTCATGGCCACGCTGGTCGGCTGGCAACTCCTCAGCGGCGGGCGCTGGCAGATTCGGGC
>JBGAJB010000206.1:0-6443 GCA_044225155.1 Phycisphaerae bacterium | reverse complement strand
AGTACGGCGTGAAACGCAAGAAGAAGTAATTCGAAGCATCGACGGGCAAATTAAGGG
This sequence comes from Phycisphaerae bacterium, assembly GCA_044225155.1. Lineage (GTDB taxonomy): Bacteria > Planctomycetota > Phycisphaerae > UBA1845 > Fen-1342 > CAYMBL01. The sequence continues at coordinate 6,386 of JBGAJB010000206.1, read as the reverse complement.
ACCTGGGAAACGGATATGGCGTTTAAGAAGTTCACGGCGTCGGAACGGCAACTCGCGGGCGACCCGCGCTACAACAGCAAACTCGTCTCGAAGTTCATCAACTGCCTGATGTATTCGGGCAAGAAGTCGACTGCCCAGTCGATCTTCTATGACGCGATGGACTCGATCAAGAAGAAGCTGCCCGACACGCCGGAAATCGAAGTTTTCGAAACCGCGCTGAACAACGTGCGTCCGCACGTCGAAGTACGCTCGCGGCGCGTTGGCGGTGCAAACTACCAGGTTCCGATGCAGGTCGAGTCGAAGCGCGCCCAGTCGCTCGCGATCCGCTGGATTCTTGAAGCCACGCGCTCCGGGAAGGGCAAGCCGATGGCCGACCGGCTCGCAGGCGAGTTCCTCGCCGCCTTCAAGCGTGAGGGTGCGGCCGTCACGACGCGCGATAACGTGCACCGCATGGCCGACGCGAACAAGGCGTTCGCTCACTTTGCCTGGGGTCGCAACTAGTCTCAATCGAAACGTTAGACGAACACCCGGAGCAGCCGCCCGAAGATGGGCGACCTTTGCTCCGGGTGTTCATTTTGAGACCGCTTTGGCTTCGCGGTGGACGCCTTGCCCACGGCTGCTTGCGTCAGCGTGTGTAGCCCATAGCCAACCAGCGAGTGCGTCCGGTCGCAAAACGGCGACCGGTACACGGCTCAAATCACACCTGTGCAGCTACGGTGGTCCAGCCACCCCAGGCCAGACGGGTCGCCAGCGCTCGTTCCAGTGGTGTAGCAGAAGCAGCGCCCAGAGCGCGTGCTCGTGATTCGCGCTGCGGCGCTCGTGCTCATCCAGGAGGCGCTCCAGTGCGTCCGTGCGCAGAATTCGCCGCAGGATCGAGGTGCCGGAGAGCAGTGCGTCGCGCAGCGTCTCGCGCAACGGGCCGCGGAACCACTCGCCGATCGGGACGCCGAAACCCATCTTGCGGCGTCGAAGGATCGATGATGGGAGGAGTTCGCCCGCCCAATCGCGGAGAATGCGCTTACCGCCGGCCGCACCGCGTCCCAGCCGCCACTCGATCGGAAGAGAAAGCGCGAATTCCACGAGGGCGTGATCGAGGAATGGCGCGCGGCACTCCAGGCTGCTGCCCATCGACGCGATGTCCACCTTCACGAGCAGGTCGTACGGCAAGTAGGAGCGGATGTCCGTGTAGATCGCGCGCTCCGCCGCGGAGCGCACATTGGGAACGTCGTATAGCCCGCACAACCAATCGCCTGGGGCGTCGATTTCGTTGCCGAGCGCCTTTGCGAATTCAGGCGTGTACAGCCCGGCGGGGTCCATTACCCGCATCCAAGACAGATAGCGCCGACCCGCGTTCGCTCCCAGCGGTGACAAAAGGCGATAGGCGCGATTGCTCAGAGATTTCGCCCGGCCGCGCGGCAGGAATTCCGCCATACGGGATGCGAGCGAGCCCAGCGCACTCGGAAAACGCTCAGCGATAGCGGCCGCACGATAACGGTCGTAGCCGGCAAAGGCCTCGTCGCCACCGTCGCCCGTCAGCGCGACCGTGACACCAGTGCGCGCGTACTCCGACACGTACCAGGTCGGGATTGCCGACGAATCGGCCATTGGCTCGTCGAAATGATGCACGAGCCGTTCCAGAATCGCCACGGCGTCGGGCGCGACGGTGGCCTCGTGATGCTCGGTCTGAAAATGCTCTGCGACGATGCGGGCGTGGGCTGACTCGTCGTAGCGCACGTCCGGGAATCGGATTGAGTACGTGCGCAGCGGCGAAACTCCGAGTCTCCGCATCAATCCCACGACAACAGAGGAGTCGATTCCGCCCGACAGAAAAGCGCCCAGGGGAACATCGGAGACGAGCCGCTTTTCGACGGCCCGCGTGAGCAGCGTCCCCAACTGCTCGCGCGCCTGTTCGTAAGTGCCCGCGTAATTCGGGCGTTCAGAAGGAACGCGCCACCACGTTTCCCAATCCGGCAACTCACCACTTTCGGCTTCGACCTCAAGCCGCGCACCGCGTTCGAGTTTTTTGAAGTCACGAAAAATGGGCGCGGGGCGGGCACGTATTGCAGGTTCGAATGAAATTGACCGCCCTTGCGGATAAACTTCGCGGGATGCCGGGGAGGGCGAGAATCGCCTTGGCCTCGCTGGCCCAATAGAGACGGCCGCCCCAGAGCGCATACACGAGCGGCTTCTTTCCGAACCGATCCCGCGCGAGCAGCAAACGCCCGGTCTTCTCGTCCCACAGCGCGATGACGAACATGCCCTCGAAGCGCGCGAGACACGCCGCGCCCCACTGCTCGTAGGCGTGCACGATCACTTCGCTATCACTGACCGTGCGAAACCGGTGGCCGGCCGATTCGAGTTCGCGCCGCAGGTCGCGAAAGTTGTAAATCTCGCCGTTGAACGTCAGCCAGATCGTGCCGTCCTCATTGCCGATCGGCTGCTGGCCGCCGGCCAAATCGATGATGGAAAGCCGCCGAAACGCCAGCCCGCAGCGCCCACGCGGATCGATGTGAAAACCGTCACTATCCGGCCCGCGATGCACGATTTCGCCCGTCATGCGACGCAGCGTGTCGAGCTCGATCGGCGGTCCGGGGTCGAGATTCAGAATGCCGGCGATGCCGCACATGGCTAGGTAGCGTACGCCGCCCTGCGGCCGGAGTTTCGCCGCAGCCTGGATTTCGTCACGGCGGGTAGAGAACCGGTCCGCGCCACGAGGGGCTGGCAACGGGGGCAAATGTGAGTGCCGCGCTGCCCGACGCGCAGGGCCACGATGGCTTGGCCGCACGTTCGGCACGGCTTCCCGGTCCGGCCATAAACGCGCAGGTAATCCTGCATCTGCCCGCTGGGATAGATCCAATCGATGCTCGTGCCGTTGCGGCGAATTCCTTCGCGCAGGACGGCCCGAATCGCGCCATGCAGCCGCCGCACGGCCTGCTCGCCGACGCAATCGGAACTCGTCAGCGGGTGCAGTCCAGCTCGATACAGCGCCTCGTCGGTGTAGATGTTGCCGAGACCGGCAATGACCGTCTGATCGAGCAAGAGCGGCTTGAGAGCACGGCGGCGGGCAGCCAATAGTTGGTGAAGCATCGACGGCGTAAAGCTCGCCTCCAGGGGTTCGACGCCCAAATGATCCAGTGTCTCGGCTCGGGCGCGAGAGTAAATGATGCGACCGAATTTCCGCGCATCATGAAATAGCAGCCGGCGACCGTCGTCGAGTAGCCATTCGGCGCGGACGTGGCCGTCCGTCGGCGAGATTTCACCCGGCATCGCCCAGCCGAAGCTGCCGCTCATCCGCAAGTGAACCAGGAACTGCCCGCCGTCATCCAGCGAAAAGACGATGAATTTTGCGCGACGCGTCAGGGCCGTGATCGTTCGGTTGCGCAGGCCGTTTTGTACACCGCGAACGCTGGGCGATGCCTGCCGCGCCCAGTGGCTGGTGAATCGGACAATCCTGCGACCCACCAGACCGTCACGATAATTTCGAACGATGGTCTCGACTTCCGGCAGTTCGGGCATTCAAAACCTCGCTAGAACAGCCAATCGTGCGGCCGATACGAATCACCGGTCGCGGGCCATTGTAGCGCGGTGCGCCGATTGGGTGCGGATGGCGTATATTCGCGCGGGATCGCGATGAACCCGATCAATACCGTGAGCGTAGATCGAGCATGCCGGAATGGATTAAGTCGCTCTTCGTCACCGCGGCGTGGTTCGCGACCGCGCTCGATGTCGCGCTGGGGATGGGTTTCGTCGGATGGAGCTTGCGGCGCGCGTCCCCTGCGCCGATTTCGCCGCCTCCAGGAACTGCTACGGCTGGCGTTGCTGACGATGTGAGTTCGCCGACGATCGAGCGGCGGCAGGCCCGCGTGACGGCGTGGGTGCTGATTGGCGGAACGATCTCCGGTCTGGCGCTGTGCTTTTTCGAAACGTTTGCCATGTTCGCCACGGGCAAAGTGTTTGGCGGTTTCGGTCCGATTCGCATCGTCTTTCTCGCCGGCGCCTTCGTGCCACCCGCTGTGGTTCTCGCGGCCCTGATCGCGCGCATGCGAGGCCACCGTTTCACGCCGGCCGCCGCGCTGACGGCGATCGTCCTGCTCGTCCCAACCGCGATCATCGCGCACGCGGCACTTATCGCACCCTATCAATGGGTCATCGAGCGCACCGACGTCCCGATGCCGCACATGGCCTCCGGCGCATCGCCCATACGCGTGGTAGTGCTGGCCGACGTGCAGACCGACTCGATCGGCTGGCCGGAGCAGCGGGCGTTCGACCTCGCGCTTGCGGAGAAGCCTGACATCGTGCTGCTGCCGGGCGACTTTTTTCAGGGGCCGGATTCGCTTTACGAGCGCTGGGAAGACGAGTGGCACGCGTGGATGTCGCGCCTGAATCCGCCCTTCGGCGCCTACGCCTGCATGGGCAATATCGATCCGGTCGAACGCGGCGATCGACTCTTCGCCGGTACGCCGGTGCGCATGCTGCGGAATGAGGTGATCGAGGTCGACGTGCGCGGCACGCGCGTCGCGATCGGCGGACTGGAATGGAAATTTGATCTGCCCGAGGCGCGGGAAGCTCGCCGCAAGTTATGTGCGTCGGACGCCGCCGTGCGGCTGCTCGTGGCGCACACGCCCGATGCGGCACTCGTGAGAGACGCCGATCTCTGGGCCGACCTCGTCGTCAGCGGCCACACGCACGGCGGTCAGATTGTCGTTCCGGGATTCGGTCCGCCGCTCACGTTCACGGATGTGCCGCGTGAAGTGGCCGCGGGCGGGCTGCATGATCTGAATGGCCGAATGGTCTACGTCAGTCGCGGCGTCGGCATGGAGCGCGGCATCGCTCCGCCGATGCGCTTTCTCTGTCCGCCGGAAATCTCCGTGCTCACGCTCCGTCCGCTGCGCGACGGACCCAAGGTCGCGTCTCCGCTGCCGTAGTCTCTGCGCGTGACAGGCAAAGTTGGATCACGGGGCGTAGAGCGCACAGCGCATCGTCGGTCCCGCACTGGCGCTACGTGGCTCGGGGCGCAGCGCCAGGACGCTGAGCAGCACCGCGAGCGTGATGATCAGGCATGTGGCCGAGGGCGACATTCCGCGATAAGAGGCGCCGGGTCTGAGAATCAGCCACCAGGCGACGAGCGCTGTAGTGGCGAGAACCAGCATCCAGGGCTCGCAGAACATGACAAGCCTCTCGTTGCGCAGCGCGGTGTTAGAACACCGCGTCCACGCTGCTGAAAACCGAGTCGCGCACGCTGATACCGAACGCCGAGATCGTTCCGATGCAGACCGCAATGATCAGGGCCAGCATGACCGCATATTCAGTCGCGGTCGGACCCGACTCATCGTGTAAGAACTGAACCAGCCGGTTCGCCACGGTTCGCATCATGGCCCTGCTCCTCGCATCCAAACTTATCCCCGGGAGGAGAATTCATATCGCCGCCGGCGCGGGCAAGCTCTCGTGTGGCAGTTTGGGACATTCTTCCATCTGGCCGATAAGAGTGGATGGAGTTTTTGCGGACGCCCGAAAGGGGAACAGGAATCTGCGGACCAGGCGGGCGCAAAAAAAGCGGGCGGCAGACAGCAGGCGCCGGGGGGAAACGCCATCGCTGAGCCAACCGCCCGTAGATCACAGGCTTAAGTTTTTCTGAAAGGAAGGGAATTCAGCGCGCAAACGCGGATACCCCCTACCCTCTAACCTCGCATCATAACAGATCAGAATGTCATTGCAAGCGCATATTCGCTTGTCACGCCGAAGTTCCGGGCGATCGCCGCGTCCACACTGCACCGATAACAGCCCGCTCCACGCCGCTCACCCCTCTCTTGCGGCCCTTCGCGAAGCTTGCAGCGGCTCTGTCCGATGACCCATGCGACAGGTTGCCGGTGAATGTGCATTCACGCTGCGAGGATCCGCGGCGGATGAATTCATTTCCGGCAGGCGGACGCGAGGCCGCAAACAGGAGTCTGGGAACCTCATGGACATCGCGAGTCTGATCGGCCTTCTGATCGGCGGCGGCTGCCTTGGCTTCGTCTTTTTCGAAGCCTCGCACGGCCACCTCGAGATGTTCTATTCCCAGGAAGGCGTGTTGATGGTGTTCGGCGGCAGTATCAGCGTCTGCTTCATGTCCATGCCGATGGACCGGCTGAAATGCGTGCCCGGCTTCATCAAGCGGTTCATGTTCAACAAGTCCCAGCCGGTCATTGAAGTCATCAAACTCATGGGCACGCTCAGCGAGAAAGCTCGCCGCGACGGAATGCTCGCGCTCGAGAGCGAGATGAGCAAAGTCACCGATGCCTTTCTGTCCTCCGGCCTGAAAATGGCGATCGACGGCACGCCGCCTGAAACCATCGAATCCGTCCTGCGCCTCGAATTGATCGCGATGCAGGATCGGCATAAGGCCG
>JBGAJB010000205.1:0-6378 GCA_044225155.1 Phycisphaerae bacterium | reverse complement strand
AACTCGCTACTCCCGCGGCGGCGATTTTCATCGGTTGTCCGGACCCGCTCACGCCGGCATTGCTTTCGGCCGGCACGCTGCAATGGCCACTCCATCTCTATAGTCCTGGGGGGGTGTCGCGTGAGCCGCTGCTGGGCGGAGTGTTGCGGGCCGGGGAGCACTATGCTCCATTTGACTCCGGGCGCGCCTTGCTCGCGGGCGTGGGCGCGGATCGAAAGGACACCGCTCGCGCCGTTCGACGCGCCGAGCGCACCCGATCACACCTGGCGACAAAGGAAACCTATGCCGCCCGCTGGCGGAAGCTCCTCGAAGTCCTGCCCTCCTAACCCCGCCATGCCCCATCGAATGCGCTTCGGCCCGCTCGGAAACGCGGCGGCGGCGCTGCTCATCTGGTCTTTCGGGGTGCTCGCGGCGCGCCCGAGTCCGGCCGACGAGCCGATTGTGACCGTGCTGGCTGACTTCGAAAACGACTCCGTGGCCGTGCGGCTCGGCGCGACGCAGAACATCTCGCCGGCCGATTGCGCGCTGCGCTGGCGGTCGGTTCCGGCGCGCGGGCAGAACGCGCTGGCGCTGGAGCTTGGCGCGACTTCGCCGAATGTTTCCGTCGTTTGCAACCTGGTATTTCGGTTGAGCACGCCGCTGGCTTCGGCGGAAAAGGCCGCGATTCACATCTGGCCGCAGGACAGCAGCGGGGCCGTGCACTTTCGCGTGCAGGACTCGCGCGGCGATTTTTTCGAAACGGCCGGCGTGCCGTTCTCCGCGCAGCAGAAGTGGGTGCGACTGACGTCGCCGCTTTCGAACGACAAACTCGTGCGCGTCGGCGGAACGCCCGCCGCGCAGGCCGCGCCGCTCTGGCCGCTTGAGTTCGTCGGGCTGCGCGTGGAGAGCAGCGGATCGGGAAAGCGCACGTTGCTGCTGGATGATCTGGAGGTGGAGCATCGCGTTCCCTCGGCTCATGTGATCGCCGGCGATTTCCTGCTGGATCAGCCGACGCATCTGTACGAGCCGGGCGTGCCGGTGCAGGCGGCGCTGCGGATCGAAAACCTGTCGCGCACGCGCAAGCTGGACTTCGTCATCAACCTCAACTGGGTACGCGGCGACGGCACCGAATTTGCGGCGACGCAGAATTCGCTCACGCTGCAATCCAGCGGTCCGGACTATCGCGCCCGGCAGAATGTCGATTTCGGGCAGCGATTCGACGAGCCCGGGCTGTACCGGCTGGTCGCGAAGGTCCGCGAACGCAACGCGTCGCAGTCCGCCGAATTCGAAACGACCATCGCCGTGATGCCGAGCAACCGCGCGGTCTCGCGCGGGCGCTCGCTCTTTTTCGGCGTGCGGGCGGATTTGCTGCGCGAACCGTGGTACGACCAGACGCTCGAATTGCAGCTGGCGCGGGAACTGGGGGTGCAGTTGCTGGCGCTCGATCTGCCGTGGGGCACCGTCGAACCGCAAGCGGGGACGTTCGAATTTGCGGCGCTGGACCGAGCGCTCGACGTGCTCGTGAAATCCGACATCGGCGTGCTGCTTGCGCTTTCCGAGCCGCCCGCCTGGATCAATGGAGCGCCGACGCTGGAACAACAACAGAAAGTGCTCGAGAGTCTTGTGCGACATTGCGGAACGCGCGTGCAACTCTACGAACCGGTCGACGCGGGCATTCCCAAAGCCGGCGCGGAGCGCGACAAAGCCATCCAGACTTTGCAGGAGGCGCTGACCGCGATCCAAAAGAATGTGCGGATCGTTTCGCCTCCGATCGATGTCGAGGAGAAGACCGCCGGCCCGGAAAACACCGGAGGCGCCCTGACGGCCTGGACGGCGCCCGGCCGGCCGGAAGAATCCACGGCGTCACTACAGCGTTTTGCCGAAAACACGAAACAGAAGTGGAGCGAATCCACGATCTGGGAGCACACCGCCGAACCGCTGGCCGGGCCGGGATCGGCTGCGGATGCGATCGGGCTGGCGCGGTTCTATCTGCGCGCCGCCGCGGTGGGAGTGGGTTCCGTCATTTGGGACGAGTTGCGCGACGACAGCGACGATCCGCGCCGACACGACTTGCAGCATGGATTACTGCGGCGCGATTTCAGCCCGCGCACCACGGCGCGCTCGTTCGCCACGCTCGTGCATTTGCTCTCCGGCCTGCCGTATGCCGGGCCCATCCCCGGCGCGCCGGCCGAGTTTGAATCGGCGATATTCCTTTCCGGCGGCCGGCAGGTCGGAGTGCTGATCCCGCGGAACGGACAGACTCCGCCGGCGCTGCTCGCGCCGCGCGCGACGGCGGACGGCGAGGTTTACATCCTCGACTACCGCCTGCTGCCGATGGGGGCGACGCCCACGGATCCGCCGCTGATCGTGGCGCCGACTGCGCCGTTTTTCGTGTCGTTGCAGACTGACAGGGCCTACGACCAGCCGCAGATTCGTTTCGAGAAGCCGTGGATCAACGTGCCGTCCATCGTGCCGTGCGGGCCGGGCGAGACGAAAGTCGCGCTCGAGGTGACGCCGCCGCGCTCGTTCGGCGATGCGTATGTGCAGGTTCTACTGCCGGATACGAGTCCGATCCGCAGCGACGTGAAGACGCGCACGCTGAAGGGGACGGCGGGCGAGACGATTCGACAGGAGTTGGTTCTGACGCGAAGTGGCGATCGCGACTTCGCTCCGACTTCGATGACGTTCGATGACGCTGCGCGTCGTGATGGATGGGGCTGCGACCGACGCCGTGATTTCGTTGCGACCGATGGCAAAACTGGCGCTCGGCGGAGCCGCTGAGCCCATCGGCGGGCTGGTAGCGGCCGGCGATGGGAAGGCGACGCCGCTCGGACAGGTGCGGGCCGCCGCGACGGCATCGGCGCTGCGCCTGGAAATCGAGTTGCCGGCCGACGCGAAGCCTGAGGGAGTGCTGCGGATCGGTTTGGCGCGGGAGGGCGCGGAGTCGCACGCCGAACTGCGCGTAACACCCGGGGCCGAGCCGCGTTTGGAACTTGAGTTTTCGCAGCGGCGCGTTCCGCTCAGCGGCGCGACCGTGTCGCGCAGCGCTGACAATTCCGGCGGCCGCGTTACGTATGCGCTCAATCTTCCCGCGGAGGCGCTCGCGTGGAAGCCGCTGCAAGCGGGCGACCGCATGATGGCCGCCGTGCGCTTTGATGAGCCGGCGGCGGGAACGCGACCGGCGCGGGCACTGGTGTGGGGCGGCGGATTGGACGGATCGCGCTCCAGCACAGAGTTTCACTGGCTGATCGTCGCGAAGTAGCCCGCGATGTTCGCAATGATCAGCGAGAGATCGTTGACGCGGGCGGGGCTGTGCTTGCGCGACGCTCCGCCGGAAGCAGGATGTACGCCACACCGCCGTTTTCCAGCCAGCAATGCCGCATGTCGTCGCGGGCGTAGGTGAGCTGGCCGTTATCGGCGGAGTTGCCGGCGGGGTCGTTCACCAGGACGTCGCCCGCGTCGTCGAAGCCCGTGATGACCAGCAAGTGGCCATCGCTGACGCGATAAGGCGCGCCGCGCAGCTCACCGGGGCGCTCGACGCGGATGGACGCGACGATGGGTTGGCCGGCCGCCAAGCAGCGCTGCGCTTCGGCGAAGTTTGTGAAACGCGTGAGATAGCCTGGGACGCCGAGCTCGAACGCGGCCTGCACGTTGCGCGGCCAACCGCCGTAGATGTCGTTGGTTGGGTCCCAGCAGAGGCGGGCGACGGCTTCGGTCGTGTCGTGCACGCCGCGATACTCGAGCACCATCGCGAGCGAGGCGGGGCTGCACAGCCGGCCCGCTAGCGCGGAGTCCGAAGTCTTCTGTGTTCGAAACGGCACGGGGATCGCGACGGGCGCTGTCGCGTGCACCGCGCTGACCGGTCGAGACGGGCGGGCTGCCTCGTCGGTCATACACACTGACATGCGACGCAGCGTGGGCGGATGCAGGCCGTGCGGCGCGAGTCCGGTGACGCGATACTGCGCGCGGTCGTAGTGCTCGGGCGAGCGGAAATAGTCGACCTCGATCTCGCCACCATCGAAGACCATGACGCGATCGTCGGGCGTCGTGTGATTGCCCCAATCGCCGACGTAGAGCCACGGCGACCAGAAACCGTCTACCGCACGCCCGACGCGAAACTCGACAAATCCGCCCGCACCCGGCGGATAGGCGATATTCCAGGAAATCAGGGCCTCGTCAAAGGGTTGGGCGGCAGCGATGACGGGCGATTCGTACACACCCGGGTTGGCATCCGCTCCGAGCAGAAAAACGCCCTGATTTCCGCAGCAGGCCGGCGAGGCGTGCTGAAAGCCGCCGGGCGCGAAATCGTCGTTGCGCTCATGGATGACGAGCGTTCCGTTTGCGGGTGCATAGCGCGGTGAAGGCGGCAGTGTCGTGCTGGGCGGCGCGGCGGCGCGCGTCTGGGTGGTCGGGCGTGATGTTGGGCCGGGAGAATGACATCCCACCAGGCACGCCGGCAAAGTTGCAGAGGCCAGGGTGCCAATGAACGCCGCGATCGAGCGTCTCATCGCATGCACCGCCGCGCGTCGCGCATGAGACGATCCCAGTCGAGCGCCGGGCCGGGATCGATCTTGTTCGTTGTCACGTGCCAATGTCCCAGCAGGCCATGGTATGCGGCGAGTTCCTGGGTGCTGAAGGGCGTGGTTCGCAGGTGACCGTCTGCGGCGCGCGGGTAGTCGAGCCGAAGCTCCGGAAAAACGCGGCAGAGCGTCGCCGTGAGGCGGGCCAGCGCGCTGTACTGCTCGGGCGTGAAGTCGTACTGGGTCACGCGGCTGCCGTTGATTTCGCCCTCGATCGGGAGATTGCGCGCGGGATGCGGCACGAAGCCGGCCACGCGAAAGTCCGGCGCGGGCATCGAGGCCGGGAATTGATTTCGCACGCGGCCGGATGCGTCGCGGGCATACCAGGCATTCAGCTCCTGTGCGTCGGCGAACGCGCCGATGTTGGCGATTTCGATGCCGATCGAATGATCGTTGGCCTCTCCGGCGTGCCAGGCGCGCTCTTTCGCGTCGAGCGTCTGGTAGATCGTGCCGTCGAGGTCGAGCATGAAATGCACGCTCAGGCCGCGCACGTCCTGCAAGACCTCAAAGCAGCGGCGCGACGAGCCGCAGGCGTCGTAGTGCAGCACGAACTGCGTGACCTGCTGTTGGAGGTCTTCCACGCGCCAGCCGTGCGTTTGAACGCGCGTGGCGAGCTCATCCGGCAGTCCGCGTCGCCAGGATCCATAGCGGGCAGGGCCGTCGGCGACCGGCGCGCTGGGGTTCGCGCGCTGCGGGGCGAAGCGACATTCGACGCGGTAAGCGTCGTAGCCGCCGGGGTCAGTCCAAAGCACGACGCGCGTGCCGGTGTGGAACATCCGGCCGCACACCATGATTTCATCGCCGAGACGCGGGGCGGGCTGTCCGGGTTTTCCGAAATGGGAGGACGCGCAGCCGGTCATTAGCCCCAGCCACAACAGTCCCAATACGGACGAAACTCCAAGCGACACTGTTCGCGACCAACGCGGATTCATGCGCTCAGCGTACCCCCGCCCAACTTTTTTTTTCAAAAGCGCGCCGGAAACGCCCGCGGATGACGCTTTCACGGTTCGGGGCGGCCGCGAGGTGTGGCCGTGGAAGCTGAGAAGGAGCGTGAAGAATGTGTACGAACCGAAAAATCGGCATGGCGGTCCTGATTGGAATGGCAGCGGCGAGCGTCTGGGCGCAAGGGCATAATCGGCGGGCGGAGCGGCTGGCCGTGTTGGACGCGGCGAGCGGGTCGGGGCTGCAGGATGTCTATCTGAATTGGAGCTTGAGCGTCGCGACCAACAGCACGTTTGCGAATCTGGGAACGAGCTTTGATCTGCTCGTGAACGGGTCGCTCATCGCGACGACCACGACCCCCGCGACACTTGCACCGGGCAGCGGCATCTGTGGGGCCGGCTCGTGTGCGGGTAGTTGCGGAAATGTCACCATCGACGGCCTCGCGAACGATCTGTTTTGCGTGGCCGGGGAATGCGACTGCCGTTCGCTGCCACTGACGACGCTGTTCAACGATATTGATCTGACGCCCGACGACGAGATCACGGTGATTCTGCGGCCCGCGCCGGGGGCCTTGCCCGACAGCATCTCGACCGACAACGCCGCCACGCTGAAGTTCGCCGGGCCGATTTTCTGGACGCGACAGATTCTCTCGGCCGATTTCTTCCCTGGTGCGGGCCGCGATCCGGGCACGTTGAAGTTTGTGTGGCGCGCGGGCGGAATGGGAATGGCGGAAACGTTCCCGATCGGCACGGATTTCGCGATCCGCGTCAACGGCGTGCAGGTGTACGAATTCCATTCGATGATGGACTCGTTCACGGCCGGCCTGTGCGTCGGTTGCCCAGCCGACGTTTGCGGCGCGGGACACTGCCCGAGCGGC
>JBGAJB010000204.1:0-6382 GCA_044225155.1 Phycisphaerae bacterium | reverse complement strand
GCTCAAAGTCGGCGTATTCGTCCCGGGTGATGATGTCCGGCGCGCCTTTGGCGTCCGCCTTGGTCTTGATGCAACCATCCTCAAGCGTCCAGCCGTTCGTCGGAAAGTCCTTCCCCTTGTACGCGCGCCACGCCGAGCTGTCCTTGCCGTCGAACAGCAACTTCCAGCCCGCCGCTTTCTCAGCCGGCGTGAGCTGATTCGGCAGGCCGGCCGCAGCCGTCTGACCAACCGCGATCGAGGCGAGAATTAATGACACGGCGACGAAAGCCGGCAGGCGCATCTGCTTCATGGCGAATCTCCGAGAGTTCGCGAAAGCATATGCTGAACGGCGTGGCTCGCAAGCCGCGCAAGGAATTGGGATACAGTTTGGCCTTCTCCCTTAGAACGCGAAGCGCAAGCGAGCGCCGGACCACAGCAGGCGGGTTTCAACCGGGCGCTCGCTCGTGCTTCGCGAATCTGATGGTCAAGCTGTGCCGGCGCGCACAAGGGCACGGGGAGGGCACTGGCGGCCACGCCACCGCATTATTCGACGGCAATCGCGCGCCCCGAGGGCGAATTCCGGGGCTGCCGTTAGCCCGATCTAGCGTCGAATTCGGGCCCGACCGCCCGCGATGGACAGCGCCACCAAAGGCATTACGCCCAGCACTCCGAATCCGCACGACTGACTGGGTGACGCGCTGCCCTGGTCCGCGTCGGGCCTGCCGCGAGTACCGGAGCTGGTTGTCCTCGTGGGAGTGCCGGATTCCTGACCCGAGGCGGGCCGGTTGACGGCAAGGGCTGAGAGCAGGAAAGCAACAACGCCGACCAGAGCCGGCAAATGCAACCGTTTCATCGCGAATCTCCAGGTAGTTCACCGTCGGCGTCGGACTCGCGCCCGACCGGCCGCTATGGAGAAAGCGACAAATGGCATCACGCTTAACAGCCCAAATCCGCACGAACGATTTGTAGCTCCACCTCCCTCGGCCGCGTCGGGCGTGGCGTCGCCATCTGCGCCTGAGTTGGTCGGTGTCGCGGGAGAGTCTGCCCCACTGGCGGCCGGCGGGGGCGGGGCGGTGTCGCTGGTGTCCTCAGGCACGGAGACGGGCAGCGGCGGGGGCAGCTTGGGAGCGCCGCTGTCGCAGGCGTCACCAATTCCATCGCCGTCCAGATCTTCCTGATAAGGGTTGAAGGTCGTCAGGCAATTGTCGCAGGCGTCGCCGACGCCGTCGCCATCTTGGTCGGCCTGATCGGCGTTCGGCACGCGCAGGCAGTTGTCGCAGACGTTCCCGACCCCGTCGCCATCTTCGTCGGCCTGATCCGGGTTGGCAAAGTTCGGGCAGTTATCGCACACGTCGCCTGTGCCGTCGTTATCGCTGTCGGCTTGATCGGCGTTGGCCACCATCGGGCAGCCGTCGCACACGTCCGCGATGCCGTCGCCGTCGGAATCGATCTCGTTCGGGTCGTAATTCTGCGGACAGGAATCGCACGCATCGCCGATTCCGTCGCCGTCAGCGTCGCCGTTCGTCGGATCGGCGTTGTCCGGGCAAAGATCGCAGAGATCGCCAACGCCATCACCATCACGATCGGCCTGATCGTGGTTGAAGATGTCGGGGCAGTTGTCGCAGCCGTCCGCGACGCCGTCGACGTCGCGATCGGCGTGATCATCTGACCCGGGGCAAACGTCGCACGCGTCTCCGACGCCGTCGCGATCCAGGTCTTCCTGGAGCGGATTCGGCACATCCGGACAATTGTCGCATGAGTCCGGCTGGCCGTCGCCGTCCGAATCCGGGCCGCCAACGCTGCCGTTACAGTTGTCACAGGCATCCGGCAGACCATCGCCGTCGCTGTCGGGATCGCACTCGTCGGGAATGAAGTTGAAATTGCAGTCGGTGCTGGTGCCGTTCTTGAGGTCCTCGTCGTCGGGCACACCATTGCCATTGCAGTCGGCCTTGATCGCCAGCGACGCGCGGTAGTTCACGAGCGTGCAGCGCATGCGCCGCACCTGCTCGGGCGTGAACTCGGTTTTGCAGTGATCGTCCGCGTAGTTCATGTAGTTGTGAATCGGAGCGGGCCCCGTGCAGCCGGGTAGGTCAACGCAGTCAAAGTTCGGATCGGGCACGTCCACCAGATCGCAGATCAGATCGCCGGATTGATAGCAGTTTCCGGAGCCGCAGCCGCCGTCGAACGGATGGAAAAGGCCGAAGAAATGACCAATCTCGTGCGTTGCGACGCGGCCGAGGTCGTAGGGGAAGAAAGGCGCGGGCTTGCCCAGCGCCTGCCACGTGATGACGACGCGGTCGGAAGTGGAGCCCGGAAAGCCATCCTGCGGCAGATAGGGCACATAGCCGAGGACGCCGTATTGCAGGATGTCGTTCGTGTAGATGTTGATGTAGCGCGAGGGATCCCACGCCTGTGAATCCCAGTAATTGCCGTTGTCGCCGAACCACTGGTCGGAGGTGATGTAGGTGACGCCGGAAGTCGGATTCCCGTTCGGATCTTCGGTGGCGAGCATGAATGAGATCTGAGCGTCGTGGCCGGTGCCGCCGGGTGAGCCCGCCATGGCCAGGTAGTCCTCATTCAAGACATCGATCTGGCTCTGAGCCTGCGCGGTCGAAATGAATCCCGTGCCGGCTGTGTTTTGGATGCAATGAAAGACGACTTGCACGACGTAGCGTGGGCCGGCTGTCGGGTCGTATTCGTCCTTCGGGTTCGTGTTGCTGATCGAGCAATCGCCTTTCACCCCGCGCGTGTCGTCGACGCGCGGCCGGGAGGGCGTGGCGCACATGCCGCCGTCCTTCCGCAGGATGCCCGACTGCGCGAGGTCGGTCAGGTTGTTGTAGACCTTTCCGTCAGCCAGGAAGCGGCCGTCGCTGAGCGTCCAGACACGGCGCTCGCGCGCCTGAGTCGGCGCAGCCTGCTCTGCGGCGGTAACGGCATGTGCAATGAAGGCGAGTGAGACAATGAGACCGACGGCGCGAACGAGCATGAGCGCTCCAGTTTCTCTCAGAAAAATGCAGGGAGTGCGGGTCGTCGCGAATACGAGAACCTGATCCTGCTCCCAGCCCTCAGGAAACTGGATTCGGGGCGAAAAGTCAATGGATTTCTTGGCGTGGAGGTTCGCGGCCGGCCAAAAATGGGAGCCGTGGTGCACACATCCGGCTCCGATACCGCGTTCGGAAAATGAACGGAGCCGGGCTGTCCTCAGCCCGGCCCCGGCAAATCATCTTCCGCCGCGAAGAAAACTAATCGTCCGTGCGCATTGTGGTCAGGATTCGCTCATGTTTTCCCGTCGCGATACGAATATCGGCCACTTCGATTTTTACGTCGTCCGCCACGCCGTCGAGGGCCACAAATTCTGAGTATTCCGTGTCGTTGCCCGCGAGCAGGGGGCCGCGCCAGTCGTCGACGTTTGGCAGCATGATCGGAGTCGCGGCATAGCTGCGCACCTCGCGGATCGGAGTGCCCGACGCGTCCTTGAAGACGAGGCGCAGGGCCAACGCCGAAATCGTCTCCTGCCCGCGATTATGGACGTCGATAACGACCCGGTCGCGATGGCCGTTCTTGGCCGGGACGATCTTCGCCTTCAGATCGAGCTGGTCCCGATAATCTGAAGCGGATCGATCCAGCCACTCGGGCAGGTTGGCCATCGCCCCGACGCCCAGCTCGAGAACTTTCCCGGCTTGATGGAGGCCGAACAGGCCCAGGCCCGTGGCGCAGATGACGGTGGTCGTGGCGAAGCCGAACACGCCATAGACGATCGCGCTGAGGAATCCGCCTTTTTTCACGATGACGGTGGGGAGATTGTTCATCTGTCTGCTCCTGATCTGACTCGATCCGCTTCCCGGCTACTGAGCTTCCAAGCGGTATTCGCCGGCCGATGGGGGATATTTGGGTCGAATTGTTGGTTTGTGAAGGCCCCCAAGCTGCCGGTTACGCCGCATCGGGCCTCCCGACCCTAAACCACATTCAGCGTGGGAGCCGGATTGCTGCCGCGGCGGTCCAGTTCTTCCAACAGGCGGTCGCTGCACTGCTCCAGGGCCTCCACCACGAGCGGGTCGGCGGCCGTGAAATTGTCGAACGGCCGGCCCAGATCGCCGCTTTGGCGAATGCCGATATTGAGCGGAATTGCACCGAGGAACGGCACGCCAAGCTGCCGAGCAGCTTCCTCGCAACCGCCATGATCGAAAATTTCATCGCGATGACCGCACTGGGGGCAGAGGTAGTAGCTCATGTTTTCGATCAGCCCGAGCGCGGCCACCCCCAGCTTCTCATACATCCGCAGCGCCTTAACCGCGTCGAGCAGGGCGATGTCCTGCGGCGTGCAGACGACAACGGCGCCCGACAGCGGGATGCTCTGGGCGAGGGTGAGAGGAATGTCGCCGGTACCGGGCGGGAGATCGACGATGAGTGCGTCGAGCTGTCCCCAGTCGCCGCGATCGAGAAACTCCTTTACGTATTTCTGAGCCATCGGGCCGCGCCAGACAATCGCTTGTCCGGGCGAGACGAGATAGCCCATGCTCATGATGGGAATGCCCTCGCGCCGGGGCGGAATGATCTTCCCGTCCGGGCCGGCTTCCGGCTGAGCGCCCTCCGTGCCCGTCATTTTCGGGAGTGAAGGGCCGTACACGTCCGCATCAAGCAGCCCGACCTTCATCCCGCGCCGCTGCAAGCCCACCGCCAGCAGCACGGCCAGCGTGCTCTTACCGACGCCGCCCTTTCCGGCACCCACGGCGATGACGTGTTTGACTCCCGGGAGCGGTTGCGGCTGTGCGGACAAATTGCGTCTCCAAAAAAGCGGGCAGAACGCGCTGGGGCGGGACCGCCGCGGACAGAGCGTATTGAAAACATGTTAATGCAGTCGGCCTGGTTGTTTCGGTCTTCTCGTTGCCGGAAACGGCTGGGCCGCCTGCCACATCGGGCTCGCCTGTTTCAAAATGCGGCGGCCAGGGCACTGCGGCTGCGGCTTCATCCTGACCGGTACCTCAGCGGTCGCTTTCCCGAATGCGGTTCCGCCGCGCCTCGATTGAATAGCCCCGCCTGCCAGAGCGTCCAAGTCCGCGAGCAAACGATCCCGGCCGGTTGCCGGGCGGTGCGAGAAGGAGATCGGTCGTGAAACGGTTCATGTCAGTCCTGGCGGGCTTGGTGGTGAGTGCGGCATCGGTGTCGGCCGGCGAGGCCGTTGCATCGTCGGTGGCGACGAACGGTGGATCGGCTTCGGCCACCGCAGTGGCGATCGGAAACAGTCGCTCAACGGCGATCTCGGGCGCGACCAACGGCGGCGTCGCAAATGCGGTCAGCACCGCGCGCGGCACGCAGCGCGGATTTGCTGATAGTCGCGCGGTGGCCGCCGCGGATCGGGGAGTGGCATTGAGCAATTCGAACGCGGAAGCGGATGCGCTGCTGGGCGGGGTGGCGCTCGCGGACAGCGAGAGCATCGCCGCGACCGTCGGCGGCCTGGCCGTCAGCAATAGCGACGCACGCTCGCGCGGCATCCTGGCCGGTCGCGCCACCAGTCGCTCGAATGCTACGTCCGTCAGCGAGTTCGGCAGCGCGTTGAGCGATAGCCAGGCGATCAGCCATGGCGAACTGGGTGGCGATTCGACCAGCGTCTCCGACGCCTACGCCGACGGGTTTCTCGCCAACGCCGACAGCCGCACGCGGGCGATCAGCAGCGCGACCCTCCGCGGCCAGGCGTTCGCGAACGGCGAAGACGTGGCCATCGAGCGCGGCGTGGCACATGAGTTTCGTCCGGCGGTTCGGGCGGAAGGGCGTGTCGTGCAGCGCCACGGCGTCGTGGAGCGGCGGATGGCGGTGCGATTCGGCCAGTAGGTCTTGAGTGATGGAAAAAAGACGAGCGCCGCCTGGAAAGGCGGCGCTCGTCGCTGCTTTCAACAAAAGGCGCTTGCCTCCTAGGGCGTGGCCTTCTTCAAGTAGCAGTTATCGTCCGACTTATCGTAAACCGTCATACGCTCGACGGAGCCGCCCTCGACTGGGATATCGCGAACGCCATTGGTTACGTTCGGCAGCCAGCCCGCGTATTTCTCGCCGACTTTGTTTTCCGTCGTTTCGAACTGAATCTTTCCATCTTTATATTCCCACCTGCCCTTCGCATTCAACTCGGGCGAGACGGCCTTGCCGTTTTCATCCACGAAGGTCATGACAAAGGTTTTGTCGGCGTTAAATTGGAATTGGCGGAACTTCGGGTCGTTCGGACCGGCAGTAAGGATTCGACCGCTGATGGCCGGGTCATTGGAGCGCACCTCAACCCAGGTCCCGACGATCGCTTCCGGCGGCTTGCCGCGCGGAGCCGGTTTGCTGCAGCCGGTGATCGCGACCGTGAGCGCGACGACTAAAATCCGTCCCACTTTCCAGAAATGCATGCATGCTCCCTTCGAAAAGCCCG
>JBGAJB010000203.1:0-6430 GCA_044225155.1 Phycisphaerae bacterium | reverse complement strand
GCGGCGTGCAATGCCGCGTGCTGCTCGACAGCGTGGGCTGCTTCACGCTTTCCGAGCGCTTCCTGAAGCCGATGCGGGAGGCGGGGGTGCAGGTTTCGTTCTCATTGTCACCCAACCCGCTCAGCAAACGTTGGACGCTGCATTTGCGGAATCATCGCAAGATCGCGGTGATTGACGGCGCGATCGGATTTGTCGGCAGTCAGAACATCGGCGACGAATATCGCGGGCGGCTGAAGCGGCTGAGCCCCTGGTATGACAGCCATATGCGCGTCGAGGGGCCGGCAGCACTCTATCTGCAGCAGACCTTCGCGGAGGATTGGTTTCTCTCGACGCGCGAATCCATCGCGGGCAGCGGGTTTTTCCCCGCGGTGAAGCCGGCCGGCGACTGCCTGGTGCAGATTCTGCCGACCGGGCCGGACCAGGACGTCAATGCGCTGGGGCAACTGATCTTCGCGGCCGTGGCGGCGGCGAAGTCATCGATCCGAATCTCGACGCCATATTTTGTGCCATATCCGGCGCTGCGAATGGCACTGATCCACGCCGGACTGCGCGGATTGCACGTACAGCTCGTGCTCCCGACCAAGAGTGATTCGCCGCTGGTGCTCTGGGCCGGCCGCAGCTACTACGCCGAACTGCTCGAAGCCGGAGTGGAAATATTTGAGTTCGAGCGCGGCATGCTGCATTCCAAGGTGATGACGGTGGATGATCGGTTCTGCATGCTCGGCTCAGCGAATATGGACGTCCGCAGCTTTCGGTTGAACTTCGAAGTCACGGCGCTGATGTTTGATCCGCGCGTCGCGACCGATCAAGGCAGCGTCATACAGAAGCATTGCGGCCAATCGCGGGCGATCACGGTCCGCGAAGTTCGCGCGCGCCCGCTCGGGCAACAATTGCTCGAAGGGCTCGCGCGGCTTTTTGCGCCGCTCCTCTGATTGCCGCTGCTACACGAGGGAATCGTTGCGCAGCAGCGTGCATGAGAATCCGGCAGCTGCTCGACCGCGATGGCGGCTCCTGCACACGGATGTGTTGGATCCGCGCCGATCGCACATTCTGTCGAGTCACCCGCGGCTGGCTGCGGTGCGCATTCCCGTCGAGCAATTGTCCGAACGCTCGCACGAATTGCCGTCCGGGGACTTGCCCCTGCGTGTTCTGGATGAGGGCCCCGAGTGTCAAGCGGCGATCGCGGCGCTGCTACAGCTCGGCCGACGCGCGATCCCGATTCCACTGAAAGAAGCGCCGCTGGCAGCGGATTCGGCGCTGTATCGACTTTGGAAACCGACTGCGTTTCTCGAAGAATCGATCGTCGGCGTTGCGGCGGGGACCGCGACGGATCTGGCCTGCGGCACGGGGCGCGACGCAGTCTACCTGGCGGCCGAGGGATGGCACGTATGCGGGATCGACTGGCTGCCCGATGCGTTGGATCGTGCGCGTCTTCGGGAACGGAGCGCGACTGGTGCGATTCCGCATCCGGTCGTCTGGCGCAGCGCAGACCTCGAAGCGCCGGACACCACGCTCGAACCGGCCGAGTTAGTAACGATGTTTCGTTTTCTGGATCGCGGCTTGTTGTCGCGCGTGGGGCGGTTCGTCGCACCCGGTGGCATGTTGCTCATCGAAACATTCACTTCGCTGCAACGAGAACGACACGGGCGGCCGCGCCGCGAGCAGTTTGTGCTGGAGCCGGGCGAGCTCCCCTCGCTCGTTCCTGATCTTGAGGTCGTCAGGTTCGATGAGGGCTGGCGAGCGGAAGGTTCGCACACGGCCCGACTCTGCGCCGTCGCGCGCGGCACTCGCAATTCCACGCGTCCGGCGTAGGCTATTCCCGACGGAGGAATGCCATGCAGCGCTTCACCGGTGCCATCACCGCGCTCATTACGCCCTTTCGCGACGGAGCAATCGATTTTCCGGCACTGGAAAAACTCGTCGAGCGCCAGATCGCCGGCGGCATCGACGGCCTCGTCCCCTGCGGCACGACCGGCGAATCGCCGACGCTCTCGAAATCCGAGCACGACGAGGTGGTGGCGTGCGTCATCAGGACAGCCGCGAAGCGCGTGCCCGTGATCGCGGGCGCTGGAAGCAACAACACCAGTGAAGCGATCCGCATGGCGCAGCACGCGGAGAACGCCGGCGCGGACGGCCTGCTGGTCGTGAGCCCGTATTACAACCGGCCGACCCAGGCCGGATTGGCTGCGCATTTCTCAGCGATTGCGAAGTCGACGTCGCTGCCGATCATGCTCTACAACATTCCCGGGCGCTGCGGCGTCGAAATCGCGATTCCGACGATTTCCAAACTGTTCGAGACGTTGCCGAATATTCGCAGCGTGAAGCACGCTACCGGACGCGTTGATGATGCGGCCGACCTGATGCAGGCGTGCAAGATCGACGTTGTGTCGGGCGATGATCCGATCACTTGGCCGCTGATGGCGCTCGGCGCGATCGGCGTCGTGAGCGTGCTGTCGAATCTCGCACCGCGTGCCGTGAAGCGATTAACCACCGCGGCGCTCGCCGGCGACATCGCGCAGGCCCAGGCCGCTCATCGCGCCCTGCACGCCTGGGGCCGGCCGCTGCTGGCGCTGGAGACCAATCCGATTCCGATCAAGACAGCCATGGCGATGCGCGGCTTCTGCCGTGAGGAATTCCGCCTGCCGATGTGTCCAATCAGCGCGGAGAATCGCGCGCGGCTGGAAACCATTCTGAAATCCGTCGAGCGCGACGCGGAATCGACTTGACCGCCGAAGGTTCGACTTACGGCGGCGTGGTGTGCTGTACACGGTACGCGATGCGCCACTCCGCCGCTTCCGCGATCATGATTTCCACGGCGTCGGCGATGGCTTGCGTTGCCTCGCGCACGGGAGTCGGAACCGGCGTGTCCGCGCTTGGAATATTCGCCTCCAGCTCCGCATCTGTACTTGCTTCGAACGGTCGGCTCAGCCGCGCAAATACCCCCATGAGTGCGGCGCGCATCGCGCCGGACGCCTGATGCAGCCGCTTGGCATCGGCTTGCGAACCGATGGCGTGCGCTGCGCCGGCCCACGCCGGCAGGGCGACGAGGACAAGCGCCAGCCACGCTTCCACCGGATGAACGAACTCGGCGACGGCGAAAATTCGTCCGGCGATCGCGTGCAAAACGCAGATCAGAATCGTCGTGGCAAATAGACCCGTGACGAGCCACTCCAGCCGCCCGTGGAGCCGCTCGTACTTGTGCGCCGTGCGCGCGTGATACCGGATCTGGTCTAACAACATGGTTTCGCGGAACAGCCGAGCGCTTTCCGCCGCATCTCGGCGCAGGTTTCCGCGGCGCGGACCGAGATCGCGCATCACGGCCCGGAAGTACCACGCGATCCAAGTGCGGCGCGGATTCTCAGGCGTATGGCCGCCCGGACGTGGAAAAGGCGGAACGCGACCGAACGGCGCCAGCGCGGCCGCGGAACGAAAAAACTCTGCCAGCAAACGATAGTCGGTCGCCCGATCCTGCCATCGTCGGCGAACCGCGGCGGAATAGTTCAACGCGACCAGCACGATCAGAATGCACTCGGCAAAACCGAGCGCTACCGACCAATACTCGCAATTCTCGCAACTGACCAAGGTGTCGTGTGAATCGCGCGATGCATGTGTTGAGTCACGACTCGCCACGCCCGATTGGCCCGCGACTGCAGCCGGCGTATGCACACGCAGCAGGCTGTGTCGCGCGGCGGCAAAGGATAGAAACGCCATCGTCACGGCGATCGCACCGATCGAATAATTGAGCACAAACGACGAGCGATAGAAGGTCATGCAACGACGCGCGAGAGAATCAATGCGCTCGTACTCCGGCGCTAATTCTGAAATGGGAAACGCTTCGTCCGCGTCCGGTCTCGGCCGCGAAGTAAGGATGCGTCGCGGGCTCCCGGCGAACAGCCGTTCGAAGAGCGGCCAAACCATGTTGTAGAGCAACATCAGCGGATTGAGCGTGCGCGCGGGTTCGTGGAGAAAATGTGCGAGTTGCGGATTGCGCCCACCTTTCTGCATTCGACCCGAGTGGCCATGAGCGTCGGGCGAGGGCGGGACAACTATCGATCCAAGCAATTCTTCCGCCCAGTTGTCGCTTACGGCGCCGTTCGAGCCCCCTTGGGGAAAGAAGATGCGCAGATTCACGGCCGCAGTTCCACCGAACGTCACCTGCACGACTGGAATCCCCTGGACACGTGCCGACGCCACCATGCGATGGCTTTCGCTCCGGCCTTCGCGGTAGTTCGGATCGATGATGGCGAGCAGGATGTCGCAGTGCGCCAGCAGGAGATCGCCCGCGTCGGCTTGCGCTTCGAGTTCGAGCCGGGCCGTTTCCGCCGAGGGCGTTATCCCCCTCGTGACCACCGGCCCATCCAGCGACATGGCGCGCGCGGCGTGGAACAGCAAACGGTCGCGCTCGTCCGGAAGGTGGTCGAAATAGTGCCCACCGGCATAGGTCTCCGCCGGCGCAGCGAGGATCGGGAGGATTTCGTAGGAGGGCGCACGAAGCCTGGGCGACTTCTCCACGATTTCCGCGGCGAGTTGATCGCTCCCGGGCGCCATGCCGCAGAGCAGACGCAGGCGCGGCGGGCCTTCAGCGATCAGCTCCGGCCACTCGGCTCGCGCGCGTTGATTCAGGCTGGAGGCAGCGACCGCGATTCGCGCCAGCGCGTCTTCGATGGCCGCGCGGATCTGGTCAACGAGAGACGCCTGGAGATTTGTATGACCTGTGACGCCCACATGCACGGTGGTCGCAAGGTGTCGCAAGTTTCCGAGTGAGCCAGCCATTGAATCGGCTCAGTATGGCTGAGGCGGACAATTCGGGAAAGCATCGGGCGTTCGTATTGGCCGTCCGCGTCACGTGCTATTGAAGCGCGCGCGGTAAACGCAACACCGGAAAGTCCTTCCCCTCCGCCAGCGCGTCATCGAAAAATCCCCACGTCGTCAGCCCGTCTTCACACATCGGCTCGAGGAGATAACTCACCAGGTTCCCCAGCGGCTGGGAGGTTTCGACCAATACCATCCCGGCCGGCAGACTGCGCTGCTCGGTGCGCGTTTCCGCCTGCACGGTGATAAGCCGCACATTTTGAAACGGCCGTTCCGCGCGCTCGACTTTCGCGATCTTGTAAGCCTCGACTGTAGCGGTCATCTCTTTCGCCAATGGTGTCGTACGAACCCCGTGTTGTGCGAGATTCTCCAGAACGGCCTTCTGATCTCCGGGAATCGCGTACGCCCACGGGCGCTCCGTCGTGAGCGTCGGCTCGTAATGCGTCATTAGCGTGATCTCGTAGTCCTTGGGCGTGCCGGTCGAGACGGTCTTGCCGTCGCGCTTTTCCTCGACAAAGCCGGCGGCGGAGACCTTTTGCGGCGCGGCGATCGTTCTGCTCCGCAGTGCGAGCGGCGCGTGCGACGAGCCGGCCGCGATCGTGCGCTGATCGACATCGTGCAGCAGTTCGTGGATCTCCTTCTTGTGGGCGGCCGCGTATTCGAGGATCGACTTTACGAAATCGCGCGTTCCCAGCACACGCGTCTCGTACGACGCATAGGAATAACCCTCGGAAAGCACGCTGATGCGGCCGCGCAGCCCGACGTACGACGTTCCGTAGCGCGCGTGGGCGGGATACGTGTCCCACGTCGTGTGCTCCGCGTTGAAGTCGCCGTAGACGAAGCTCGGTACGCGGTAGCGCTCATTCATATCGTGCGCGATGGCGGGCATCATCCGCTCGCGCCCGTATTCGATCAGTCCCATGTCCCCGGCCGGCGTCTTCGGCCCCTCGTACGTGATGACGTAGCGGTGAAAACAGCCGTTGGTCGTGTGGCAGTCGATAAAGATGGCCGGATCCCAGCGATTTATGAACCCGACGAGGCCGCGCGTCTCCGGCGCGGTGAGCTTCACAAAATCGCGATTCAGATCAAGCCCGGCCGCGTTCTCCCGCTGGCCCATGCCTTCTTCCGGGCCGAGTTGGCCGGGACGATTGTCCTTGCTGACGCGCTCGTTACCGTCGCAGTTGTAGATGGGGGCGACGACGACGATCAGATCTTTCAGCAGCGGGTGATGCGGCGTCGTGAGCAGTTCACGCGCCACCATCGGCAGCCCTTCCTTGCCGTCGACTTCGCCGGCATGGATATTTCCGATCGCCAGCACGACCAGCTTTTCACCCGTCGAGACGAGACGGCTCGCTTCCTCGGGCGTGGCAACGGGCGGATCGGCGATGATCAGCGCCGGAATCAGCCGGCCTTCACCCGTGTGCCCCAGATCAGTCTTTCGCGCAAGCGGCGCCTGTCCGGGAGCCGGACGCGCGGCCGCCAGGCGATCTAGAAGCGCAACTACTTCGTCATACCGCGCCGTGGCCTTGAAACCGCTCTTCTCCGCCACAGTCAGCAGAGCGGGATCGGGACCGTCGGCTGCACGCGTTGGTACGCAGACAAGCGCGAGCGCGGCGAT
>JBGAJB010000202.1:0-8599 GCA_044225155.1 Phycisphaerae bacterium | reverse complement strand
GAACGGCGGCGTCGCCCTCGAGTCCGACCAGATTCTGCTCCAGTCGCGATTGCCAGAATGCGCCGCGAAAACGATCTTCGGCGAGCGAGATGACCGCATCGGCGGCGGCCGCGCTGGAGGCGCGCGTGATCGTTTCTCTGATCGGCGCCAAGCCTTGATCCAAGGCCGCCCGCGCGGACTGCAGGGCCTGATCGGCCGCGTCAGCCGCATCGGATTTCGCCTTGATTTCCCGGGCGGTGGAACCGATGCCAAGATTGAAATCGTCCTGCACCATCGCCAATTCCTGGCGTGCGCGGTCGCGCTTCCACTCCACTTCGATCAGGGTGTCGAAGAGCGGCTTGAGCGCGTCGATTTGCTTCGTCATGTCGCCGCCGGGCGATTTCCCGCCGGAGAGGACACGTTCCAATGCGCCGCGCCGCGCTTCGAGCTTGGTGATTGCCTCGACGGCCTGCGCCAGCGCCTGGGCGCGATCGCGATCACCCGCCACGGCTGAGAGGATCGAATTCTCCTCGACCCGCGCCTTGCGAATGTCGGCCGTGCGCTGCTGCTGGGCGGTGACGACCGTGCGGAAGGATTCGGCCACGCTCTTTTCGGGATGGATACCGATGAATCCGACGTGGACGATTTCGATCCCGAGCTTCAACTCATCGAGCCGCTGCGCGATGCCTCGTTTCAGGCGGGCGGCGGCCTGGTCACGGTAGTCGCCCATGATCTGGTCGATGTCGACGGCCGCGAGCAGCCGCACCATTTCGTTCCAAGCGATCTGATGCAGGTACTTATCGACCTGCGGCTCGTCGTGGTACCGCTCCATCATGTTGTGGTAGTAGTCGGCGAGGTGGTCGGCGCGGATGCGATACTGCACGACCGCGTGCGCCCGCACCATGTTCACGGCGGTGCGCGTCTCGGGCGCGGCGCCGGCGGGCTGCGACTCGGCCTGGACCTTGGACGAGCGCGGCGGCGAGATCAGGAAATTGAAGTGATCGAGCCCGGCGTGCTGAGGATCAGTCCAAAGCTCGATGACGGGCTTGCTCGGATCGGGCGTTTTCGGCAGCTTGGGCTGCGCACCCTCCGCGATCTTGTAGCCGACCACGAATTCATGCAGGCTGCCCGTATTGAACTTGTAGAGCACGTCGATCGGATACGGCAATTTGAAATGCAGTCCGGGCTTGAGCGGATTGTCGGCGTTCAACGTGCGGCCGAAGCGTTCGACGATGCCCAACTCGTTGCTCTGAATGAACACGACGCCCGTCAGCAGCCAGAACGCCAGGATGCCGACGCCGACAAGCGGGAACGCCACGCGTTGCAGATAAATGCTTTGAATAAAAATTTCGCTTCAGTTTAGTTTAGTTGTTACTTTGTGTGTAAATTTAAGGCAACCATCGGTTACTGGTACATCGGTGCTGGGTATAAAATTCGCTGATGGAGTCGTTCTTGCAAGCACGCGGCTGTCGAACGCGGCGCGCGGCTCGAGGCCGGGCGAGCGTGGGCGATAGAAATCGAGCAGGAAATTCAGGAGCGTCTCGACGCCCAGCAGCAGCATCAGGAACGGAATCGCGTAGGCGATGTATTGCTCGACGATCTCGACGCCGTCGTGCACCTTCGCCAGTTGCAGGCCGAACGCAATCAGGATGGCAATCGCGACAATGCCGCAGCCGAACGTGTATGAGCCGCCGGCCCGCAGCAGCTGCCATTCCTTGACCCGCGCCAAGCCCGAGGCGTAGCGCGAGAAGAAGATCAGCAGGATCATCACGACCGTCAGCAGAATGAGCGTGATTTCGAGATGGGCGGGCGCGGGCCATTCCTGCATGCCCGGCTTGAACATCAGGTAGCGCCAGCCGGCAAACGCGGTCAGGTAGAGTCCGGTCAGCACCCCGAAGCCTGGCACGAGCCAGCGGCGCATCCATTCGAGACGCGCCTGCGCCACCAGGAAGCCGGGACCGCCGCCCTCTCCGCCAAAGAGCGCCTCGCCGCCACCCGAGGCGGCCTTCTCGCGCTTCAGCGCCTCAATATCGATCTGCTCCAGGGCGGCAAGCTCGTACTGCCGGAAGATCAGCACGAGCGCGAACCAGATCGGCACGCCGCCAAGCGTCATCCAGGTCAGTTGGAAGAGCGCCGCGGAACTGGAGCCGCGGAACAGCACCCCGAAAGTCGCGGCTTTTCTCGAGCGGGAATCTGCATCGCCCGCAGGCCGATCACGGCGGAGGTCGGCTGACGTGCGTCGTCTCGGTGTTCAAGCCGGGCGCAGACGTGGTTCTCAGGAAATCACGCTCATTCTGCAACGCGTGGCGTTCCCGCTTGTCGGCGTCGGCATCCTGGCGTTCTGGCTGCTGACGGGCGTCGTGTTCATTCAGAGCAACGAGTTGGGCACATCGTCGAACGCTTCGACCGCACGTTGAACGCCGACAATCCGCTCAGCTGCTGCTGGACTGCATTTCAAATTGCCGTATCCGATCGACGTGCTCTACAAGTTCAATACGGGCATCGCGCTGCATGAATTCGTGGTCGGCTCTAAGTTCGCCAACGGAGGTGCGCATCCCTAAGCTGCCGAAAACGCCCGATCATTCAGGCAACGGATAGTGCGTCGAGCTTTGGACACTGATCTCAGCACGCCGGGCTCGATCACTTCAATTTCCTGATCTCGCGCTCGTCCAAGGTCCAGGCCGAGTCGCGCAGCCCGCCGCCGCGCCCGAGACGGCACCGCCGTGAACATGGTGCGCGCACGCGGTCGTGCAGTATCGCATCCGCGCCGACCACCTCGCCGACTACTACCACAACATGATGGAGCGGTACCACGACGAGCCGCAGTGGTCGATGCTACCTGCATCAGATCGCTTGAACGAAATGGTGCGGCTGCTCGCGCCGCCGACATCGACCAGATCATGGGCGACTACCGTGACCAGGCCGCCGCCCGCCTGAAACGAGGCATCGCGCAGCGGCTCGATGAGTTGAAGCTCGGGATCGAAATCGTCCACGTCGGATTCATCGGTATCCATCCCGAAAAGAGCGTGGCCGAATCCTTCCGCACGGTCGTCACCGCCCAGCAGCAAGCGCACGGCCGACATTCGCAGGGGCGCGCGGGTCGAGGAGAATTCGATCCTCTCAGCCGCCGTGGCGGGTGATCGCGATCGCCCAGGCCAAGCGCGCAGGTCGTCGAGGCAATCACCAAGCTCGAAGGCGGCAGCGCATTGGAACGTGTCCTCTCCGGCGGGAAATCGCCCGGCGGCGACATGACGAAGCAAATCGACGAAGCCTGCCGCTCTTCGACACCCTGATCGAAGTGGAGTGGAGCGCGACTCCGCACGCCAGGAATTGGCGATGGTGCAGGACGATTTCAATCTTGGCATCGGTTCCACCGCCCGGGAAATCAAGGCGAAATCCGATGCGGCTGACGCGGCCGATCAGGCCCTGCAGTCCGCGCGGGCGGCCTTGATCAAGGCTTGCCGCCGATCAGAGAAACGATCACGCCAGCGCTCCAGCCATGGCCGCCGCCGATGCGGTCATCTCGCTCGCCGAAGATCGCTTCGCGCGCATTCTGGCAATCGTGCGACTGGAGCAGAATCCGGGTCGGACCTCGAGTGGCGACGCCGCCGTTCGCCTGGCACAGGCCCAGGCACGTCGCTGGGGCAAAGAGCTGAAAGCCGCCGGCGAGCTGACGAGCGTCGAGGCCTGCTGGCGCGTATGCCGCCAATCCGGAGGTGTTCACCGGGCCAGCGGCGATATTTCCAGGTGCTCGCCGAAGGTCGAAGGGGGCCCGCACAAAAGCGTTGATCCAGGCGACCGTCCGATCAAGTCTGGTCGAAGTGCTGGAACAGGGGCGCGCCAGGGTCTGGAAGAGCGATGCCGACGAAGGAAACACCGCAGTAGTTTGCGCGAAATTGCAGGATACGAAATCGGGAACAGTGCCGAGGTTCACGAGGATACGCGATGAAGAGATTTCCGTTACCGAGTGTTATCACCGTCGTGTTAAGCAGCAAGCGCTGCTGATCTACTGCCTTCACCTTTCCAGGTCCGCTTCTCGGAAGAGGCGGTCGTGGTGCGGTGGGGGCCGGCGCGGACGCGAGCAGCGTCGTGAAGGATCCGGGCCTGCATTTTCGCTGGCCTTACCCGGTCGAGGCAGTGCAGCGCTATGACACGCGTATGCGCGTGCTCGAGGCTGCCGAGACGGGAGATCGGCGATCGCCGACGGCCAGAACCTGATCGTCGGTTGCTATGCATTGTGGCGGGTTGCGATCCGCTCCAGTTCTATGTTCGCATCCCGCGTGAGACCGACGCGGAGGGCCTTCTCCGTACGCGCCTCGATCAGGTGCGGCAGCGCGTGCTGGGCCAGCATCCGATGGCGGAGTTTGTGAATCTCGACTCCGACCTCGTCGAGAAGAACTACGAGGAATTGCAGAAGGAAATGGTCGACGGCGCGGCCGGCGAACTGCGCAAGGACTACGGCATCGAACTCGTGAAATTCGGCATACGGCGCATCTCGCTGCCCGAGAACGCGACTGAGAAAGTTCAGGAAGCGATGCGACAGGAGCGCGAGCAGCTCGCGGCGCGCTTCCGCAACGAAGGTCAGGCCCGGGCGGCCGCGCTGAAGGCGTCGGCCGAGGCCCAGCGTGACCAGATTCTCGAATTCGCCGACCGTCGCGCGAAGGAAATCGAAACCGAAGGCGACAAGGCGACCGAGCGCATCTACGCCCAGATCAAGCCCGAGGACAACGAGTTCTTCATCTGGCTGCGGGCGCTGGAAGCGCTGGAGGCCTCGCTCAAGACGCGCACGACGATTTTCCTCGATTCGACGACGGAGCTGATCAAGTACTTTGACGCGCCTCCGCCCTTGAAATCGAAGCCGACGGCCAGCGCCCCGGCCCGGACACGCGAATAGGAGGGCCAGACGATGCACGACCACGATCACGCGCATCAGCACGGCCATCACCACCACGATCATGGTGACGGCGGCCCGCAGCGCTACTCCGATCCGGCCACGGAATCGCTGAATCAGGCGCTCCGGACCGGCTTCAACCTCTTGCGGGTCATCATGCTGATCCTGCTGATCGCCTACGCGCTCAGCGGTATCTTCAAGGTGAACGTCGGCGAGCAAGG
Source organism: Phycisphaerae bacterium (assembly GCA_044225155.1). GTDB lineage: Bacteria > Planctomycetota > Phycisphaerae > UBA1845 > Fen-1342 > CAYMBL01. Next base: position 3,508 of record JBGAJB010000202.1, on the reverse strand, counting down.
CGTGCTCGTACGCTTCGGGAAAATCCTGAACTACGAGGGCGGCGACAAGGAATTCAGCGGCAAGGCGGTCTATCCGCCCGGGACGCACGCCGCGCTGCCGGATCCTTTCGACACGAAGATCAAGATTCCCGGCGCGATGCCGCAGCTCACGATCAACACGTTCTCATTCGACATTAAGCCGGAAGACGTCGCGAAGGGCCGAAAGTACGCGGAATTGGTGCCGACGTACGACAAGATCCAGCCGGGCGTCGCGGGCACGATGCTCACCGGCGATCGCAATCTTTCCCACGGCCAGTGGACGATCGAATACCGCATCGCCGACGCCGCCAAATTCGTCTCGAACGTCGGCGAGGACCGCGGCGACGCCGACGATCTCGTTCGTCGCTTGGCCGAGGATGCCATCGTCCGCACGGTCGCGGGTCTGACGGTCGAGATGGTGACCTATCGTGCGAAGGCCGAGGGGCAGCCGCCCTTCACCGATGTGGTGGCCGCGCGCCTCGGGAAGGAACTCGCCGGGCTGAATTCCGGCATCGTCGTCAACAAAGTGACGGCTCAGACGATCGAACCGGGCGGCGTGCAGCGCGCTTTCACCGAGGTGACCAACGCTCAGAGCGAGCGCGAGCGGCTGATTTCCGAAGCGAAGAACTCGGCCGATCGCACGCTCCAGACGGCCGCCGGAACGCAAGCGCCGGTCCTCATTCAGGCCATCAAGACCTACGGCGCGGCTCAGAGCGTCGGCGCGGAGTCCGCCCGGCTCGACGAACTGCGCTCCAAGATCGACGAGCTGATGATCGGCGCGGGCGGCACGGTCGCTCAGAAGCTGCGCGAGGCGCAGGCCAAGGCGAATAAGATCCTGCAGACGGTGCAGCAGGAATACACGCAATTCGTCACCTATCGCGAGCGCTATGAGCGCAATCCGCACGAACTTTCCACGCGCCTTTGGACCGACATGCGCTCGGCCGTGCTCGGCAGCAAGCAGAACGAATTCTTCTTCCTGCCGCACTTCGGCGCGATCGAAATCCGCACGAACAAGGATCCGCTGAAGTTGATCGAGGCCGAAACCGAGCGGTACAAGAACCAGACGAAGCCCTAAGCAGCGAGGCTCGCGTGAGCAAATCCGTCATCTCGGTCGTCGGCCTATCGAAGGTGTTCAGGGATTTCTGGCACCGCGCGCGCGTCCGGGCCGTCAGCAACCTCGACTTTCACGTCGAATCCGGCGAGATCTACGGCCTGCTCGGGCCCAACGGCTCCGGCAAGAGCACCACGATCAAGATGCTGCTCGGACTGCTTCGCGCCTCGCGCGGCCGCATTTCGGTGTTCGGACGACCTCCGGAAGATGTAGCGGTCAAACGCCGCATTGGGTACCTGCCGGAAGAGTCGTATCTCTATCGTTTTCTCAACGCGCGCGAGACGCTGGATTATTACGCCACGCTCTTTCAACTGCCGCGGCGCGATCGCCGCACACGCATCGATGAATTGCTCGACATGGTCGGTTTGCGCGGCGCTGCGCGCCGGCCGGTCGGCGAGTATTCCAAGGGCATGGCCCGGCGCATCGGCCTGGCGCAGGCGCTGATCAACGATCCCGATCTCTTGATTCTCGATGAGCCGACCAGCGGCCTCGATCCGGTCGGCTCAAAGCTCGTGAAGGACATCATTGTCCGCCTCGGGACGGAGTACAAAAAAACGATCCTGCTGAGCAGCCACCTGCTCGCCGACGTCGAGGAAGTCTGCCAGCGCGTCACGATTCTTTACGGCGGCCAGGTGCAGGTCAGCGGCCCCATGACGGAAGTGCTCAGCCGCCAGGATCAGCTTCAGTTCACGACGGATCGGCTCAGCGACGAGACCGTGGCCGAGTTGCAGCGCGTGGTGGAGCGGCGCGAAGGCAAGAAGCTGCTGGTCTCGATTCCGCGCGATCGGCTCGAGGCCCTGTTCCTCCGCATTGTCGAGCAGGCTCATTCGCAGAAGGTCGCGACGGCCGGCGCCGGTCACGCGGGCGAGATCGCCGGCTTCCTCGGCGGGTCGGCCGAGGGCAAGGCCGTGCTCGAATCGCTTACGCAGGTCGAGCCGGTCAAGCTCGAACCTGTCACGCCGCGCCCGTCGGCCGTCCAGGACGCCGTGCTCAAGGATCTCGTTTCCGGCCCGGCGACTCCGCCGCCTGCTCCGTCACCGCCGCCTGAGAGTCCCGGCGCGCCGCGGAAGCGTCGTCCGCCGGCCGATGCCGATCGCGCGCTGCTCGATGATCTGATGAGCGGGTCGGACGAGGAACGCTCGTGATGCGCATCTGGGCGATCGCGAAGCTCACTTTCGCCGAAGGTGTGCGGCTGCGCATCGTCGTTGTCTTCCTGCTCGTGCTCGGCTTCGTCATGCTGCGCCTGCCGTTCGCATTGCGGGGTGACGAAACGCTCAGCGGTCGATTGCAGACCTTTCTTTCCTATTCGCTGGGCGCGCTGAACGTGTTCATGAGTCTCGCGACGATCTTTTTCTCCTGCACGACGCTGTCGAAGGAGATCACGAGCCGCTCGCTGCACATGGTGCTCAGCAAGCCGGTCGCGCGATTCGACGTGCTGCTGGGGAAGTGGATCGGCGTAAACCTGCTGAATCTGATGATGGTGATCGCGGCCGGCCTGGTCATCTACGCCTTCGCCGCTTACATCAAAACGCGGCCCGAGACGTTCAGCCGCGATCGCACGAAGCTGAACGACGTCATCTGGACCGCGCGGATCGCCGCTTCTCCAAAAGAGCCGGACGTCGACAAGAAGCTGGATTCCGAAGTGGACCAGATGATCCGCGAGGGGCGCATCACGGAGGGGCAGCGCGACGGCGCCAAGCGTGATCGCTATCGCCAATTCCGCGAATCCTGGATGCAGGTGCCGCCGGGCGACATTCGTACGTACGAGTTCGACGATCTTCCGGCGCCGGAGGATCCGAAGCGCGCCTTGCAGGTGCGCTTCAAGGCCCGAGCAATCCCGCGTCCGATTGACGACCTGGCCAACATCAATTGGGCGATCATCAATCCTGAGAACGGCGCGATTCTCGATACGACGCAGACGCAGGAAAAAGGCGACGAGTATCACGAGTTTCTGCTGACCAGCGCCGCGATTCGCGACGGCAAGCTCATGCTGGCGGTGCAGAATCCCTTCGATCAGGAAGGGGTCGTCTCGCGCCGCCGGACGATCTATTTCGAGGGCACCGCGCCGCTGCAAGTGCTCTATCGCGTCGGTCCGTTTGAAGTGAACTACGTGAAGACGCTGACGATCGTGTTGGTGCGACTGGCGTTTCTCAGCGCCCTCGGCATTTTCTTCAGCACGTTCGTCTCATTTCCCGTGGCCTGTTTCTGCGTGCTGACGCTGGCGACGCTCGCGATCGGCGCGCCATGGTGGCTGGAGTCCATCGGTGCGAATCTGGAGGGCGCGGCGGGTACAACCGCCGATCCGTTCGGAAAATGGGGCGTCTTCGTGCGCTCTTTCCTCGTTCCGGTGCTGACCGTCGTTTTGCCCGATCTGTCGAA
>JBGAJB010000201.1:0-6441 GCA_044225155.1 Phycisphaerae bacterium | reverse complement strand
GTTGCGCGTTCGGGCGGAAGTCAGAATCTCGGACCGCGGGAGGTCACAGTGAAGCAGCTCACGGATCTGGAATTCACCGTGCTCGGGATCGTCCGGAAAAAAGGCCCGTGCACGGCCTATCAGATCATGCAGGAGTTCGCGACGTCGACGGCCACCTACTACCGCAGCCGGGCCGGCTCGATCTACCCGCTCGTCGCCCGGCTGGTGCGACGGCGTTTTCTGCGCGCGCGGCCGGCCGCGCGCGGTAAGCAGCCCACGAAGATGTACGAGATCGCGCGGGCAGGCCTAGGCGCATTGCGCGCTTGGCTCGGACCGGCCATCCCGCCGGAGGATGCGGCGTTGCCGGCGGATCTGCTCCGCACGCGCACCTATTTTCTCGCGGCCGTGCCCAGCGCGCGGCGCGTTGCGTATGTGCGCGCGGCGCTGCGCGCGGTGCAGGGCCGGCTGGCGGAAAATCAGGCGGCGCTCGTTGAATATCGGCGGCGAAAGGACCCCTTCAGCACGCTGGCGATGGAAGGCGCTCTCATGGTCATGCGCGCCCGCGTGCGCTGGCTGGAACGCGCGTTGCGGCAGGTGCAGCGCGGATGAAGGCTGAGCCGCGCTTTTCGTGCGAATCAAGGTCAACGGGCTGGCCGTCAGACGAGGGCGCTGCCCAGCAGAAAGCGCGTCGCTTCGTCGACGTGCGGCGGCTCGACGGAGTCGCTTTCCGCAAGATCAGCGATGGTGCGCGTCACCTTGGCGAGACGATCCGTCGCGCGCGTCGAGAGCGTGTGCTGCGCGATGACGGATTTGTAGTGCTCAAAGCCATTGGGTGTGAATGCACACCATTCCAGCACTCGGCCGCCGGGAATGAACGCGTTGGCCGAAATCCCTGAGTTCTGAAAACGCGCGGCTTGCCGGGCCCGGGCCAACTCCACGCGACGGCGAATGATCTCCGAGCTTTCCGCGTTGGCGGAAGAGAATTTTTCCTCCGTCGTCAGCGGCTTTACGTCGACCTTGAGATCGATGCGATCAAGGATGGGACCGCTGATTTGCTGCTGATATTTCTGCACGGACTTCGCGTTGCACGCGCAGCGCGGATCGAGCTTGACGCCGCCGCATTTCGGACAACCGGCGGAGCCGCTCGTGGCCACTTCGCCGCATGCGGTGCAGCGATAAAGGCCGAAGAAGCCGCAGGGACACGGATTCATGGCCGCTACCAGCGTGAACTGCGACGGGAACGTGAGTGCCGCGCCGACGCGTGAGATCGTGATCTCGCCGGACTCGATCGGCTGGCGCAGTGCCTCGATCGTCGGGCGGCTGAACTCCGGCAGCTCGTCGAGGAACAGCACGCCTTTGTGGGCAAGCGAAATCTCGCCGGGCTCCGGCGTGCCGCTTCCACCGCCAACCAGCGCCTGCTTGGAAGCCGTGTGGTGCACCTCGCGGAACGGGCGACGCGTCACGACGCTTCCATCTCGGGCAAGCAGACCCTTGGCGCTGTAGATACGCGTGAGCTCGACTTTCTCGGCATCGCCCAGCCGCGGCAGAATCGTCGGCAGCGCCTTGGCCGTCAGCGATTTGCCCTCCCCCGGCGGGCCGATCATCAGCACGTTGTGCCCGCCGGCTGCCGCAATCTCCAAGGCGCGTTTGGCGTCGTGCTGGCCCTTGATCATCGAAAAATCGATGCCGCGCTCGACGACGGGCTCATACGCGATTTCCTGGGCCGCGGCGTTCGGCAGCGCGGTTTGGCCGCGCATGAACTGCACCACCTGATCCAGCGACTCGACCGTGAGAATGTTGCAGTTTTCGCGGCCGGGAATCGCGCGAATCAGGCTGGCTTCTTTTTGATTCGCCGCCGGCACGACCAGATTCGTCCCGGGCCCCGCCGTCATGGCCATCGGCAGAACTCCGCGCACGGGGCGGATGTCCCCATGCAGAGAAAGCTCTCCGAGGAAGACGTATTTTTGCTCGATCCAGTCCGGCCAGTCCGGAATGTGTCCGGCCGCCTGGAGCGCCAGAAGCGCAATTGGCAGGTCGAGCGAAGTACCTTCCTTCGGGACATCGGGCGGCGCGAGGTTGATGGAAAGCTCGCTATCCGGGGGCGCGATCCCATATTTCGCAAAGGCGCCCTCAATTCGCTGCAGTGTCTCGCGGACCACAGCGCCGGCGAGTCCCACCATGTCGATCGCTGCCCGCCACGAACTCGGCGCGCGACCGGGCAGCTTTCGGCCCTGCAATTCGATCGCGACGCCGTCGATGCCCAGCAGGATTGCGCCGTGCAGCGTGTGATCGCCTTGTGCTCCCATGCCGTGCTGGCTCCAAAGGTTGTCGGGAGAAGTATGCGGTAGCTCGCAGTCCGTGGAAAGCCGATCCCGGCCGGATTCGTGGGCTCTAGCGCACTGCGGGGCGCGGGAATCCGATAAGAGGAGCATGCGCTCCGGCGACCGTACGAATCACGACGCGCGAAAATTGCGCAGGCACACTGCGCGCGAGTACGCACCTTTCCTGCTTGTGCTGCTCGCCACGACCTGCGTTTCCCGGTCGGCGGCCCAGCGCACAGACGACGTCCAGCGCGAGAATGCGAGCGGTTTTCGCCGGTTGACGCGCGTGTTGGATTTCGATGAGCGCAGCCGCGGCAATTTCGAAAAGTTGCCGGTGAATTGGGCGCGGCTGGCGGGGCCGGGATTGCCGGCCTTTCTCGAAGGGCGCATCGACGATGCGGTCGGCCACGACGCGGCGCCGTCATTTCGGCTCGATCTTCAGACCGGCAATCTCGGATACGAGTATCGCGCGCTCGATCTCACGGTCGTGCCCGGTTCGGACTATCTGCTTGTCGGCTGGATTCGGGCCGCCGGGCTGAAGTTCGCGCGGGCGTTCGTCGCGGCGCGGTTCGTCAACCGCTTCGGCGAGCCGTTGCCGGGGAGCGATGCGATCAGCACGCTCGTGGCTTCGCGCGGACAGGATGACGAGCCGTGGCAGCGCGTCGAGCTGCGCTTGCGCGGCGATTATCCAACCGCTCACGCCATCCACTTGGAACTGTGGATTCTGCAATCGAGCGTCTGGAAGGAATTTGATCCGCGTGCGCCGGACCCGATCGAGGAGGCCGACGTCAACGCGCGCGCGTGGTTTGATGATCTCGCCATCTACCGGTTGCCGCGGGCGCGGCTCTCGCTCAGCACGCAAAGCGGACTGGTACACAGCGGCGAAAAGGCGTGGGCCGTCGTCGAAATGACCCGCGCGCTGGCACAGGCGCTCTCGGCCGAAGTGACGATTTTCGACGTAAACAGCAATCCCGTCGCGACGCGCGGCATTCCGCTCGACGAACAGATCGATAGCCCGTCGGAATCGGATGAACGCGACGAGCGCGGTCCGCGGCAGGCGATGCGACTGGACGAATTGGACGCGACGATCACGGCCCGCGGCGAATTGCCCACGCTGCCGGTTGGAACCTATTCGCTGCGTCTCCGCTTGCGCAGCGGCAACGAAACGGTCGTGGAGCGCTGGGCGAAGATCGCGGTGCTTCCGGAACTGACGGAAGATCCACGCAGTTTCGCCGACATCGCGGTCGATCTGCCGCGCTGGACGCCGGGCGAATCCAGCGGCGTGCTGGAGCTGTTTCGCGAGTTGCGTTGCGGGACGGTGCGGCTCGGCATCCCGATGGTGGGTCCGGTCACGGGCGCGGAGAAGATCAACTACTTCCGCGATCTCACGGTTTTCCTGCGTGATCTGGCTTCGGCGCGGATCGAATCGGTCGGCGTGATTCAAGTCCCGACGGGCGACAGTCATTTCCATCTGGAGCCGACGCGCGGGTTAATTCGTCAGCCGCAGCGCTGGCAAACCGAGGTCACTCCGGTCCTGTCGAATCTGGGAGGCGCGCTGACGACCTGGCAACTGGGCGATGAGCGCGTCGAACTCGCCGACGGGGCGCGCTGGACGGCGCCGGAAATCGAACAGGTGCGGCGGCAACTGCGCCGCTATTCGAGCGTTCCGCGGCTGATCGTGCCGCAAAGCGTGATTTCGCTGACGCCCGAAACTGATGATCCGCCGACCGTTCTCATTCCGGCCGAAGTGCCCACGCGACACATTCCCGAAGCGCTGCACGAGGCGGCCGAGCTGCGCGGCGATCGCTGGTTGAATCTGGAGTTCGCCCCGCGCGGCGGGCGCTCCTATCAGGATTGGGTGACGGACATGGCGCGGCGCGTCGTCCTGGCCAAGGCGTCCAATGCGGAACATCTGTGCGTCACTGCGTCGGCCGAACCGGTGACGGGGGGCCGATCGAGCGGTTGGCAGCCGACGGAGGGTTATCTCCCCCTCCGCACGCTCATCCATTTTCTCGGAGGGAGGCGGGCGGTCGCGGCGATGGAGCCGGCGCCGGGCGTGACGGCGATCGTTTTTGCCGGCGGCGGAAAAAGCTGCATCGCGGTCTGGAGTTGGAACGAGGACGCGGAGGAACCGCCGGTCGAGCTGTACATGGGCGACTTGGCGGTGGCGTGGGACTTGTTCGGCACGCCGACAAAACTCGAAGTTCGCAATGGCCGGGCCCGAATTCAACCCACGGCCGCGCCGGTGTTCATCGAAGCGTCAAACATGCCGCTGGTGCTCCTGCAGGCCAGCTACAGCGTCGCGCCCCTGCACATCGAAGGGGACCACGCGGACCCGCCGCCGATTCTGACGTTTGCGAATCCATATGGCACGGCCATGAGCGGCGAAGTGTTGGTCACGCCTCCGAATTCCTGGCAGGTGGAACCGGTGCGAATTCCGTTTGACCTGCCGCCGGGCGGCGTGATTGAGACGCCGCTGGAGGTCAACCTGCCGCCGCGGCAACTCGCGATGGATCATCCGCTCGGCGTGAAGATCATGGTGCGCTCGCCGGAGAATGAGACGCTGGAATTCGAAGAGCGCTTCCGTGTGGGCCTGAAGGACATCACGCTCGACACCAAGGCCCGCTGGCGCGGCGATGACCTGCTGATCGCGATGTCGCTCCGCAACCTGTCTGCTTCGCCGGTGAGCTTCACGGCCTTCTGTGCGCCCCCCGGAGTCGCGCGGGCTGAAGGTGTTTTCCTCGGCATCGGCCCGGATGAATCGGGAAATCTGCAGTTCACGTTCACGAACGCGCGGCGGCTGGCGGGTGGCGCCGCGTATGTCGGAATCCAGGAAATCCGCGGCGAGCGCACGATGAATCAGCTTGTGGACATTCCACGGTAGCGCGCACAATGCCATGTGGGCTGTCGAGAGCCCCCCAGGCGAGCGCACATGAACTTAAACGTGATGAAGTCCTCCGGCGGCGAAGAACCCGACGCCGGCGCAGGTGGCGGCGGCTGCGGCACGGGCGGCGGTTGCGGCACAAGCTGCGGCGCGGGACTTGAAAAGATCTATCCCAGCACGGCCGTGCGCTACGGCGCCATGAACTGGATCGGCGAGTTCTCTTATCGCCAGGGCACGGTTTTCAAGTGCGGCGCGAAGGTCGTGATCTCGACGCAGCGCGGCGTCGAGCTGGGCGAACAAGTCAGCCTTACGTGCGGCGGCTGTTCCAAGAGCGTCAATCGCGAACAAATCCGAAAATACGTCGAGGCGTCCGGGCCCGAGTTTTTCGAGTTTCGGGCGGGACGCATTCTGCGCGAGGCGACGCCCGCCGATCTGGCCGAGCACACGCGAAACTGCCTGCAGCGCGCCGAGGACAAGCAACACTGCCGGCTGCTGGCCGCGCAGCTCGACCTTGACATGCACGTCGTCGCGGCCGAGCGCCTCCTGGGCGGCGATCGGATCGTGTTCTACTTCCGCGCAGACGAGCGCGTCGATTTCCGCGAACTCGTGCGACTGCTGTCAGCCCATCATCGCACCCGCGTCGAAATGCGCCAGGTGAAGGAGCGCGACGAGGCGCGCGTCGCGGCCGACTACGAGGTCTGCGGGCGCGAGTGCTGCTGCCGGAATTTTCTGAAGAAGCTGCGGCCCGTGAACATGAAAATGGCCAAGCTCCAGAAGTCGACGCTGGACCCTTCCAAAGTCTCCGGCCGATGCGGGCGTTTGCGCTGCTGTCTGCGCTATGAACATGAGGGATATGAGGCCCTCGACCAGAAGCTCCCAAAGACCGGCTTGTGGGTGGAAACGACCGCGGGCGTCGCGCAAGTGATTGATCGCCAGATCCTCACGCAACTGCTCCTCGTGCGCACGGCGCAGGGTCAGGAAATGACTTTTCCGCTCGAAGAACTGAAGGCGATCGGCGTCGAGCCGCCGCCGACCGAAGGCGATGGCCGTGAGTCGCGCTTTGGCCGACCGCCGCGCGACCGACACGAGCCGCGCGATCGACAGGATGCGCGGGACCGGCAGGACTCGCGTGGCCGAGGCGGTCCGGCGCCGGAAGCGCCGCCCGACCCGCGCCATCGCGGCGGCAATGTCGCGCCGCGTTCAGAATTCGATGCACCGACTACCGGGAGCGAACCCATCGCCGACGCAGAACGCTCT
>JBGAJB010000200.1:3495-6500 GCA_044225155.1 Phycisphaerae bacterium | reverse complement strand
GATTTGCGGGGGCTTTGCGTACGCAGTGCAGTTGGCGGCGGCCGTGCTGCCCTCTCCGCGACCGCGTCCGTCGACGCAACCGCCGGATTTCGAGCCGAACGGCGGCATCAAGGCCGATGCCGCCCGACTGCGTCAGGCCGTTCGCACGGCGGCGTCTGGCTTCGTTTTTCGGGCCGGATTTCGTCCGGGACAGCAAACCTGGGGACAGCCGCCGCAAAGCACGCCGATCGGCGTCGATCCGCCGACCATCGGCGCGCCGCCGCCGATCCCACCGGCCCAAAGCGTGAGCCCCCCGCCCAGCGTGGAAGCGCCGATCGTGATTGATGCGGCGCAGCCGTCTTTCGTTGGACGCACGGCGAACGCGGGCATGGCCTTTCTCGGCAAGTTTCTATTGATTGCGTCGGTCGCCGGCGCGGTCCTCTATCACGCAGAGTCCCTGAAAGTTGACCTCGGCGAGGGGAACTCACTTGCGGTCGCGGACGGCACCATTGCCATGACCACGCGCGAAGACGGGAGCGAGACGGCGCGGCGCGTGGGGCGCATTACGCCCGTTGCGATTTTCCTGCCGATGATGGCCGGGATCGTCTTCCTCGTGACCTCGCGGCGCAACAGCGGCGCTGGTCACGTCACCCGTGGCATCTTCGGCTGCGTTGCGGCGCTGGCTGCCGGCATCCTGGCGCTCGGACCAGCGTCCCAGGCCTGGGCGGCACTCTTTCGCACCGGGGACATTTCCCGCGCGTCTCCGCCGGGACCGTTTTTCGTCTCGGTCGGGATGATCGCCTGCGCGCTTTTGCTGCTGAACTGGCCGAGGCGGCGGTCAGCGCGAACGATCGTGGTTTGATCGCGGGGCTTCTGAAAAGCGCGGGATCGACCGTGGACAAGTAACATTCCCTCCCATGTCCGCCGCTTCGAACAGCACCTCTCGCCTGCGCGAGTTCTACATTCTCAATTATCGTTCGATTCGCGAGTTGAGATTGCCGTTGGGGCAAATCAATGTAGTCACCGGGCCGAACGGCAGCGGTAAGTCGAATCTGTATCGGGCAGTGTTTCTGTTTTCCCGCGCCGGACATGGCGATTTCGCGCGGATGATCGCCCTCGAAGGCGGCATGGGTTCGGTGCTTTGTACGCACCCCGGTGTGAATTCGCTGAGTTTCGGGCTCACGTTTGACGATTTCCGCTACGAGATCGACATCGGGCTCCCGCCGCCCCAGCCGCCGCCGAAGGATCCCGAGGATATCTCCCTCTTTCAGCAGGACCCGCTTGTGTTGCGCGAGAAGGTGGGCATGAGCGGCGCGAAGCGCCGGGCATTGTTTGAACGAACGTCAAACGCCGCGTTTGGGCTGAATGAGCAACTTCGCCCCACCCGGTTCGAGGCGGCGCTCGACCCGACGGAGTCCGTGCTATCGCAGTTACAGGCTCCCCAGCTTTATCCCGAGCTGTGGCTTCTGCGGCAGCGATTGACCAACTGGCGGTTCTACCATCACTTTCGGACGGATCTTTCCTCACCCGTACGGCAACCTCAAGCCGGCGCGCGCACGCCGATTCTTTCGAGCGACGGAACCGACCTCGCGGCCGCGCTCCAAACGATTCACGAGTTTGGCGATCAGCAGGCGCTGTACGAAGCGCTGGAGCGTGCGTTTCCGGGTGCCCGGATCAAGATTTCGGCGGAGCCGCTATTCGCGCTCAGGTTTCGCCCGAAAGGCGCAGTCCGAAGTTTTGGCGCGCATGAGCTATCGGATGGGACGCTGCGCTATCTTTGCCTGGTGGCGGCGCTCCTGAGCATCCATCCGCCGGAATTCCTGGTGCTGAACGAACCTGAAACAAGCCTGCATCCTGATCTGCTGGATCCATTGGCGCAATTGATTGTGCGGGCCGCGGCCCGCTCACAAATCTGGGTAACGACACACTCGGAGCAGCTCGCGCGCCGGATTGGCGAGATGAACGACGACCCGCCCATCCGCCTAAGCATGGAAAAAGGCCAAACCGTCGTGAAGGGTTTGGGGGCGTTCGGCTTCCGCGAATCGGACAAATAGCTCGTACATCATGTCGGCGCGCAGCTTGCGCGCCCGGCCGACGATGGCCGGTTCTGGCGTTCCTTTGAATGCGGTGTTGTGGCGGTCCGCCCGTTTGACCTAGGCCAGCGTCTCGAATTCCAGCAGGGGCGTCACGTCTTTCGCCGTATCGAGCGACATCGACAGCTCGATGATCCGCTGGGCGGTGGCATCGCTCACGACGCCCGCCGCGAGCGTCTTGAACTTCTTGAACACTTCCTCATCGGTCATCGGGTTGCCCGCGTGCCCGCGCGGATAGGTCACCTTTTTGTTGACGGTCCGGCCGTCATTCATCGTGATCACGATGTTGTTCGGAATGCCGTCCGGATAGCCCGCATTGCAGTCGGCCGTCTCGACGATCTTGATCTTGTCGAGCAGCCCGAGCACTTTCGCGTCGCGGATTTTCTCGTCGCTGAAGCTCGCCCGCGTCACATCGCCGTCGAGCAGCGCGCACGCCATGCAAAAGCCCATGCTGTGATCGGCCGTCTCGCGGCTGGTCGGGCGCCACTTTTCCGGCTCGGAGCCGATGATGCTGACGGCCGCCTCAAAACTCTCGACCACGATGCTCTTGATCTGGCTGACATCGCCGACCTGCGAACGAAGCTGCAGGCAGGCGTCGATCGCACTCTGCGAGTGGTACTCGGCCGGCCAATACTTGATGTACGTCCTGCGGATCATCCAGTCGTCCGCACCGCTGGCCCATTTCACGTCGAACGGACCAGTGACCATTTTGAAGAGACCCTTCGGGCCTTCGAAGATCTCGTTCGGGCCGGCCATGCCGAGCTTCGTCAGACCCGCGGCGAACACACCGTTACGCGCCGCGTTGCTGAAAGCGCAGGCCTTCCAGTCGCTGAGCTGTCCGGTGCGCGTCTGGCGCGTGGCAAAGTTGCAAACGCCGGCGATGCCGAGCGTGTGGACCATCTGTTCCGCGGAGAGACCGTAGAGCTTCGCCGC
>JBGAJB010000200.1:0-3485 GCA_044225155.1 Phycisphaerae bacterium | reverse complement strand
CGAGCTGGAGAGCGCGCCGTAGTAGACGTGGTCCCAGCCGTGCTTGCGCAGGCTGGCCGCGTCGCAGAGCCGGCACTGCACTTCATAGGCCAGCACGATCGCTTCGATGAGCTGCTTTCCCGCCGCGCCGACAACCTGTCCGACCGCCCAGACGGCCGGGATGTTGTCGGAAGGGTGCGCGGGCTCCTTGCTCAGATACGTGTCGTTGAAATCGAGATAGCGCACCAGAGCGCCGTTGGTGAAGGCGGCCAGGTCGGGCGTGGTGCGATGCCTGCTGCCGAGCACGCTCGCGCCGCCGGGCTGGCTGACCCCCATGGCGACCTGCCGCGTGATTTTGCCGGGCTTGCTCTTCCATGCGCCGAGCGCGGTGCCGATCGAATCGAGCACGCGCCGCTTGGCTTCGTGCACGGTGCCGTGGCTGAGATTTTCGAATCGGATGGCCTGTGCCCAATCGGCCATCCGGTGTGCGAGCGTCTGACCCATCTGCTGTCTCCCCAGAATGCGACAAAGAACGGCGATTGTAGAGGTGAGCGCGCGGGCGGCCAATGGGCCATTGGGGGCACCGCGCGACGGCACAGTTTTCGGACGGCAACCCAGCGCTGGCGGATATTTCGCGATGCAAAGACGCTTTGACCGCGGCTAATTTCGGCAACTCCGGCACACCGCTGCGTTTGACCCGCGCGCCGCGGTGCACTAGCATCCCTTGATGCTGAGACAGGCTGCTTGCCGTCGCAGCGCCGATAGGTACGATGGCTTTCCGTTGCGACGCGCGTCCGACACATCCTTACTTATTGCCAGTTGTTCGTTCGTGAGTATCCTGAATGAAGTTTGAAGAGTTAGGTCTGTCCCCGCCGCTGCTGGCCGCCATTCGCGCCTCCGGTTATGCCCGCCCGACGCCGATCCAGACCCAGGCCATCCCGCACATCCTCGCCGGTAAAGACGTGCTCGGCTCCGCCCAGACGGGTACCGGAAAGACGGCCGCCTTCGCGCTGCCGATCATCCAGCGACTGACAGAATCGTCATCAAAACACAACTCGTTGCTCGGGCCGCGGGCACTCGTGCTCTGCCCGACGCGCGAGTTGGCGCAGCAGATTTTCGAGAGTTTTCAGACGTACGACGGGACGAAAAAGCAGCGCATCGCCGTCGTGTTCGGCGGCGTCGCGCAAGGCGCGCAGGCGCGTGCCTTGCGGAAGGGCCTCGAGGTACTCGTCGCGACGCCGGGCCGGCTGCTCGATCTGATGCAGCAGGGGTTGGCCGGGGTCGGCGCGGTCGAGGTTCTGGTGCTCGACGAAGCCGACCGCATGCTCGACATGGGCTTCCTGCCCGACATTAAGCGCATCCTGAGCCGCGTCCCCAAAGTGCGCCAGACGCTGATGTTCTCCGCAACCATGCCGCCGGCGATGGAGCATCTCGCCCACACGATCCTGCACGAACCCGTGCATGTGCAGGTGGCGCGCGTGTCGTCGGCCGCGACGACGGTCGAACACTGGGTGCACTTCGTTGAGAAGTGGGATAAGCCCGCGTTACTGGCCCGCCTGTTGGCCGAGACGGAGGCGACGCGCTCCCTGATCTTTACCAAGACCAAGCGCGGCGCGGATCGGCTGGTGCGCGAGCTTGAGCGGCGCGGCGTAGACGCGGTCGCGCTGCACGGCGACAAGACGCAGGGCACGCGAACGCGCGTGCTGGAGAGTTTCCGCAACGGAAAGACGCCGGTGCTTGTGGCCACCGACATCGCGGCGCGCGGCCTGGACATCGACGAAATCTCGCACGTCTACAACTACGACGTTCCGCCCGAGGCGGAAACGTATGTGCATCGCGTCGGCCGCAGCGGACGGGCCGAGGCGACCGGCACAGCGATTTCGCTCTGCGGCATCGATGAACGCGCGGACCTGCGCGCAATCGAGCGGCTGGTGGGAGCGGCGCTGCGTCGTGCGGACGGTTCGCCCGCGCCGGCCGGAGAAATCACGCCGGGATACGCGCAATCGTCTTCCGCGGCGCCGGGAAGCCCCGCGCCGGCCGCCCCGCCGCCGGGCTCGCCGTCGCGCTGGAAGAAACCCCGTTTGCGCCGCGGGAGCTGGTAAATTCGGCACACGTGATTCGGTCCGCGAACATTCCCGCCTGCCGCGTGTCATTCAGCATGCTGGTGCGAGCGCCGAACCGATGGGCCTGAAAGTTCGTTATTTGCTGCGAAATCTGACGCGCAACCCGCGTCGCGCCGGCCTGACCTGCGCCGCAATCGCGATTCCGATGATGATCCTCGTCATGTCCGTCGCCGTGATCGACGGCATCGAGCGCTTCCTGAACAACTCTGCCCAGCAGCTTCGCCTGGCAGTTACGAACAAGGCGTCGATTGTGAATCCGTTGCCGGCCGCCTATCGCCAGCGGATCGAGGCGCTCGACCCGGAGCGCCGGCACATCACCAGCGTCTGCGGCTTGCGCTGGATCGGCGGGCGCGTCCCGAAAGACTCGCGGCCGCTCTCGACGCTCGGCGTCGACACTGACACCTTTGAAGCGACGTTTCCGGAATATGACCTGTCGGCCGAGCAGCGTGAGCGCTGGCGTCAGGATCGGCGCGCGATTCTCGTCGGCGCGGCGACGGCCGAGCAATTCGGCTGGAAGGTGGGCGATCGCATCACCCTCAACCCGAGCGCGCCGCCCTACACGCCGATGGAATTTCGCATCGTCGCGACCAGCGGCGAAGCGGCCGACCGAATTACCAACTGGTGCCATCGCGAGTACGTGGAGGAAGAGGTGCGGAAATTCGGCGCGCCGAGCGACAAGGTGAGCTTCATCTACGTGAAATGCGCGAGCAAGTCGGATCTGGACACGTACCGCACACGCATTGATGAGCTTTTCGCCCGTACGCCGGACGAGACGGTGGCGCAGGACGAAAAGACGTTCATGAGTCAGTTCATTTCCCAGCAATTTGATCTGCCGCGCAATCTCCGCATCTTTGCCCTGGTGGTCGTCGGCGTGGCGATCCTGGCGGCGGCCAACACGATGAACATGAACTTCCGCGATCGCATCAGCGAATACGCAACGCTCAAGAGCCTGGGCTTCGAGGGCGGCATCGTGCGGATGCTCGTCCTCGGCGAGAGCCTGCTGCTCTGCGGGTTCGGAGGCGTGCTCGGCGCGGCTACGCCCTATGTGCTCTTCACATTTACGCCTCTGGCCAAAGTGACGATCCCGCTGATCCAGACGCTGCTGATTCGCCCGGGCGTCTGCGCGCTGGCGCTGGGCATCTCGCTGGGCATTGGCTTGGCGGCGGCGTTCTGGCCGGCGCGACAGGCCGAACGGCTGCACGTGGTCGAGGCGTTTCGGGCTCTGGAATAGCGGTTTCCAGCCTCGGACGAAGCCGCGTGCCCGGCGTCCGGCCGGGAGTTGGGCAACGGGTTGAGGGCTGGCGGCGTGGGCATCGCGTTCCCCCGACGCATGCCGACGCGAGCAGCCGTCGACATGGCACCTGATGGCAGCCGAAGAGAGAT
>JBGAJB010000199.1:0-6534 GCA_044225155.1 Phycisphaerae bacterium | reverse complement strand
AAAATTGGGGATAGGGCCTGCCGGCGCTCCCGTTACAATGACCTTGCGTCTTACCCTGTCGACGCAGAAAGCCAGACCATGTCATTCGCCGAACAACGTGGATCGCGCCGTGCGTTCACGCTCATCGAACTGCTCGTCGTGGTCGCCATCATTGCCCTATTGATCAGCATTCTGCTGCCGTCGCTGAACGAGGCGCGGCGGCAGGCGCGCTCGATCATCTGCCTCAATAATCTGCGCACGCAGGGCAACGTCGAGCACTTTTACGCCGAGGACAATCGCGGCTGGTACTGCCGCGGGATTGCCGGCTACAACTCCGGAAACGAGTGGGGCCACTACTGCACGATCGCGCTGCGCTACTACGACCCCGATTTGAAATTCGATCAGAATCTCTGGAATCCCGCCGTGATGCGGCCGGTGCGGGATTTCGTGAAGCAGGTCAAGCAGTTCCAGTGCCCGGATCATCCGTATCCGTGGAATCCGTTCGATTACGTCTCCAACGCGTTCCCGCTGCCCTACACCGTTGCGGATATCGACTACGACGTGGCCGGCGGCGGCTTCAACGGGGACAAATATCGCGGCCAGGACGCGCCGGACTACGCTGAGATGTTCAAGATCGACGAGTTGACCAAGGCGGGTCTGAGCGCCAGCCGGTACATCTTCGTATCCGAGTCACACATTTCGCTCGCTTCCGAAACGGAAATGGGTGAGATCGGCGGCGAACTGCGCTACCACTCGGTCTTTCTGACTTCTCAGATGCCTTTCGGCGTCTACCCGCGCATCGCGAACGATCGACGCCATCCGGGCGGGATTAACAATCTCTTCTGGGACGGCTCCGGCCACACGCTCAGCGTTGCAAGTCTCGACACGGGCTATGGCACATCGATCGGGCTGCGCATCCGGTGGTTCGCCCCGCCGCCTGTGGGATACGAGTAAGCGGCGCGCTTCAGAAGAAAAACGGCTCCCGGCGCCAGCTCCGCGCAAGCGAGAGAGCCGTCTTCCACACGCTTCGAGACCGCACGCCCTACGGCAGAACGAGCGGAGCCACCGCGCGAATGATGAAATCGAGCACATTGCTCGTGTCATCGAGCAGTACCGGCGTCACGAGCCGCAAAATCGGCTGGCCGCAGCCGAATGGAATGATTTGCAGCATGATTCCCCCCGTGGCGCTCATGACCGCCAACCGCCGCATCCAGCGCATCGAACTCTTGCTCATAGCCGATGGTTCCTTCCTTGCGGTTCCTGCAGCGCGATGTCTCGCCGCCAGGCGGCGGACGCTTTTCCAGGAACCGCGAGAGATCCTTGAATGATGCCTACCAACTCACGGTCAGATCCGCCGTCACGCGCTCGCCCATAATGTCGTCGTTTTTCGGCGTAAACGGGAACTGATACGACGAGCCGAACGAGACATGCGGCGACAGCTTCCAGCGGAAACCGAGGCCGCCCGAAATCACCGCGTCGCCCGCGACATCCGACGAGCCGAGATTTGTATAATCCAATCCGCCGATGCTCAGCGGCAGATGGTCGCCGTTGCTGAGGTAATGCAGGCCGGTGATTTCGATCAGCGGCGCGAAGCCGGGCAAAAGCTCGGGAAACGCCTCGTAATCCGCGTGCACGTCCCACATCAGGATTGAATTGCCGCGATCGCTGTCGGTGGGGATGCGCGCGCCCACGTTTCCGAGGAAGTGCAGTTTGTCGAAGCCCTTGGCGAAGCTGATGAACGGGCTGAGTTCCTGCGTTCCACCCTGGAGCACGTCCTGATCGCCGTTCTCCCACTCCCAGCGGATGCCGGGAGTGAGCACCCAATCGTTCTCGCGATCAACCCAGAGCGCGTACTTCAACCCGACCGCTGCGTTATTCCACCCGTCAGCGTGCGGGAGAATTCCCGCGTTGAGGACGCTGTAGCCGTCCTTTACGGCGATGAAGCCCAGGCGCTCGGTGATCGCGACGCGAATCTGCGCGGCAAAAACGCTGAGGTCACCTCCGCCAATCTGTGAGCCGCGCGGAAAGCGATGCCACAGGTAGAGCAGCTTGACCTCGGACGTGTTGAACGGCGTCTCGAAGTAGATCGGATCGCTCACTGGTGCGTAGAAGTGCTCAAAGCCGCGCAGGCCGCTCAGGAATCCCGGCCAGAGAATCTGCGGATCGCCGTGCGCGTATTCATTGCTGAGCAAGAAAGTTGCGTTCGGATTGACCGACGAAGTCGGCGCCGCTTGCACCGCAGCATCCGGTGCCGCGGCGCTCGGCTGACTCTCCTGCATGTACCCGATCGCCGGCGGCTGCATGGTCAGCAGCGACTCGCTGGCGAGCGCCGGCCCGGGAAGCGCGACGATTGCCAGCGCCGAAAGCGGCGCAAGACGGAAGGAAAAATGGCGCATGACCACTCCTGACATTTCGTGAGATGACTGATCCATGCGACCGCCGTCAGACCGCGCGCGGCGGCCGCACCGCCGCACGATCAGCAATTCCCGTGCCGCTATTCGACGTGCGCATTCTCGCGCCCGTACACTCCGCGCGGGCCGAGCGCCGCCCGAAGTCGTGCATTGATGGCCGAGTTTCGCGCGACGTTCGTTCCGTATTGCGGAGACGCGCATGTCGAATGTCGAAACGCCCTCTGTTTCCGCGTCGCCGGCCGGCGCGTCCCCGACGTATTCGCTGAACGAACGCAATTGGCGGCGCTGGGCGATCGTGCTGCTCGCGACGCTCGGCTGGTGGCTAAGCTTC
Organism: Phycisphaerae bacterium; assembly: GCA_044225155.1. GTDB lineage: Bacteria > Planctomycetota > Phycisphaerae > UBA1845 > Fen-1342 > CAYMBL01. The sequence goes on along the minus strand of JBGAJB010000199.1, from coordinate 3,813 downwards.
GATTTGTTGCGAATGGGCGTCGGCGTGAACGCGAGCAATCCGCTGCTCCGCGCGCTCTGCAGCGCCGAAGGCGACTCGGGCTGCGCGTCCGTCCTGCAATCGCATTGGGGGCGCATCCCGCTCAGCCAGCAACCCGGTGCGATGAGCCTGCCGCTCGCGCTGTTTGGCATGGCCTATTTCGGCGTCGTGCTGCTCTGGTTCTTTCTCGTGAACGGTCCCTATCGCGGCGCACGCTGGGCGCACGTGCTCATCACGGCGCTGATTTCGCTCGGGATCTGGCAATCGGCTTCGCTGGTCTACGTCATGAGCAGCCTTTTGCACCAATGGTGCCTGGGCTGCACCACCGTGCACATCGTGAACGCACTGATCGCGCTGCTGGTGCTCTCGTTGCTCATCTGGCCGGTGGCCGGGGAGGGAAACCAGCGCCAGCCATCGGCTCGCGATGCCGAAGACTCGCACCGCGGTGAGCGCAGCGCCGCCGTCGGTGTTGTCCTGCGGGGATCGATCCTGCCCCGCGCGCTCGGCGCGGCCGCGGCGGGTCTCTTTGCCGCGCTGTTTCAGATCGCATACGTGCTCTTCATGCAGAACGCGATGCAGCTCAACGCCATGAACGAGGTCTACGTCAAGATTATTCGTGATCCCGAGTACGCCGCCTGGAATCTCGCCCGCCAGCCGGTGGTCGATCTGCCCGTCGATCCGAAACGCGTGGTCGGTCCGGCCGACGCGCCGAATCTGATCCAGGCGTTTGTCGATCCGCAATGCCCGGTATGCCGTGACCTGTCCGCCAAGCTCAAGGAAGTCGACGCCAAGTATCCCGGCCGCATTCGCGTGATCTACCGCCATTTTCCGCTCGACCGCGCCTGCAATCCAACGCTGCCGCGCTCCGTGCACGCCGCCGGTTGTGCGGCCGCCCTGCGCATCGCGGCAGCGGGCTTGCTCGAAGGTCCGGACGAAGCGCTCCGCATGCGAACGGCGATGTACGCTCGCCAGAACGAACTCGGCGTCGCGCCCTGGTCCGAGTTCGCCCTCACCGCCAACATCGGTCCGATCGCCGTCGAAACCGCCGCCGCGGGAGAAGCGGCGGTGGCCGAAGTTCACGACGACATCGAGCTGGCGAAGAAGGCGAATGTCAGCGTCGTGCCAGTGGTGTTTCTGAATGGGAAGCGGTTTGATTCGTGGCGGGAAATGCCGATCGAGGCGTGGGAAAAGCTGTTGACAACGACGAAAGCGGCGAGCCAAGCAGCTACCCGATCGAACGCGCCGGAGAAATCCCCGTCGGCTGAGCAGTGACAGGATCACGGAATGGACGATTCGCAAAGTGCGCTCTACGCGGATTTCACCAGATTCAGCGGCGCATACATGCCGCCCAACACCGGCTCTGGCCGGGTGTGTAGCCATTGCTGCAACACCGCGGCATAGACGCGGCGGAAATCGCAGCCGAATGAAAGATCACCGCGATGCAGACGCGATAGGTCGGGGTGATTTTCGTGCAGGCCGGGGATGACCTTGGCGCCGGCGAGGAACATGGGCGCCGCTTCGCCGTGGTCCGTGCCGCCGCTGGAGTTTTCCTGCACCCGCCGGCCGAATTCGGAGAAGGACATCACCAGCACGCGGTCGGCCAGCCCGTCTTCCGCGAGGCCGTCGAGGAAGTCGGCCAGTGCATCGCCGAGTTCTTTCAGTAGACGCGGATGGCGATTCTCCTGACCCGTGTGGGTGTCAAAGCCGCCGTATGAGACGTAGTAAACACGCGTCGGCAAGTCGGCCGCGATCATGCGTGCAATGAGCTGGAGCGTGTTGTGCAGTTCGCCCTGGCCGCGCGGGCCGCGCTTGCGCTGCTTCACCTGGCCGCCGGCGGCCGAGCGAATCTGATCCGAGCCGACCAGGGCCTTGAGTGCCGCGCGCTGCAGATAGCGGGCAAGTTCGGGTTCGCCGGACGGTGCGGCCGGCTCGCCGTCGATATTGTTGAGCTTGCGAAATGCGGCGGCCGCGTCTTTGTCCTTTGCGTTGGACTTCCACGTCAGCGAATCAATGTTCTCAAAGGAGAGCGGAGCGAACTTTTCGCCTTGCAGCGCGAGCGGCGTCTCTTGCAGCAGCGCGATGCCCTGAATCGGCTCCGGGCCGGGGTCGTTCCCCTTGCAGCAATTGTCGAAATAGCGGCCAAGCCATCCGTCATGCTTGCGGAGATTCGGATCGGCCGAGTGCCAGATGTCCATGCTGCTGAAATGGCTGCGATTGGGATTCGGATAGCCGACGCCTTGGACGATCGCGAGGCGCCCGTCGTCGAAGAGTTCCTTCAATCCGGTGGCCGAGGGATGGAGTCCCACGCCGCGGCCGAGCTTCAAGACGTCCTTCTTCGGCACGGCCAATCGCGGGCGGGCCTTGTAATAGCCGTCCATCTCGTACGGCACGACCGTGTTCAGGCCGTCGTTGCCGCCGGCGAGCTGCACGACGACGAGCACGCGCTCCATGTTCTTCTTGCCCGGCTTGGATTCCTGCCCGAGGGCCGTGGCGGTGCGGCCCAGAAAGACGGGCAGCGTTCCGGCGGCGCTGAGGAGCGTGAGGCCCTGGGTCAGGAATTCGCGGCGGGACGTGAAGAACGGCTGCTCAATCATCTCAAGCTCCCAAAGGCTCGGTTGCGCCCGATCAATACAATTGAAACTCCGGCGTACTGCACAGCAGATGAATCATCGTCCGCAGTTTCGCGGGCGCACCCTTCGCATTAAGGTCAAAGCGCCCCTGGTCGTCGACAAGGTAGTCCACCAGTGTCTTTTGCTTTTCAGCCGGCAGCGGGACGCTCAGCAGTTGCGAGGCAAAGTACGCGACGACCTCGTCGGCCGTTTTCGCATTGGCCTGATGCAGCCACGGCATGGGGTCGAACGCCTTCTGCTTGCCCTCGCCGAAGCGCGAACGCGGACCGGGCTTGGCCTTCATCTGCATCTTGTCGTTCGATTGCAAGGAGTCGTCTTCGATCACGACTTCCTCGTCGTTGGCCTTCTCGCGCCGCCGCTGAATCGCGTCACGGAGCGGACGCGGCTGGTCGCCGACGCCGTTGATGATGCCGCCGACGGCGTTGTAGCGGTCGAAGAGCGTGGCTGTGTTGATCCAGGCCGCACCGCCGTCCCAGCCTTTCACGTTCGGCGGCTGCATCAACTCCTGCCCCATGCGCGACATGGCGCGCTCGCTGAGCGCGAGTGCGTCGATCGAAACGCCGAGGCTGCGGGCCGTGCTGACGAGCAGCTCAACCGGGCTTTTCACCAAGGCCCCGCGGGCGCTCGCGTGATAGAACGCCTGGCTGCGGAACAGCGTGCGGAGCGTCGGGCGGATTTCGTACTTGTTACGGCGCAGTTCGCGCGCGAGTGCCTCGACGAGCGGCTTATCCGGATCCGGCCGCACGAAGTATTCGAGCAACTCGCGCGCGATGAAGCGCGAGCAGGCCGGCTGTTCGAGGATGATGTCGATCACCTGTTCGCCGTCGAAGTTGCCCTTGCGCCCGAGAAAGGTTTTCACGCTGTCGTCGTGTTGTCGCGCGCGAAAGGTGAATCCATCTTCGTCGTAGCCCCAACCAGTGAAGGCGCGGGCGGCGGCCTTGACATCGTTTTCGGTGTAGTTGCCGACGCCGAGCGTGAAGAGCTCCATCAGCTCGCGGGCGTAGTTCTCGTTCGGGTTCTGCTTGTTGTTGCGATTGCCGTCGAGGTAAACGAGCATCGCGCGGTCGTGGCTTACGCTCAGGACCAACTCGCGGAAGTTTCCGGCCGCGAGTCGGCGGAACATGTCGTTCTGCTCTTTCATGATTACTGAATTCTTCACTTCCCG
>JBGAJB010000198.1:0-6539 GCA_044225155.1 Phycisphaerae bacterium | reverse complement strand
CCATTGACGACTTCGAGATGGTCTGTGACCGACTGACCGAATGATTCGAATCCTTTGTCGTTGTCGAGTTCGGGCGCTTCCCGGAATCGCACCCGTCCGTCGGCCGTCGCGTAGACGCCGCTCGGTAGTTCGGCGAGTTGCGCCTGCGATGGACGGCTCTCGACCTGCACCGCCCAGATCATGAGCGCAAAGGCCAGGCCGTTCACGAACACTCCCAAGGCGATCTTGGCGGGAATGGAGATGTTGATGCCGCGCCTGGGCAGCCACGTCCACAACCAGGCAAACAGCGGGGCCATCAGGAAGATCGCCAGCGGATTGACCGACTGGAATGAAGCCGTGGACATCGGATTGAGTTCGAAAATCCGCAGGAACGCGTTGCCCAGGCGGGCCCAAACGGACATGTCCTGCGCCGCCGCGTTTTCGGCCTCGGGAAACTCGCTCGGCGGCGGAGGAGTTTGGGTGACGTAGCGATTCGTCGTTTTGTCCGCCCAGATGTTCATGGCGCTGCCGGCCTGCTCGAACGCGCCCCAGAAGAAAATCACGAACACGCCGACAATCAGAATCGCCAGCACGCGATCGCGCACGGCGTTGCGGCACCGTGCGACGATGTAGTAAGACATCAGCGAGGAAATGCCGACGCCCGCACCGAGCACGACCGCATTGTCGATCGAAATCCAACCCAGCAGACCCAGCAGCAGCGCGGCCACCATGCAGCCCGCGCCGGTAAACAGAAGCAGCGTCGGCGATCCGCCGGAGAGCAGCGGCGCCGCCGAGGGCGTTTTTTCCGCTTCCTGCTCGGTGAGTGCCTCGTCTTCCGCTTTCTGCTCTTCCGGCGTCGCGCTCGGGTCGTGATAAACGGCGCTTTCCGGCAGCTCATTGACCCAGCGCAGGCCGAGCAGATAAGTCATCAATCCGATGCACATACCGACGCCGGCCGCGCCAAAGCCCCAGTGAAAACCGAAACCGGGGGTTTCGCGCAGCGCGCCGCACACAAGCGGGGCGAGGAACGCGCCGAGATTGATCCCCATGTAGAAGATCGTGTAGGCCGCGTCGCGGCGCGGGTCGCCGACCGCATAGAGCCGACCCACCTGCGTCGACATGTTGGGCTTGAAAAAGCCGTTGTCGATGATCAGGAAAACCAACGCGGCGTAAAAAATCGTGTGCTGCTCAAACGCCATCGCGAAGTGGCCGATCGCCATCAACGTCCCGCCGATGATGATCGCCCATTTGTTTCCGAGATACTTGTCGGCCAGGAATCCGCCCAGCAGAGGGGTGAGATAAACGAGGCTCGTGTACCACTTATAAATCTGCCCTGCGTCCTGCGGGCTCCAGAGGAAGTAGTTCGTCATGTAGAGCAGGAGCAGAGCCCGCATGCCGTAATAGCTGAAACGTTCCCACATTTCCGTGAAGAACAGGACAAACAGCCCGACCGGATGGCCCAGAATTTGCCCGCGCCCTGATGCGACCGAACTCGCCACGCTTTGCTCCGTTCTCGAAGGCGTTGAATCGTGCGGCGCTGCCGCCGCGGAATTGCCCTGTGGGGCACGATCAGGCTTAGGCCCGAGAATAGCAACCCGCCGATGATCGCGGAAGCACCCCACGGCACGAAGTTCCGCATCATCGCGATCTCACGGAGCCGCGGCGTATCGCCTTGAATCGCCGATAATTTCCGGATAAATTGAGCGCGGGGACGGAGAGAAGGGCGGCTTCCGAAACTTCGACGACGATCTCTCCGATCAGCCACCAGAAGGTGTGCGCCCGCCGCGGGCTGACGCCCGCCTCATCAGGACACAGGGGACCACGACGTGCACAAGGCGCCGCTCAATCCGCTCTCGCTGTCGATTACGTTCCCCTGCTACAACGAGGAAGCCAACGTCGAGCGCGTAACCCGCGCGGCCGTCGAAGTCGGGCGCAAGGTCGCGAAGGACCTCGAGGTCATCATCGTGAATGATGGCAGCAAGGACCGCACTGGGGAAATCGCCGACCGCTTGGCGGCCGAGATTCCCGAGGTCCGCGCCGTCCACAACAATCCGAATCGCGGCTACGGCGGGGCCCTCTCACGCGGCTTCCGCGAAGCGACCAAGGACTACATTTTCTACACGGACGGCGACGGGCAGTTCGACTTTAACGAAATTCCGAAGATCCTGCCGCTGCTCGAAAAGTACGACATTGTTTCGTGCTACCGCATCCATCGTCAGGACCCGGCCATCCGCAAGCTCAACGCGTTTTGCTGGTCGACACTGGTGAACTCGCTCTTCCGCATCGGCCTGCGCGACATCGACTGCGCATTCAAGATTTATCCGAAGACGTTTATCGACCGCATCGAAATGATGAGCACGGGCGCGCTGATCGACACCGAGATGCTCGCCAAGGCCCGCAACCTCGGCTACTCGATCGGCCAGATGGGCGTAAATCATTACCCGCGCACAGCCGGCCAGCAGACGGGCGCGAAGCTCTCCGTGATCGTGCGGGCGTTCAAAGAGTTGATGAAGCTCTACCGCCAGATCAAGGACGAAGGAAAGCGACAGCAGGAAACGCCGGCCGCTGCCCCGCCCGCCTCGGCCAGCGCCGAAACATCGCGCCGCTAGACGCGCTGGGCCCTATTCCGAAACCTCGGGGCATCGGTTTTGAACCGGTGGTTTTCGTGCTCACGACATCCGAAAACGCGAGTGAGATTTCCCAGGCCGATCCTGCCCACGTCAATCAATCCGCATCAGCCCAAGCCATTACTGCCGCGCGATCGAAAGCAGCGCGTGCGAGAGCGACGAAGACTTCGGAAAAGTCCGCGACACCTGCGCGTAGCGATCCGCCAGCCCGTTCTCCCCATTCTCAATCGCAATGTTCTGGATGACCCGCGAGCGAGGATTGCCAGCGTCGTGTTTCACGCTGGCTGACTCGCGTGCGCTCCAGAAACCCGCACCGAACGCAATGCCGACGACAGCCGCGTAGCGAAAGACCGCGCCAGCCAGGCGAACTCGCCGCAGCGACGAGCGTCGCGTTCGCTGCCATGGCGGCGCGGTGGACTTCATGCGCCGCGCCGCTTCCTCCAGCGGAGGCACGCCGGCCTCAAACTCCGCCTGCGCCGCGATGACGCTCTCCGCCAGCGCAGCCCGCGACGGATCCGATCGCAATTCCCCCGCGAGACGCTCGGCGTCTTCCGGCGAAATGACTCCCGCCAGCTTGTCGGCCATTAGCCGTTCAAATTCCTCATGCGTCATCGCGTTTCCTCCGCCGGAGCCAGCCGCACGCGCAGTGCCGCCAGCGCCCGGAAATAGTGCGTCTTCACCGTCGGCTCGGAAAGCCCCAGCTCGCGGGCCAGCTCCGCAAAGGTGCTCTCGCCAAACGTTCGCGCCAGCAGCACGATCTGCTGCTGCTCGCTCAGCTCTCCGATCGCGCCCCGCAAATCTTCCGCATGTTCCCGCATGTCATCGTCGCCGGCCGCGTGTCTTTCTCGACCCGCCTCGATCGTCTCTCGTTCTGTCAAAGCAATCGCCTGCGCGCGCCGGCTCTTTTCCGCACGCCAGCGATCGATGGCCACCCGCACCGTCGCGCGGCGCAACCACACGGCCGCCGCCCCGACCGACGCGAGCGTCGTCTCGCTCCGCAACAGCCGCAGGAACACCTCCTGCACGATGTCGACGGCATCCGCATCGCGGCGGCAAAGCGCAAACGCCCAGCGATAAACCCGCCCGCGAAAATCGCGAAAGAGCGAATCGAGGCTCAGCGACGAAGTCGACAATCACGCTCCCCACCACGCCAATCGCGGACCAGTCTTCGCCTCGCAAAACGCGAGGAACGAGACGCCCGGGTCTGGTTTACCGGATCGCATCTCGTTTCTCGCCCTTTGCTCGTCGCTTCTCATCGAAACTATTGCCCGTCCCCGCCGCTCGAATGCTCTCCGCCCGGCCCGAGTCGGCTGGTCGCCATGAGCACCTGGTCGCGATCGTTCAGCGCGGAGGCGTCGAATTCCCAGATCAAGGATCCGTCCTGTTGCACGATCCCGTTGTGCGCGACCAATTCGCCCGGCAACTGCAATTCGATGTGCCACTTCTCGTCGGCCAGATCCTCGGTAACGACGCGGCGTTGCTCTTCCTGATCATAGGCCGCGAAAAACTCGCTTACTTGCGCCTTCGGGACATGCCAATCCTTCAACTGCCCTTCCATCACTTCACGCGCCCCTGCCACCAGCTCATCGCCCATTCGATTTATCTCGTGATCACGTTCGTCACTCGAATCGGATGACAGCAGCGCGACAAGCGGTTCCATATCGGCATTCTGGAATACATCCAGCACGCCCTGCCGAAGTTGCAGCCCATAATCCTGCGGCCACTTGTCGCGCATCTTGTCGACCGCGATTTCGACGAACTCCACGCGTTTCCCAGCCTCGGTCATCCGCAGCACACCGATCAACTCGCGGCGCTGATCATCTGTCAACTCAGAGGTCGACTTCCCCGAAAGCTCCTTGAGCTTCTCCTCGCCGCCAACCTGCTGCCGCCAGTACTCAAACCGCGCATGCTGGCGCGCCTGATAGGTACGCCGGAAGTGGTAGTAGGTGCCGTCGCGCCGCTTCTCGACCTTGATCTCCGTCGGAAAATGCAGGCAGACCTTCGCGGCCGGATCATCCGGCGCGGCAAAGCTATCCGGAAACGGCTTGCCCGCCGCTACTTCCAGCCGGCCCTTGGTCTCCTGCTGCTCCTTGTCATTCTCCGTGCGACGCAGGCTCTCGACGCTCCAGCCATTGACCTTGTCGGTCGGCATCGCGTCACCGGCATCAAAGTCACCGGGATCGCCCGTGTACTCCAGCCGAACCTGGGCCGCCCCATCCCGCATGACGCGGATGGTCTCTTTCCGCTCCAGGCACCCGGCCAGCGTCCCGGCCATGATCAGCAGCAAAGTCGTCGTGGTTTGCCAGCGCATGTCAGTCTCCCTGCATCGCCCGTGATAACACGGCGTCAATGTCTCGTCGCACGGTTCGATCGCCCGTCAGACACTCGAATGTTCGTCAGACACTCGGTTGTTCCTCAGACACTCGATTGGTCCTCAGGCACTCGATTGCTCCACAGGCACGATTGTTCGTCAGGCACTATGAAAAAACGAGACGCGCGCGGATTTGGATGACGCCGGCACCACGAAATCTCCGCGCGACGCCCATCGAGCGGATCCAAAGCGAATTGCTCCGGCCGCGTTTCATGTAGATCGGCGGCGATAGACCACGTCAATCCATCGCCAAGGAGGTCTTTCTTGCGCGGCATGGCACAGCGACTCCGCGTCGGGGCTGCGACGCCCCGCGGATGGCGTGTAGGCCCGTTCCGACGGCTGTTCGCGTCGGCATGCGACACTGCGAATGTTTCACTGAACCATTGGCAGTGACCGCCATGTTGGAGAAGAAGGTCCGATCTTGACGACGCGCGAAGCGGAGTTAATCTATGCGGTTCGACCGCGTCGAAAGGCCCGGGTGGCGGAATTGGCAGACGCGCCAGGTTGAGGGCCTGGTGAGGGTTAACCTCGTGCTGGTTCGAATCCAGTCCCGGGCATTTTTGAGTGCGCTGGGTCGCCCGGAAGCGAGGTTTGCCGGGCGATAGGCGGAGCCGACGGCGAGTATCGCGATCACAGGCGGCAGCAGCCCACGCGCCTGCCGCCCAACGAATCGTCGCCGCGGCGAATGAATTGCGTCCGTAGCTCAACTGGACAGAGCGTCGGCCTACGGAGCCGAAGGTTACAGGTTCGAATCCTGTCGGACGCGATCGGCTAGCGGCAGTGCAGAAGCCGCCGCCAGGAGCCGATATCTCGCAATAGCCGCCAACCGTTTCTCAAAGCGGGCAGGCGCGATTTGCGGGAAACGAATCCCGGATAGCTCAATGGTAGAGCAGCCGGCTGTTAACCGGCTGGTTGTAGGTTCGAGTCCTACTCCGGGAGCTAAGAGAGCGGTCGCGGAACGACGCGACCGACGAGTTAACGCTGAACCCCGGTTGGCGAGAGCCGCCGGGGTTCGTTCGTTTCCACCAGTATTCGCAAGGGTTTACGCGCGTCTCAGGTCTCGGCGGCGGGTCGAGAGAGCGCCCGCGCGATCGCCGAATCGCCAACGCCCGCCGCTGACCACCCCCGCCGGGCCGAGAGTTCTCTCTTTCTCTCGTTAACAGACCCCATCCAGTTAACGCTGAGGGTTGCTCTCGACCGAGAGCAACAGTCTGTCTGTTAACCAGCGGCGTATGTAATTGATAGAGGCTCGCACGCGCGGGCCAACAAACCGCCGGACGACGCGCTGGCCGCAGAGCGGAGGACGTCGTCGGCATCGACTCTTCGGAGAGATGCCGATGGCCACGCGCCGCCTCATCATCGACCCCACTCATTCCGTGCCGCGGAGAGATGACGGCGCACAGCGCGCGGCGGACTAATGCGCGAACAACGGGAACGCGCAGATTGACAAACCTGCGTCGATGAGAATGCCGCGCGACGCATACTTGGGCGGCGCGCGGGGCAACACGCGTGCCTCAGAAAACTCAGCGGTTTTCGCGTTGTTTGAGTTCTCGCACCGTCGG
>JBGAJB010000001.1:0-60238 GCA_044225155.1 Phycisphaerae bacterium | reverse complement strand
GCTCGACGCTAGCGCTGGTGGGCCGGGACGGGCGCCCGACGCTGCTGCCGGATGATCTGTACAACATTCTCACGTGTGGGCGAGGCTAGTCGCGACGCGGAGGAGTGAAGATGCTCGAGCTGGGCGGAAAGCGGGCGCTGATCTGCGGCAGCACGCAGGGCATCGGCAAGGCATGCGCGCTGCTGCTCGCGGAGCGCGGCGCGGAATGCGTCCTGGTAGCGCGGAACGCCGATTTGCTGGCCGAAGTCTGCCGCGCTCTGTCTCGAACCGGCGGGCAAAAGCACGCGTTTGTCGCGGCCGATTTCGCCGACCCCGAAGGACTGCGCGAGCGGGCGACCAGTCACATCCGCGAGAGCGGACCGCTGCACATTCTGATCAACAACACGGGCGGTCCGTCAGCCGGGAACATCTTCGACGCGTCGCCCACCGAGTTTGAAATGGCGCTGCGGATGCATGTGCTGTGCAACCACGTGCTGGCCCAGGCCCTGGTGCCGGGCATGCGCTCGTTGGGCTACGGACGGATCGTGAACATCGTCTCGACTTCGGTGCGCGAGCCGATTCCGGGCCTCGGCGTGTCGAACACGACGCGGGCGGCCGTCGCGGGCTGGGCCAAAACGCTCGCCGGCGAACTCGCGCCGCACGGGATCACCGTAAACAACGTGCTACCCGGCTTCACGGAAACGGGCCGCCTGAAATCGCTCATTCAGCGCCGCGCGGAAAAGCAGGGCGTCGCGCCGACCGAAATCGAGCGTGCCATGAAGGCCCAGACTCCGATGGGGCGCTTCGCCAGCGCGGCAGAGATCGCGGCGGCCGTCGCGTTCCTGGTTTCGCCAGGTGCGTCGTACATCACGGGCGTGAGCTTGCCGGTGGACGGCGGGCGCATCGCTTCGATCTGAAGCCGCGCGCGCTCCGCTACGATTTGCCCATCTTCAGCCGACGCGAGGCCCAATCTCGGTGAGCGACTCCGTCGAGAGTGAAATCTTCTGTCCGCAGTGCGGCTACAACCTGACCGGACTGACGAACTGGCACGCCTGCCCCGAATGCGGATTTGAGTGCCATCGAGAGGCAGTGCGGAATATCGCCGGCATCGATGCCGATGTGCGGCGCGGCAAGTGCGAGTTTGTCATTCGAGTCGCGGCACTGGCGGCGATTCTCGCCGCAGTTTCGCGCGTGCAATTGAACTCTCGACGTCGTTTTCCATTCGAGATGATCGCGATCCTGATCGGGCCGATGATCGATCTCGGGCTGAGCCGGCGCAGCGACTACGACCAGATGTGGCGGCACGCATTGGCGATGCCGGGCTGGGTGATACTCCTGATTGTCGCCCTGTGTTTGCCGAATTTGGTGCAAGTCGGGGCGATCCTGTTTCTCGCGGCCGGCTTCTGGCTCATGATCGCGCATCGGCCGCAATTTCCCTTTGCGGGCAGTTCGCTTGCTGCCGAGGAACAGCGGGCGCTCGATCGCCTAACGATTGGCGCCTGGGTGGCCGTGGGCGTCGCGCTGGTGGTGACGGTCTACAGTCTCCGCTGACGCGCGGGGCGCCTTCGCGATTCGGGCCGGGGGCGCCGCGTGCGGAGCGGCAGCGCCATCATCCAGCCGAAGAACCCGAACAAACTTCCGAGCCCACAGAATCCGCCGCCCGTCGTCGGGGCATTTCCATCCGATTCCGGCTCGCTATTGCCGCCGCTCGGATCATCGGTGGTAGTTCCCTCGACCGCGGTTGCGCCGTCGTCCGGCGGTTCCGGGGTCATCGTTTGGTCAGAGCCGGAACCCGAGCTGGAAGGCAAATCCGGCTCCGGCGAGGCCGTCGTGAAGGTGATCTCATCGCCGTAGACCGTCGTGATCGCATTGGTCGCGTACGCACGTGCGAAGTATTGAGTGCCGGCAGCGAGGCCGGTAATCGCGCTGGTAAAGCTGCCCGCGCCGCTGCCGTCGGACGAATGACTGTTGGCGGTCGTCGGATTCTGCGAGGTGCTCCAGCAGACGCCGCGGCCCGAGATTGTCGCGTTGCCGTCATCGGTGACGTTGCCGCCGCCGCTCGCGGTCGTCGTAGCGATGGACGAAATGCTCGCCGTCGTGACCGTCGGAGCCACCGCGATCTTGAACGCGATGCTGCCGCTGTTCGCGGTGCTCCACGACCCTGTTTCGGCGTAGTCCGTGCTACGGACGCGCCAGTAGAAGCTGCCGCGCGCGAGTGTCTGCGAAGCCGAGCCGACGGTGTAGCTGCCGCTGCCGGCCGATTGACCGACCGTGAACGACGCAGCGCCTTGCGCGAGCGCGGCCGACGTGTAGTCGACGACCGGCGAGGAGAAGTTGCTCGTGTCATCGATCTGAATCTGAAACGCGAGCGTGTCGCCGCTATTGCCGTCCGCCTGCGTGAACTGCAATGTCGGAGTCGTGTCCCCCGTCGTGGAGCCGTTGACGAGGTCGGTGGGGCCGAGACTGCTCGGCGCGCCGGGCACGGCGTTGGTCAGCAGGGCGAGTTTGACGCTGTAGTTATTGAATTCGGAATAGCTGTACGCGATCGTCGTACCGTACGTGACAATTCCGCCGTACAAGCCCGCGTAGGGCGACGCGTCGAGCACCTGGTCTTCGCTGCCGTTGGCGATGCCGTCGCCGGCCGTTCCGCCGCCGCGTCCATCGTCATACCAAAGATGCAGGGCGGCGTCGCCGCCGAAGAAGCCGACTGCGAGGCGTCCATAAGACGACGCAATGGTCGTGTGCCGTCCGCCGCCCGCAATCGAACTGACGACCGTGCGGATCTCTGAGCCGTTGGCGATGCCGTCGCCGGCCGTTCCGCCGCCGCGCCCGTCGTCGTACCAAAGCATGACACAGTCGCAGTCAAAGTCGTAGTAGCTGGCCGCGAGCATGCCCCCGACGACCGTCAGCGCGCCGTCCGTTCCGGTTTGCGTGGCCGAATCGATCACGCGGATTTCGCCGCCATTGGCGAGGCCATCGCCGGCCGTTCCACCGCCATGTCCGTCGTCCCACCAGAGGCGCAAATCGACATTGGTTGCGTCCCAGTAGGAAGTGGCAAGATATCCACCGGCACTGGTAATGGACGAGCTCGAGCCGACGCCCATCGTGGGATCAGTGACGCGGATTTCGCCGCCATTCGCAATACCGTCTCCGGGCGTTCCACCACTCGCACCGTCGTCGTACCAGAGCTTGAGCTGCGCGTTGCCGTAGTCGACATAGCTGATCGCGAGCTGCCCACTCATGTCCGTAATGGAAGGCTCGTATCCGACGCCGCCGGAACCGTCGATCGTGTCGTCTAGCCAAAGCAGGAGATATCCAGCGATGCCGTCGTAGTAAGCCACAGCGAGATGTCCGTTGGAAACGGTGATATCCGTGCCGCGCGTCGCTCCGAGACCGACGGTCGTGGTCGAATCGATGACGCGAATCTCGCTGCCGTTCACGATGGCGTCGCCGGCCGTTCCGCCGCCCGCGCCGTTGTCGTACCAGAGCTTCATGTCGCCGGTGTTGTTGTCCACAAAGCTGACGGCCAACTGGCCGTTCAGAACCGTGATCGAGCTCCCCTCGTCGTCATTTCCGGATTCGATCGTCCTCACGACGGGGGTTTGCGCTGTCGCTGGGGCTGCGAGCCCGTGGAGGAGAGCGATAGCGATGAGAGTCAGGGATCCGGTGCGCCACGATACGAGTTGAGGGCGATGCACATAGTTCTCCCCGCGCCGTTGCGACACGACGCAACGGTCATTTCGGGGATTTGCGCATCGGTCTGGATTTTCGCACATTTCGCGCGTCGCGGCCGAAAAGAAGCGCGGCTCGAATGTGCCGTGAGTCTGATGGGAGGACTATGCGAAGACGGGCGAGATGTTATCGCCCGGGCCGTGAAGAATTCGATGTCGAGCAATCGAGAAAAAAGGTACCGGCGGCGGAGCGTCGTGCGCTGCCGCCGCCGGTTCGTGCTCATCCGGACCGGATTGCTAGATTCCGGTCGCTGCTCTTACGGACACGGGATGCCGTAAACCGAGAGCATGACGCCCAGGTCGGTGAGGTCGACGTCCGTGTCGCCGTCAAAGTCGCCCTGCTGCGGCGTCCGGTTCGGCAGGCCGAAATTGGCCAGCACGATACCCAGGTCCGCCAGACCGCGGCCGTGATCGCCGTCGAGGTCGCCGGTGCAGGCGACGGCGCAATCCGAGGCGGTCACCTTGAAGTCGTCGACTCCGGCTTCAACGATCGAGCCGCTGCCGGCGTCCTCAGCGATAAAGCGCACCCGCACGGTGGCCGTCGGCGTGACAAACGTGCTCACGGCGAACTCGTGGTAAATCCAGCCGCCACTCGTTTCCGCACCGGTCGGACCGACTGTCTCGGCGTTGACCCACGTCGTCCCGTTGTTGGTGATCTCAACCCGGAAGGTATCGGCGTTCGGCGCTGCGCCCTTGTCGTTCGAATACCAGCGCCAGTAGCCGACGCGCGGCGCGATTGCGGCGCTCAGATCGATGACCGGCGACGTGAGCGTGGTCTTGCCGCCGTCCACGTCGTTGTCGCCGAGGCCGCCGCCGACCGCTCCCTGACCGGTCACGAAGCAGAGCGTGCCGTTCGCATCGACATCGTCTTCCGGCTGGGCGGCGGTGCCGACCGGATCAACGCGCGTCCAGATGCCCGTCGTCGCGGTATCGCCGCTTCCGCCGACGGTCCAGCCCTTGTTTGTTTCGAAGTCGTCCTCGAACGGAACGAGCAGGCCGCCGCTCGAGTCAGCCATGTTGACCCCACTGGTGGGGGCGTTCAACGGATCACTGACCGAGCCTGCGCTCGAGCCCGAGGAAACATAGAAACGAACGTGCGACCCGCACGGCAGGGCCGGAATCGTCGCGCGATAGTCATTGGTACCCAACACCGCCATGGGAACGGTCGTGTAGGCCGGGTTGCCGTCGATTGAGTAGCTGAGCGTCCCGGTTCCGGGCGTCGGAGTCACGCCCGTATTCGTCGTGACGAGCACGCGGAACGAATTCGGCGCATTCGGCACGAGGATGGTCGGCAGGCCTTCCGGGTAGGTAAACGTCAGCGGCGAAATTGGCGGGCACGAGATGCTGTGCTGCGAGAAGCCGCTGCAGATCTCTGTGTAGTCCGGAGTGCCGTTGTTCAGGTTGCCATCGTCATCGTTCACCGTGAGGACTTCGATGGCCGTGCCGGGATGGGCGGAGTTGCTGGAATCGGCTCCCGTGCCGCCGGTCGTAATGAGCGACCAGTCAATTTCCAGTTGGCGCGTCAGTTCCAGCGCGCCGGCTCCGTATTTGATTCCCATCTGTTCGCGGATATCCCACCAGACGCCGCCCAGCAGCTCGCCGCAGAAGTGTACTTCTCCGCTGCAGGGGTATTGGCGATTCGAGGTATTCGGATTGCGAATGTTGCCGCCGCTCGTGAAGAAGTTCGGCCCGACGATCGGGCTGTCATTGATCAGCATGCCGGTGACATCGCCATAGCCTTCGCCGAAGCCGCCTTGCGGCAGGCCAAGGTTATTCACAATGCCGTGGCCATATTCATGGTGGACGACCGACGCGTAGGCGGTGTTCACGCATCCGCCGCCGGATAAGTAGAAGTTGATCGTGCCGTCATAGAACGCGTTGCAAGTCGACGCGATGTTGACGTTGCAGGTCATGACGAAATCCATGCCGGTCCACGTCGTGCGGTCCTTGACATAGTTGTGGACGACGGCGGTCTGGATCAGTCCGTTGGCCTGGGCCGTCAGATTTTCCGATGGCGGGATTCAATGTCAGCGTGCCCGAAACGCCGGGCGTGAACGTGCCGCTGGCGGAAATCTCGCCACCCGTGGAATTGTTGTTTACGTTCACCCAGTGGCCGGAGCTGGCGTTGGTCGTCACGGTCACATTCGTCGTGCCCGCGTTCGTGATGTTGAACGCGCCCGTGCGATCGCTGTAAGCCGAGCTGCCGCCGGTCACCGCAACTGACAGGTCGGTCACGGGCAGGAGGGTGGGCGGATTGCTGGCGATATCAGGCAGAGTGCCCGGGGAGGCATTCGCCTGCACGTTGCCGATCACGTTCGCATGCAACACGTCATCACGAGTGTGAATGACGCTGCCGTTCACGGCATCCACAAAAAAAGTGTACTTCTCGCGGCGGGTCAGATCAGGCTGCTCGCCGACGACCTTCCAGACACGGTATGCCGTCGTCCACGCTCCGTCGCCGAAGTACCAGGCGCCGCTCGCGGCCGACCAGGTCGGCAGGTCGGGGCGCTGCGTGCGGGCGATGTCGACCGCCGATTCGGCTGAGATCGCCGCCGGCTGAATTTCAGCGGGAACCTGCGCCAGAGTTGCGGCCGCATATACCACCTGGTTGCCCAGGTCGTTGTTCACGAGCACGCGGGCCACGCCGTATTCCACCGGCAGGCCGTCGATGTACTGGTCGTATCCGAAGACGGTGAACTTTCCATTGCCGGCGATCGCGTTGAAGCGCTCGCGCAGTTCAATTTCGCCCGCGCCGAACGCCTGAGCATGCTGCGCCAGCCAATTGCCGGCGGCCTCTTCCGCGCTGTCCGCGGAGCCCATCGGCATGCCGTACAGGATGCGTACGCGCCCGTCGACGAGCTGTGCGTGCGTCCCGGGAATCGACGATAGCAGCGACTGTGCGGCCGATGGCAGGAGCTGCCATTCGGGCTGCGCGGAATTGCTCACCGACATGTAGGTGACTTCGGGTTCCCGACTTACAGCCGTGCCCGACAGCTCGTTGCTCTGCGACTTTCCGCCGGCAACAACGATCGGTGTGAACGAAATCAGCGAGAATGCGGCTAACGAAATGACCCTTCTCATCTTGCCCCCAAGTGTGGATAGGACGAATACGCGGGTGCTTCCCACGCCCGCAACGGCGAATATAGCTGAATATCTAGGCAGTTCCAAACAAAGATTTCAGGCGCCAAGAGTTCTCGGACCTACTTCCAAGGAATGAACACGCCTCACTCGGTCCCGCTGACGGTCAGGGGGACGACGGCTGCCGGCTGATGCGGCGCGACATGTGAGACCGGCGCCGTTTGAAGGCGAGCACGGCGTTGGGCGGATGTGTCGATCAGACGGTAATACTGGTCGCGCTGCTGCGGTGTCCATCCGGCGTCCGTGATGAGCCGGCGAATCTCGTCCTCGCTGAGGCGGAATGACGCGCCGGCCTGGCTGACGACGTTTTCTTCCATCATCACGCTGCCCATGTCGTTTGCGCCATAGAAGAGCGCAAGCTGCCCGACCTTCGGCCCCATGGTCACCCAGCTCGATTGAATGTTCGGCACGTTGTCGAAATAGAGCCGAACCAGCGCGAGCCAAACCAGATATTCGTGGGCGTCGGCGAGCAGCAGATGCTGACCGTCGGGACGCGGGCGGCGGCCGTTGTCGCCTTCCGGCAGGCGCTTCCAGCGTCCCAGCGGCGTGCCTTCGGGCTGGAAGGTCCAGTGGATAAAGGCCGTGAAGCCGCCGGTTTCGTCCTGAAGGTCGCGAATCAGACGCATGTGTGCGATGCGATCTTCGAGCGTCTCGATATGGCCGATGACCATCGTGGCGCTGGTCTTCATGCCGATCTGGTGGGCCTCGCGCATGACGGCCATCCACTCGTGCGCGAGCGTCTTTCCCTGCGCGATTTTCGTTCGCACGCGATCGACGAGGATTTCGCCGCCTCCGCCGGGAATGGTGGCGAGTCCCGCATCGCGCAGGCGGAGCAGCACCTCGCGCAGCGGCATGCGGAAGACCTGGTGCATCGCCCAGATCTCCGGCGGACTGAACGCGTGGATGTGGATCGACGGGTAGTTCTTGCGAATGAAGCGCAGTAGATCGAGATACCACTCAAACGGCAGGCCGTGGCCATGCGGCTCATCGGCGTCCGGCACGAGGCCGCCCTGCATGAGAATCTGCGTGCCGCCGATGTCGATCAATTCCTCGATCTTTTTGCCGATCTGCTCGAAGCTCAAGATGTAGGCGTCTTTGTCGCCCGGATCGGCCTTAAAGTTGCAGAAGATGCACTTGGCGGTGCAGACGTTGCTGTAGTTGATGTTGCGGTCGACGACGTAGGTGCGAAAGGGCTCTGGGTGCATCTGCTGCAGCCGCTCGAACGCCAGCGCGCCGAGTTCGTGGATGCTCAACTCGTCGTACATCTGGAGGATTTCGGATTCGCTGTACCGTCGCATGTGTGACTCTTGCTCGCCCGAGCTTGCCCGGTCTGTTTCGCGTCGCGCGCACTCACCGGCCGACGCGGAATCTCCAATCCCGCAGTGTATCCGCGTTTCCCCCGCCGGACGCGTGGGGGCGTTTTTCCGATCGTGGGTCAGTTTGCGCTTGTCCGAGCCGTGCCCGTCAGAAAGGAAGAAACGGAGAGCAATTTTCAGCTAGCCCGCGAGGGTTCTCCGATCCCCGCTCCCACACGGTCGCGGCTCGGTTCAAACCGACCCACTGCCGGTTTTCAAGGATTTCAGGATGTTTGGAACGATGCCGGCGCTATTCGCTCATGCGGTTTTGCAGCAGCCACTGTACCACCTGCTGTGCGGCCGGGTCGAACACGTATTCGCAAAGCTGGCCGAGCGGAATCCAGCGCAATTCGGTACTCGGCGCCGTCCGCGGCGCACCACGTGCGACGGCGCACATGTAGTAGCGATACGTGATTGAGCGGTCGCCATAGTTGTGCACGAATGGCGGCTGGCCCACGTTAAGAGTGACCTCGATCTGCAGCTCGTCGCGCAGCACGCGCCTGAGCCCGGCTTCGGGGGATTCGCGGCCCTCCAGCTTTCCGCCCGGAAAATCCCAGAGCGCCTCATCCATCGGTCCGCGGCGCAAGATGAGGAATTCGCGCTGACCATTATCCAGCAGGGCGCGGCTTTCGATCCAGCAGTTGCGCGGCGTGGCTGGCACGACGAGAAAACTACGGCAGATCCCGCGAACTGACAATCCAAGTGACGTCCGATGCGATCTTAGCGCACGCCATCGTCTCGCATTGTGGTCGCTCTCCCGCGCCGCGTTCTCCAAGTGGCTAATCCCAACCCGAGAGCGGCCACGGCGCCGCCAAGGGCCGCAATGGGCGCCGCCATTCGGCGCGAGTCCGAGGACGGTCGCGCGGAAGCGATGGGTTTTCCGTCCGGGCCATACTCCACCTTGGACTCCGAGAAATCAGCTCCTCGCGTCCAGATCACAGAGTCGACCTTGGGCGGAACAAGCGAGACATCATCTTTCGTCAGCGCCGGATTGACGCTTGCGGCACACACAGTCACTCGATGGACTCCATAGTGATCGACAACCGAATTCGTCGTAAAGAACACGGCGTCGCTGATCAACTCGGCGCCGCCCAACTCTAGCGTGGCGACCGTCGTCATCTCTCGGTCAAACGTGAAGGATCCGTCCTCCGCTCGGCGCGTCATATGAAATCGTTGAGGCGTGCCATTGTCGCTCAAGTCGAACTCGTATTGTTCAAGCCACGTACCGTAATCTTTCTCCAAACGCAGGTCTGCGGTGTAGGTGTTTAGGTTCTCGTTCACACCACTCAATCTGCATGATGGGTCGCGGAGGAGGCGCTCGATATTGAGCCCCGCCGCATAGCTCTCATGAACCTGAATATCAAAGACTTGAAACAGGGGAGTGCTAGGTAAGCTATCGTATTCCGGCGGATTTTCGAACGATACATAAACTGACTTGCCGGTGCTGCCTCGACCGCGCGCCTGCAGGATAACGCCAGATGGGCGAAACGCAAATACGGCGGGATCAGTGCCTCCCGCAGCGAACACGTCGAGCCGCGCGCAAGGTCTGACAATCTCGAGTTGCCCGACAGTACCTTCCCCGGGATCAAAGGCCTCGCCCCAGCTCGACAGATCCAGCGGACTGGCGTCTAATGGGGCGATGTAGGCGTGCATTTCAACTTGGATAACAAGGCGATCGAGAACGGCGAGGCGGTGTGAGAAGATTTGGGCCATCGCGGAGGGATTGATTCCCGAAGTGCCGATGACAAAGGCTGTCAGAGTAGTAAACATCGACATGCTCCATATTTAGCAGGACGACGGGCAGACGTCGTACACGCAAACGCCAGAGCAATAGGTGCAGATTCCGCCGCCCGTACATACTTTGCTCGACGTTGAACAGATCTTATTCTTTTTGCAGTCATGATCTGCGATGATTGAAGAAAAAGCGGCACCAACCAATAAACCTGTCGCGAGAATTTGAGTCACGAAACGCACGGAGGTTCTCCTTGAAATCGATTTTTCCTCGGCGGCGCGAGCGCGAGCCGCGTCGCAATTACTGTCATTGTTATGCAAAAAGCTCCCATCAGAAGATGAGCGATAACGGGCGAAGCAGCAGTGTTCAAGCCCCCACATGGACATGGCGCTGCATCGCCCACGAGCAGCGCGAATGCGTGCATGATAGCGTAGGCTGTTGCCAAGCCTGTCACGATGATACATCCAAGCCAGAACGTGCGCGGCCATAGCAGGAATGCAGCGGCCAAGGCTTCTATTTGAAGGCTCGCCGCAGCCAGGATTGCGGCATCTTCCGACGGAATCTGAAAGAACGCACGAAGATACTCAATGGTTTTCGCTTCCGTCCCCGGGACCAGCGACCGCGTGGCAACCGAAGCTAGGAAGGGCAGGATTAGCTGCCATTTCATGGCAGATTCCCAAACGCTCCAGGAACGGCGCAACGAGCAGAACAGGATAGGCTATCAGATACTATATACGACAACCCCCCCCCGGAGGGGAAATTCGTCGGAATTTCCGGTGCAGTTTTCTAGATCGCGCGAATTGCGTTCGCGCGACATTGGCGGGTGCATGTCGCGAAAGCAAACTCGGCTACTAGAGGGCCGCAACGCGCAAATTTGAGAAGCAGTATCGGCAGGTTTCCCACCGATGCCGCTCTGGGAACTGCACTTGCTCGGCGTGGCCCTCTTATTTTTTCGGCTCGCCCGACCGATTCTGTTCGTCCCCAACGATCATCTTCTCTTCCGGGTGCGTGCCGAGCCACTCGACTCGACCCGATTCGAGATCGTAGACGCCGCCCACGATCAGCAGCTTTCCGGCTTCCACGCGCTCGCGCACTTCAGGGCTGCGGCGCAGGATGTCTTCCACGCTGCGCCAGACATTGGACTTGATCGCGGCCGCGATAAGATCGGGCCCGGCCAGGTTGCCGTTCGTCCACTTCACCTGCTGAACAGCCGGACCGATGTTGTCGACCAGCTTCGGAATGCTGCCGTGGACGGTTGCGTTCTTCACCACGGCCGTCACCGCCCCGCAGGAGCGATGTCCGAGGACGAGCAGCACCGGGGTATTCAAATGGCCGACGGCGTATTCGGCGGAGCCGATTTCGTCGCCGTCCGCCACGTTACCCGCGACGCGCACGATGAACAGATCGCCGATGCCCTGATCGAAGACGATCTCGGGCGGAACGCGCGAATCGCTGCAGCAAAGGACCGTCGCGAACGGCTTCTGGCCGCTGCTGGTTTCATTTCGCCGCGCGTCGTTGAGGTGCGGGTGCTGCGGCGCTCCGGTCGAATAGCGGATGTTGCCGTCCTTCAGGCGGGCAAACGCTTCGCCGGCCGTCGGGCCATTGTTGTCCTCGTCGGCGCCGGTCGACTTCTTCGCGGCAGCCGGCTTGTTGTTTGAGTCATGCGCCGGCCCGTCGTGTTTTTCCATCGACTTGGCGGGCTTCTTCATTTCCCCGGTCTTCGCATCGTCGTCCATCTTGCTGTGTTTCTCGGCTGCCGGCTCCATCTTCGACTTGTCGTCGCTGCTCTTGGCATGACCGCCCGCGGTCTTTGGCTCGTCGTTGGCGGGCTGGGCGTGCTCGTCCATTGCCGTCGGATCGCTCATGAAGGGCCCGTGCTCGCTTGAGCTGTCATCGTTCATCGTGCCGCCGTGTCCTTGGCCGGTCGACGACTTGGGCTTGGGCGCGCCGCCCGGCTTCTCTTCGCGCATATTCGCGGCCGGCTTTTCGTCGCTCGTGCTCATCGGCTTGACGGGAGTCGCGGCAGCTGCGGGCTTGCTCTCGTCCTTCCCGGGCTTCAGCAGCGCTTTCTGCTCCGGATGCGTGCCGAGCCACTCGACTTTGCCGCTGGAGAGATCGTAGATCGCGCCGACGACTTTAAGCTGATCGTGCTGCACGCGCTCGCGCACGATCTCGCTGTTGTGGAACAGGTCGCTCATGCTCTGAAAGACATTGGCCTTAATCGCTTCGGCGATGAGTGCATCGCCGGTGGGGCGCGGCGTGCGCTGCCGCACGGCGCGCACGGCCGGACGAATGTTGTCGACCAGTCCCGGCAGCTCGCCGCCGAGCTTGGTGCCCTTTACGACCGCGGTTACCGCGCCGCAGGAGCTATGGCCCATGACGACCAGCAGCGGCGCTTCGAGATGCTCGACGCCGTACTCGATCGTGCCAATCTCGTCGGTATCGGACACGTTGCCGGCCACGCGGATCGTGAACACATCGCCGATGCCCTGATCAAAAACGTACTCGACGGGGACGCGCGAGTCCGAACAGGTGAGAACTACCGCAAAGGGATGCTGCGCCTTCAGCGTTTCTTCCCGCCGCTGCTCGTCGGAGTTGGGAAACGTCATGCGGCCGTCCACAAAACGAGCATTGCCCTCAGTTAGACGCGCCAGGGCGTCATTCGGCGAAAGCTCGTCCGCGCGCACGGTGGCGGCATATAGGCCCCAGAGCGGCAGTCCGATCAGTGCGACCCGCGTTGCGAAATACATGATTCATCCTCGCGTTGTTCCCGGTCAGTTTCCGCGCACACGAACGGCGTCATCGGCCCGCGCGGTGTACGGCGGGAATTGCGCCCGGAAGAAAAGTCGCGTCACTTCGCTCAGCCTCTAATCGTTGGGCGGATTGTTCCTGCGAGATGTTCCGGCGAGGCGTTACCGGCCGGCCTGGTCCAGTCGCGCGATCGCCGCGGACGCCGTCAGTCCGGAAACGCGGGCGCGTTTCGACCGGCCGGAGTGGCCGGAGACGATATCGACATCCGCGGAACGGACGCCCAGGAATTGGGCCAGTAATTCACAGACGGCGTCATTCGCCTTGCCACGCTCGGGGGCGGCGCTCACGGCGACGCGCAGCGCGGTCCCGTGCGCCCCGATGACGCGCGTCCGCGACGCGCCGGGTACGACGACGAGTGCGAGTTCGATAAAGCCGGCACCGACGCTGATTTCAACGCCGCCGGCGGCTCGCTCCACGCGCGGCGCGGACATGGGCTACTTGTCGGCCGTGGAAGATGCGGCGCCCGCGAACTCGTCGCCGCGGAAGGTATTGCCGAGATAGGTCTCGCGCACGCGCGGATCATTGATGATTTCGTGCGGCGTGCCGGAGCAGATGACGTGCCCTTCGTGAATCACATAGCTGCGATCAGTGACTTTCAGCGTCTCGTGCACATTGTGGTCGGTGAGGAGAATCGTGATGCCCACCGTGCGGAGCCGTTGAATCTCGTGGCGGAGGTCCTCGACCGCCTTCGGATCGACGCCGCTGAAGGGCTCGTCGAGCAGGATCAGGCGTGGATTGGTTACCAGGGCGCGTGCGATCTCGAGCTTGCGCCGCTCGCCGCCGGAAACAAGGCTGGCCATGCTTTTTCGCACGACCTGCAGCCCGAATTGCGTCAGCAACTCGTCGATGCGCGCCGCGCGCTGCGCAGAGCTGAGCTTGAGAGTCTCGGCGACGGCCATCAGGTTCTGTTCGACGGTGAGGCGGCGGAAAATGCTGGGTTCCTGCGAAAGATAGCCGATGCCGCACCGAGCGCGCTTGTACATGGGCATGGACGTGATGTCGCGCCCCAGAAAACGGACGCGCCCGCCCTCGGGCGTGATCATCCCGACCGTGATGCGGAAGCTGGTCGTCTTGCCCGCCCCGTTGGGGCCGAGCAAGCCGATGATTTCGCCCTCGTGGATTTCGAATGAAACCCGGTCGACGACCGTTCGGTCGCCGTACTTTTTCACGAGGTCTTTGGCTTCAAGCAGCATTGTGGATAACTTGTTGATGTTGGCGAAATTCCCCACCCACGACAGCCTTTACGAATCCTTCATGGCGCCCTAACGCGGCAAGCGCATTTTCATAACACCTTTGGACGCAATGTGTTGCAACCTCAGCGATCTCGTTCCCGCTTGCTCCGAATCGCGCCTTCTGCTTCTGAAAGCGTGATAACGTGAATCTGGATTCTCGGTAGATTTTTGTGGACAAGCGCGCTCTCAGCGAATGAACCGCAGCCTACCGAGATCCGGAATGTGCAGCCCGCTTGCCGCCTCGCTGGGCATCAACCCCGGAAGATAAACGAAGAACGCCTGCCCGACAATCTGGTCGCGCCTGACCGTCCCGCGCTGATAGCGCCCGGCAGCCTCTTCCGCCATCAAATGTGTGTCCAGTTTGTACCACTCTCGGCCATCGTGACTGTTGGGGCTGTTGTCGCCCAAAACGAAGAACGAGTCCGGCCCCAACTGGAACGGCTCGCCGGCCGCCGCCCGCTGGGAGGATACGCTCGTTCGCGTGTAATGCACGTCCCGATCGATCCTCAGGTCCCGCAGTTCGCCGTCAAATTTCCGCGCCGTCACGCGCAGCCCGACCGGAGCGCTGCGCGTCATGTGTCGTAGCGCTTGCAGATCCGGCTCATATTGCCCGGGTGTCGTCGACAAGAGGATCTGGCCGTCAATTTCCACCCAGACGCGATAGTCCACGTGTGCGAATCGCACGGCCGTGGTGCGCCCTTGAAGCGAATACGGGAGACGGCCGACGAGTGAGAAGCGCGGCGAGGGGTGGTCGTCTCCTCCGGCGATTCGCGTGACCGTGACTGCGCCGTCCGCAGCGAGCCGCAGGGTAAACACATCGTCGCCGCGCACCAATTCCCACGCGAGTTCGCCCTCGCCGGAGTCCCAGTGAATTTCGGCGGAAAGGCGCACATCGCCGACGAGCGTATCAGGGGCGTTCACGTTGTAGCCGTACACATCGCGCAAGTAATAGCGCGAATGAATCGGATCGAAGCGGATGGACCGCGGTGCGTCGTCGGGGCCGTGATACTTAACTACGCGCTCATCCAGATCGGACCAGCCCAGCGACGGCGGCGACTCATCCGCCGCGATCCAGGGAGTCGGAGCGTCGTCGGCGAGTGTGGAGCGCGCGTGGTTCTGGTCGTAGACGACAAACCAAAGGGCGTTCTGTGCGGCCGCGGGCTTGCGTGCAATCTCGCCGTTGATATAGACGTCGCCGTCGACGATTTCGACCGATTCCCCCGGCAGCCCGACCAGCCGCTTGATGTAGTTCTCTTCCGGGTTGGCCGGGTCGCGAAAAACGATCACGTCCCAGCGATGCGGCCCCAGCCAACTGCTCAGCTCGAACGGCCATTTGTGAACGAGGATGCGATCCCCGGCCTTTGGAATTCCGGCTTCTTTTTCGGGATCGGCGCGGCGGTGGCAATTGGGACATGTCGGCGGCTCGGTGGGCGGGCCGCCGGATGGCACATCGCCGACGGCGTACTCCCAGCCGCACGCTGGGCAAACGTAATCCCGGTGCGCGCCGCAAAGCCCCTCGGCCATCGAGCCGGTCGGAATGATGAAGGGCTCGATGAAGAACGCGCGGAAGACGAACGCCAGGATCATGGCCGTGAGCACGGTCTGCACGGACTCGATGACATGCTGATGCAGCGGCAGGTGCGGCTGTGATTCGGTCGCTTCCTGCGCTGCCGATGCTTCCGCGACGGCGGCTTCCGACAAGGGAGGCGGAGCCGTCACCGGCGTCAGTGGATCCATCGCACACGGCCCGCGTCGGGGACCACGCCCTGCGAATTCGGCAGGAGCGGCATGAATCCCGGCCAATACACGAGGAATGCGCGGCCCAGCAGTTGGTTGGCCGGCACGGTGCCCAGGTCGTATTCGCCCTTCTGGTATTTCTCACGCAGGTGCCCGCCCAGCATGCCCTCTTCCCAACAACGGCCGTCGAGGCTGTTCGGGCTGTTGTCGCCGCAAACGAAATAGGCGTCGTCGCGCAGCTTCAGCGGGTGGCCCATGGTGGCGTGTCCCGGCTGATGCGACGGCGTTTGAGCCTGTGTGTAGTAGATGTCCCGATCCACGCGCACATGGGAGAACGCGGCGCGCAAGTCCGACGCGGCGATCGAGATCTCGGCTGGAGCGCGGCCGGCCGTCGCGAGGCGGCGCGCTTCGTCGGCCGAGATGGTGTACTTGTCAGGCGGCGAAACGAGGACGACGCGGTTATCCACTTCTACGACCACTTGGTAGTCAGCGTGTCCGATGGCCAGCCGGGCGCTGCGCAGCGGCGCGTCGAGTTTCGTCTCGGCCCATTTTTCGCGATTCGATCCATCGCGGGCCGCCCGCTCCAGCATGATCCGGCCGTCGGCGAAGAAGCTCGCGACGAACCGGGAATCGTCCTTGCTCACGGAGAGTTCGATCGGACCCGCGCCTGCCCCGACCGTGGCGTCCGCGCCGACGCGCACATCAGAAACGCGCGAGCAAAGCTCAGGCGGAAATGCGCCGTTGTAGGCGTACAGGTCATCGATCATCGGCGGTTGATCCGGCGCGCCGGTGACAAATCGGATTTCTTCGCGTGCCGCGCCCGCGCCATCAAAAACGATCGTGCGTTGATTCAGATTCTTCCACGCCTTCGTCCCGGCCGGCGCTGCCCAGCGCGGCTGATGGCGCCGGACGGGCGATCGCGTACGTCGGCGAGGCGTGGGCGGGAATGTAGTCGTGGTCGTAATACGGGAACCAGAGCGATTCCTGTGCCGCGCGCGTCTTGCGGGCAACATGCGCTTCCGGCGCGCCCTTGGGCGTCACAAAGAGATCGCCATCGATGATTTCGAGCGTCTCGCCCGGCAGGCCCAGCAAACGCTTGATGTAGTTCTCGTCGGGATTGTTCGGGTTCTTGAAGACGACAACGTCCCAGCGCTGCGGGCCGAACATGCCGCCGACGTCGTAGGTCCAGCCATGCACGGCGATGCGGTCGCCGGCGCGGGAATGAAGCTCGGCGCGCTGCGTCTTTCCGGGGGCCGTCTCCTGAAGCCACCGGCAGTTCGGACACTGCACGAGCGGAGGACCCTGCGGAGTGTGAAACCCGGCCTGATACTCTTTCCCGCAGTTCGGGCAGACGTTGGGTGAATATTCGCCGCAGAGCGTTTCGGCCATCGAACCGGTCGGGATGATGAACAGCGGCAGAAAGTAACTGCGCAGCACCAGCAGCAGGATGATGAAATCGACGAAGCCGCCGATCATCGCCAACTTCGGTTCGCTGACCGGCCGCGCATCGCGATTCGCCGATCCCAAGGACCTCGCAACTGGTTTCGCGTACACGCCCGTCCGTCCGTGCTTGGCCCCGGGGTCCGTCGCGGCCGCGCGGAGCGGCGGATTCGCCCGATGAGCCGAAAAGCCTATGCGGCGCATTCCTTGGGGTCAAAACAGTTGCCGACCGCCCGCGTTCGATTCTGAGCGAACGATTATGTGAATCTTTCGCCATTATCGGCCTACGAGCTATGGAGTTTTGGCCGCTGACTAACTACCCTGACATCCAGCAGGTCTCGCGTTCGGCCGAAAGGGAGCGGCTCGACGCACCCGGCGAAATTGTGAAGAAACGATTAAGGCCGCGACGGCTGTCACTGCGCGCTTGTTGCGCGCGGTCCCCGGAGCCGCGGGTGGCCGAGCTCCCTCCCATTGCAGGAGATGTCTGTGAACATGTCGCAACAGATGACAGTCAGGCGCCTGGCGGCCCGCGCAGCCGTTAGTGGCGCCCTCGGCTTGCTTCCGGTGACCGCGCTCGGCCAGGTGCTCTGTCCCGCCGGTACGAACGTTGCCAAGTTCCCGATGGAGTTCGGCGAAGCGGGTGTAACCTGTTCGGCTGGCTTCCTCAACGGCGACCCCAACTCAGGTATCGATCAGAACGGGTTTACGCTGGCGGTTTTTGACGTGCGCGTGCCGCCGGTGCTGACGTACATTCCGCCGGTTCCAATTCCCGTGCTGGGCACGAACTGGTGCGCGCCGCGCTACCACAACGAGATGCCGAATCCGACCAACAACGCGGCCGATGTTTGGAATCAGAAGAATCTTGGTCCCGTGTTCGGCATCACGCTCGACGGGGCTACGCCGCCAAATATGTTTGTCACGGCGACGAGCACGTATGGCCCGCTGAGCCAGGTTCCGATGGGGCCGGGTGGACCGGGCGCGGTCTATCGCATCGACGGCGTCACCGGCGCGATCTGCAACTACGCGTATGTGAACAATGCGGGGCCGGCGCTGGGAAATATCTGCTACGAGGCGCAGTTCAACAATCTGTTCATCTCGAACATGGATGACGGCCTAATCTACGTGGTTTCGGCCGGGAATCCCGGCTGCGTGCTGCGCGATGCGCTTCCGGCCTATGACCACGGGACGCAGGGGCGGCCGAACGAGGCGCTCTCATCCATCGCGGACGATCCTATTCAGGATTTCACGCAGCTTGGCCGCCGAATCTGGGGCGTGCAGGTCTACCAGAACCGCCTCTACTACTCGGTATGGAACGAAAGTTCCGGCGCGCCTTCGGCGACCGAAAGCAACGAAATCTGGTCGGTCGGGCTCGATGGGCTCGGCATGCCGGACGCGACGACCGCCCAGCGCGAGTTCGCCGTGCCGGATTGGAATGCGACGAACTTCTCGAATCCGACGTCCAGTATCGCCTTTTCGAGCAAGGGCAAGATGCTGCTGGCGGAGCGAACGAAGTACGCAAACTACGGCATATACGGTGGGGATGCACACGCCGCGCGGCTCTTGGAATACGTGCAGTCCGGCCCGAATTGGGTGCCCTCCGGCAACCTCTTCTTCAACGGCGAGATCAATCCGCACACGAACTCGGCCGGCGGGGCAGACTATGACTGCGACGAGAACGAGTGGAACACCGGCGATGCGCTGAAGTTCTCGAATGAAGTGCTCTACGGGTTGCAGTGGATCCCGGCCGGCGGAAACACTTTCGCGACGTCGGCTTCTGCGAGCTACATCATCGATCTGGATGCGTTGGGCGGCTCCGACGACAAGACCACCATCGGCGACATCTCGATCTACAATCCGCCCTGCGAGTGCATGGAAGTCGTGGA
Source organism: Phycisphaerae bacterium (assembly GCA_044225155.1). Lineage (GTDB taxonomy): Bacteria > Planctomycetota > Phycisphaerae > UBA1845 > Fen-1342 > CAYMBL01. The sequence continues at coordinate 41,200 of JBGAJB010000001.1, read as the reverse complement.
TGAGCACATCTCGTGCGAAATCGGTTCGGACGGCACGGGCCAGGTCGGCACAACCGGCTGCTACGACTATACGTTTACGGTGACGAACAACTCGGGCATCGACGCCAGCTTCATCCTGATCCCATCGACGGAAGTGGCGCCGAACGTGATCTATCTGAATCCGCCGCTGAGCGGCGCGGGCGGCACGACGACCGTGACCGTGAAGATCTGTCCCGACGCAGCGACGGATGAATTCTGCTTCCACGTTCTGCTGGCGGACCGTTTCGTGAATGAGTGCTGCTCGATCGATCACTGCGTTCCGCTACCGGATTGCGACTGTCTGCAATTCGGCACGCTGACGACGGAGTGTGTCAACGGCACGCCGACATTCACGTTCATGTACACGCCGCTGACGACCTACACCGCCGAGCACATGTTCCTGCTGCCGGAACCGCCGGGCAGCGGCATCACGATCACGCCGGGCTACATCGACATCTCCACCGCCCCGTTCACGACCGGCACAGTCGGTCCGATCACGGTGACGGGTGCGATGCCGGGCGAGGAAATCTGCGTGCGCGTGACGATCCACGAGTTGTCGCTCATCGAGTGCTGCTCGGAGGTGATCTGCTTCACGATTCCGGATTGCAGCAAGCCAATCACGTGTCCGGGCGACGTCGACCTCGACGGCGATGTGGACCTCAGCGATTTGGGCATCGTGCTCGCCAACTTCGGCTGCACGAACAGCCCGAACTGCGCGGGCGACCTCGACATGGATGGCGATGTCGACCTGAGCGATCTGGGCGTCCTGCTGTCCGCGTACGGGCATCCGTGTAACTAGCCCGAATGTGATTGCGGAGGCAATGATGATGCGGGCCGGGCGGTCTTCCGCCCGGCCCGTATTTGTTTCACGACCGGAGTAACGAAGGAACTGGAGATTTCACGGGAGTCGGCCCGGGAACGCGCTGACGCTGCTTAGCGACCATCCTCGGTGTCGGGAGCACACCACAAATCGCTCGGAATTGTGCGATTGAGCTGGTCCTGATAGTACGCCTGCGTGATCCAGCGCTCGTGACCGTCGACGTAAGAAACCGTCGCTCCACTGCCGTGCCGCGTCGTCAGGCCTTCGGTCGGAAAGCTGGATCCGTCATTCCACGTCGGCTCTTCCGCCTCCCAGAAGATCAGCGAATTCGGCCGGAAGCGCGTGATGCGGAAAGCGGGCGTGTTCACATTGAATCCGACGACGGCGCCGTTCATCAGATAGCTGGTCATCTGCACCGTCTTTTGCTGCGCGTTGGTGACGCCGATAAACGGCTTGAAATGCGATGGGCAGCGATACAGATCCGCGCGCAGCATGTATTTCCACAGCGTCCCCGTCTCGACGTAGTCCGCTGTCGCTGGATAGGGAAACGGCGGGTCGTAGAGCCAGCCGGTCGGCTCCTTGTTCGCGTCGGGCCAAGCCCAGTTCGGCATCGGCATCGACTCGCGGTTTTCCTGGGTATACATGATGACGCCGGTGATGAGCTGCCGATGATTGGTCGCGCAGCGCGTTCGCAGTCCCTGCTCACGGGCACCCGAGAGCGCCGGCAGGAGGATTGCCAGCAGGATGGCGATAATGCCGACCACGACGAGCAATTCGATCAGCGTAAACGCGTGCTTCCTGAATTCTGGGCGAACCATACGGCACCCAACTCCTCCGCTCGCGCCGGCCGCGTGAAGTGGCAAGCGGCGCAGCGATTTAACGCGCGCTCTGCGGCCGGAAATGGCTCAAATTTCGGCCGGTCGGATATGTCGCGCACAGGCGGCGATGGGATTCGAACCCATGAAATACGGGTTTTGCAAACCCGCCCCTTAGGCCACTTGGGTACGCCGCCGCGAGCCGCAGCGCACGCAAGCGCGGCGCCCGTTTCCCGGAAGCCCATGATTATGCGGCGCTCTAGGGCGGGAAACAAGCGAGCGCGGATATTCCCGTCGCCGGCGGGTCAGCGACTTCCGGCGCGGATTTCGTCGCCCAGCAGGGGCGCGACGTAGCGGCGATTCCAAGCGTAACCGAGCATGCCAAAGTGCCCGCCGTAGTGGCCGAACAGCACCATTTCCGGGCGCCACCCATGTTGCAACACTTGCCCGTCGGCCGAGTTACCGCCGACGAACCCCCAGCGGCCGGCCGCGTCACCGTGCGAGCCGTCGATATTGCCGAACACGCGTGTTCCAAGGCCGAGGATCGCGGCGTCGAGCGGGGAGTAGAAATTGTGTAACCGCCCGGCGACGTGGCGAAGGGACGGAGCGAGATCGCGCCGCGGATCGATCGCCGCCTGCACGAGGATGAGGTTTCGGACGCGCACCTCGTTCGGAAGACGCTCCGCCGCGAGCAACGCGATGCCTCCCCCACCGGAGTACCCGACCAGATCGATGGTGTCGGTGGGATGAAGCGCGCGAAATGTCGCAATCTCGCGTGCGACGCGCCCGGCCGCGGCGCAGTTGCCGTCGAGGTCCGACAGGTTCCGCAAGGGATGGAACGGGTGCGGCCAGCGAAACGTCCGAATCTCGCGCGAATCGCTATCGCGAATCGCAGCGAGCGCGAATGCGATCGAAAGTTCGCCGCCGTTGATCCCGGGGAAGATAGATCAGGCCGGGTGCGGGCGCCGCCGGCGAAGCCGCGCTCATGTCGCCGGCCATTCCGACAGAGAAAATCAAGAGCATGCCCAAGTTCATGGCGCTGACGGTAGTCGGGGGCGGCGGCTCCGCTTGCTGAATAACTTTTATTCAAGCCGAGTTTGGTGCGCGAAGTTGTCGCCAGAGGGCTTGCCAATCCATCACCACTGCTGGCTGGCGACCGGGATCGGTGTTGATGGCTTCAATCTCGACAAGCCTGACCATGCATTCCGGCACCCAGGAGAGAAGATATGTGGGCCAGTACGCGATCCACGAATCCCAGGGCCTTGCGCGGCCTTGATCGCGCAGTCGGACAGCCAGGGCCCATCGTGGCAGCCGCCCGGGCTCGCGAGCGCGCCGGGTGTTGAGGTGTGCTCATGAATTATTCCCTATCGACGCTGATTGTCGCGCCGCATTCGGGGCAGCGATCAATCCCAGCGATCATTGTGCCTGTGAGATCGTAGCCACAGTTCGCGCAGTTCGGAGCCCTATTCTCGCGGGGGCGTCTGGCGGCGAACAGCGCGATGCCGCATAGAGCGATGCCGCTGAGAAGCAGCACCAGTCCGATCGCGACGCCAGGGAATCCGGACCAACCCTTGGAGTAGACGGTGGATTGATTCAGAAATTGGCAGCTCGCCAGTCCGGCTCCGAACAGCATGGTCCCGGCTGCAACCACGAGCATGCCCAAGGCAAACGCCCCGAGCCTGATCCAGCGCGCGGCTGGTCGCTCTCGAACCAACGAATAGCCAAACGCAAAGGAGCCCAGCATCGAGACTAGGCCAAAGAGCCCGAGTGCTACGCTCCAGATGACGTCAGGTAACACGCACGTCCGCCTTTGATCGTGTCGGTTTGCCTTTCCGCAGACGGACGGGGACAGCGAAGTCGGCGCGGAGCGAGCAGCTTGCCCGCCCTATGCGACTCACCTCACATTGAAATACCGCGCCGCCGGATGGTGTGCGATGATCGCGCTCGTGCTCTGCTCCGGCTCAAGCTGAAACTCTTCACTGAGCGTGATGCCGATCCGCTCGGGCGCGAGCAGTTTCATCAGCGTCGTCTGATCTTCGAGCCGCGGGCAGGCGGGATAGCCGAAGCTGTAACGGCTGCCTTGATAACCCTGCTTGAAGAGCGCCTGCAGCTCGCGCGCGTCGCTTCCCGCGATGCCGAGCTCGACGCGAATCTGCTTGTGCATGTACTCAGCCAGCGCCTCGGCCGTCTCCACGCCCAGTCCATGCAGGAAGAGGTACTGCTGATAGTCGTTGCGGGCGAACCACTCACGCGCCACTTCGCTGACGCGCCGGCCGGCCGTGACGATGTGGAAGGCGACCACGTCGCAGGTCGGCAACACCCCCACGTTTTTGGCCGCGTGTTGCGTGTACGAAGCCGGCACAGGTGCGTCGACCGGGCGCCAGAAATCCGACAAGCACAAGTGCGGACTCTTCGCCTGGCGCGGGAAACGAAAACGGGCGATCTCCTGCACTTCCGAAGCGGCCGGAATGCGCGCGAGCTGGGGCGCACCCTTGTTATTCACAAAATCTTCGTAGCGCTCCTGCTGCCACGCTGCGCTCGGCGGGCTGTAGATGATCAGTTCGTCGCCGTCCGAATGGCACGGCCAGTAGCCGTACACCGCCTGGCATTGGAGGATTTCCTCGCGTTCGCAGCGCTCCACCAGTCCGCGATAGATCGGCCGAATCTCGGCATCGACGAATCGCTTCCAATCCTCGGCCGAGCGCCCCTTCTTGCGGAAGCCCCACTGCACCTGGAACAGCATCGTTTCGTTGACGTAAGCGAGCGCCGCCTTGGTCGGGATGCGTTCGACGATTCGCGCGCCCCAGAATGGCGGGACAGGAATGGAGTCGATTGGATCAATTTTGAACGATGGCTTTTGGGTTTTGGGCGACTGAGGCGCGACCGGCTGACGGTTCGGTAGTTCCCGGCGGTTGCTTTCGTCCGACTCGATCGGCGGGAGAGATGAGTCTTTCGCTCCGTCGTCATCCACCGGGCGCAGGCCGTAGCGCTGCTCAAGCTCGGCGCTCAGCTGCTCGGCATTTCGCGTGCGCGTGGTGCGCTCTGCGGACGGCACGCTGCCCGGATTCGATTCTCTAGCGGCACTCGAGGCGGACTCGCTGTTCGCGATATCGACCGTCGCGGTGGCGGCGCTCCCGCCGCCGGAAATCCCGTCATTCACGCTGCCTTTCGCGCCGGTGAGCCCGCGCGTCCGGCGCGGAGCGCGCCCCTCGCAAATGTCGGCCATCAGCGACAGGCCGTCGAAGGCGTCGCGCGCGTAGAAAACCGCGCCGTCGTAGATCTCGCGCAGATCGGCCTCGACATACTTGCGCGTCAGGGCCGCGCCACCGAGGATCACCGGCGCGTCGATGCCCTGCTCATTGAGCACGGCCAGATCGTCGCGCATCACCAGCGTGCTCTTGACGAGCAGGCCGCTCAACCCGATCGCGTGGGCGTTGTGGGCGCGCCAGGCATCGATCACGCTGGCGATCGGCTGCTTGATGCCGAGGTTGTACACCGTGTAGCCGTTGTTGGTCAGGATGATGTCGACCAGGTTTTTGCCGATGTCGTGCACATCGCCGCGCACCGTCGCCAGCACGATCTTGCCGCGGCTCGCGCCGTCGCTCTTCTCCATATGCGGTTCGAGCAGCGCGACGGCGCTCTTCATCGCCTCGGCGCTCTTAAGCACGAACGGAAGCTGCATCTGGCCGCTGCCGAACAACTCGCCCACGACTTTCATCCCGTCGAGCAGGAACGTGTTGATAATCGTTAGCGGGTCGTACCTGAGCAGCGCCTCGGCGATGTCGGTGTCGAGGCCGGTGCGATTGCCGTCGATGATGCGACGCTTGAGGCGCTCTTCGATCGGCAGGTCGAGAATCTTCACTTTCGACGCGACTTTTTCGTCGGCCGAGAAGAGCGCGATGAAACGCTCCAGGGGGCTGGTCGATGCATCGCCGTCCCAACGGTCATAGATCAGCGCGAGGGCCGCGTTCCAGCGTTCGTCCGTGATCTGGTTGCGGGGCAGGATCTTTCCGGGGTGCACGATCGCCGCCGTCAGGCCGCGCTGTCGGGCTTCATGCAGGAAGACCGAATTGAGGACGACGCGCGCGAGCGGTTGCAGGCCAAAGCTGACGTTACTCACGCCCAGAATGCTCTGGCAGCGCGGGAAGCGCTGCATGACGCGCTCGATGCCTTCGAGCGTCTCCAGCGCCAAGCGCCGGTCGGCTTCGTTGCCGGTCGTGATCGGGAATGTGAGGCAATCCCAGAAGATATCCTCTTCGTTCAGACCATGACGATGCACGAGCAGATCGTGAATCCGCTCGGCGATCGCCAGCTTGCGATCGGCCGTCTTGCCCATCGCTTCGACCGGGTCTTCGTCGATCGTCAGCGCCACGACGGCCGCGCCGTATTGGCGGCAGAGCCGCGCGACTTTTGCCAGTCTCTCTTCGCCGTCCTCGAGATTGACCGAATTGATGATGCACTTTCCGCCGGCCAGCTTCAGCCCGGCCTCCAGCACGTCGAGCTGTGTGCTGTCCAGCATCAGCGGGGCAGTGACCTCGCGGGCAAAGCGATCGATCACATGCCGCATGTCCGGTACGCCGTCGCGTCCGACATAATCGACGCAAACGTCCAACACGTGCGCGCCTTCTTCTTTCACCTGCTCGACGGCCATGTGCACGCAGCCGTCGAAATCGCCGTCGGCCAGCAACTGCTTGAATTTCTTCGATCCGTTCGTGTTGCAGCGTTCGCCGACGATCAGGAACGAATTGTCCTGACGGTACGAGGCGGATTGATAGAGACTCGATGCGGAAGGTTCGTGAGTGAAGTTGCGCGGAGCGAGTTCAGGGGGACGAGTGGTCCCGCTCTTCATTGCGGCGGGCTTTGCAGCGAGCGACGCGCTGCGCGCGGGCCGCAGTGCCGCAACGACCGCGCGCAGATGGGCGGGTGTGGTGCCGCAGCAGCCGCCGACGATGCTGACCCCGTCGACGTCCACGAATTCCTTCAGCCAGCGGGAGAATTCGCTCGGCGCGAGCGGGAAGTGCGCGCGACCCTCGACGACCTGCGGCAGGCCCGCGTTCGGCTGAATGCTGATCGGGCGCGAGCAGTAGCGCGAGAGAAAGCGCACATGCTCGCTCATCTCCTGCGGCCCCGTGGCGCAGTTCATCCCGATCACGTCCACTTCGGGATACGTCTCGATGGCGGCCAGCGCCGCGGCCATATCCGTGCCCATCAGCATCGTGCCGGTCGTCTCCATTGTGACCTGCACGATGAGCGGCAGCTTTCGACCGAATTTCTCGAACGCGATGCGGGCGGCCTGAATCGCCACTTTGGATTGCAGGATGTCCTGGCAGGTCTCGATGATGAGCAGGTCGACGCCGCCTTCGACCAGCGCGCACGCCTGCGTCGCATAGCTGTCGAGCAGCATGTCGTAGTCGATCTGTCGCAGCGAAACGAGCTTCGTCCCGGGGCCCATCGCGCCGGCCACGAAGCGCGGCTGCCGGGGCGTCGAACACGCGTCGGCCGCGCGGCGGGCGACCTGCGCCGCGGCGATGTTGATCTCGCGGCAGCGATCCTGAAGACCAAACTCGGCCAGCACGTGTTTCATGCCGCCGAAGGTGTTGGTTTCGACCACGTCGCAGCCGAGATCGAGGTAGCCGCGATGGATGGCCTCGATCGCGTCCGGCCGAGTGAGATTCAGAATTTCGACGCAGTTTTCGAGGTTTTGGTAATCGGGCAGCGGCAAGTCGAGCGCGTGGATGGCGGTTCCCATCGCACCGTCGAAAATGATGACTTGCCGGCGAAGCTGGTCGAGGAAGCCGGGCGTGCTGTTCACGTAACCCTTTGTCCGGCCTGTGCGTCGGCCGTTTCTCCACGGCGGCTGGGCCGCGCCTCGGCGTGCCGCTCACATCGGGTGGCGGGCGTTTCCGTGGCGCCGCATTGCCGGGCAACGATCACCAAGCCTGGTGAACCCCACTCTTGCCGGGCGCCGTGCGGGGTAAGCCCCCCGCGAGCCAGAGCCAGTACCCGACTTGCCGCTTTTTGCAAGTCGAGTATTATAACGAGATTCCGCCGGACGAAAGCGGAAGGGCTCGACACGACGGAGATACTCCCTGCGATGAGCGCTACTACCGATCTAGCTTCGTTTTTCCAGGTCGATGAGTTCGACTCTGCCACGATTACGAATTGGGCGGATCGCATCTTTGCTTCCGCCAAGGCCCGTGACTCCTTTGGCGACACTCTGGCCGCCTACCGCACTGCCACGGAGGCGGGAAATGGCGACTGGCAGCGGCTGGGCGTGGCCGACTTTCTGCTCTGTCACTTCAGCGACGCGCTGACCGCGTTCGGTAAGAGTCGCGCGGGCAAGTTCAAGCATTTTTACACCGCGGAGACGCTGGTCGCTCTCGGCCGGTACGACGAAGCGCTGGACGAATACAAGAAAGCGGCTTCCGCGGGTTGGGATGCGCTCGACTGCGATGTTCGCAGCGCCGACGCCCTGCTGCGCGCTGAGAATCTGGCTGGGGCCGAAAAGCTGATCCAGAAGCATGAGCGGGCCGGCGCGGATCGGCCGGAGTGGCTCTGCGTGCGGGGCGAATTGGCCGAGCGCCAGGGCGACCGCGACGCGGCGATTGAGTACTACGAAAAAGCGCTGACGCTTGATCCGGACTACGTGCAGGCGATGTTCCGCCTTGCGTGGCTCCGCGACCTGCTGGGCGATGACGATGCGGCCGTCGAGCTCTACGAGCGCTGTGCGCTTCAGCCGCGCGCCGCGGTGAACGCGTTGATCAATCTAGCCGTCGTTTACGAGGATCGCGGGCGCTACGACCATGCCGCGAACTGCCTGCTGCGCGTGCTGATGGCTTTTCCGAATCACACCCGTGCGAATCTGTTCCTGAAGGATGTCGAGAGCAGCCGCACGATGGTGATTGACGACAACGTCGAGCAGAAGCTCGAGACGCGCAATCGTCTGCTCGAAACGCCGGTGGCCGAGTTTGAGCTTTCGGTGCGGGCCCGAAATTGCCTGAAGAAGATGAAGATCAACACCCTCGGCGAATTGCTGAAACTCAGCGAGCCCGAGTTAATGGCCTACAAGAACTTCGGCGAGACGTCGCTGACCGAGATCAAGGCCCTGCTCGCCAAGCGCGGGCTGCGACTCGGCCAGAAGCCCGAAGAAATCGATCCGAGCATGCTGAGCGCGCCGCCGCCGGTCACGACGCCCAAGGTAGTCGTGCCGCCCGGCAGCGAATCGTCGCTGGGCAAGCCGGTCAGCGAGATGGAGTTGTCGGTTCGCGCGCGGCGCTGCCTGCAACGACTGAACATCACGACCATGGGCGATCTGATCCAGCGCAGCGAAGCGGAATTGCTCGCGACGCGAAACTTCGGCGTGACGTCGCTGAATGAGATCAAGAGCCGCCTCGCGGACTTCGGCCTGACGCTGGCCCCGCGGTCATAGAGCGTTTCGCCCTCAGAAAGACACACAAAAAATGGGAGGATTCCGGCGGGCGACACCCTACCGGAACCTCCCCGCCCTGAACCACGAACGAGCGGCAATCTGCGCAGAGCCGCCGCCCGCGGGCCGGAATCAGGAACTCGCGTATTGCGACTGGAGCGAATCCAGCGTCGCAATCTGGTCTGCGGTCAGGATGGCGCGGAAATCAGTCTGGGCCTGGTCGCGCCGCGCACTCACGGCCGTAATCAGATTCTCCAGAATCGGCTGAATCGCTGTTTGCTGATCGGCGGTGAGATTCAGCGCGTCGCTCAGGAACGAGAGGATCGTGGCGGCATCCGGCGCACCGTCTCCTCCGATGAGTCCGCAGCCGCCGATCCCGAAGTCGCCGCCCGCCAGCGCGAAATCCGCCTGCCCGGAGGATGAACTGTTGTCACTGGAATTCCCCGCGATGTGCTGGCGCGGTCCGGGGTGCAGTTCGTCAAACGTCACCGCCTGATCCTCCGTGAGCAAGGCCGCGATTTCGTCGTGGGCGGCCGAGCGGAGCGCCTCGATGTCGGTTCTGGCCCCGGTGAAAATGTCCTCCGCCTGCGAGAGCTGATTGTCTGTCAGGCCGAGAGGATTGGAGAGCAGCCCTCCTCCTCTCGAATCCGTGCCGCCGAATTGGCCTGCGGCAATCGCGCCGGGGCCCTCCAGCAAGCTCGTGCCGGACGATGTAGCTGATGCGGCAATGGTGGCCGTGGCGCCGGCGACGGCCGCATCGGTCAACGCGCTTGCGTGGCGGCGTTGCCGGTCGTGCTGGTGCAGCCGCTCAGCACCAGTGCTCCGGCCGCGAGGGCCGCGCCGGACAGAAACGAGAATCGAAGCATTTGTCTTTCTCCCAAACGTGAGGGTGGACCGCGGCGGCGACCCCGCCGCCGCTTCAACGGATCACGCACTCGTGGTGACGCTCAAAGCGAAGTAATCCAGCAGCCCGCTGATCAGCGATTCACTGACCGAGAGCAGTAGCGATTGGTAGTCCAACGAGCAACTGGATTGCAGCAGGATCCCGGCACCGGCGAGCCAGGCCGCCGCGCGGCGCAGCGAGCGATACGACATGCGTTTCTCCGTTGAGAATCAGGGTTCGCGGGCGAAGCCGAACATTTCAGTCGTCGCCAGGAACGCATGCATTATTCGTCTCACCCAGTGCGCGGTGCGTCAGACTTTGGTAAGCCTGCGTAAAAGCGGACTGACGCTTCTTTACAAGTTCTGTGCGGCCTGAATCACCGTCGAGCGTATTACCTTCTTGATCGAAGCGCTTTCATCGCTGGCGCCGCCGGCTCGGAGATCGCGGGGAGATGATCGATTCGAATTCACTGCTCATCATTGATGACGATCGCCAGTTGTGCGAACTCCTGACGGAGTTCTTCACGGGCAGCGGCTGGACGGTCGCGACGGCGCATGACGCCTTGCGCGGCGTCGAGTTGGCGCTCAGCGGCGAGCATGACGCGGCCGTAGTCGATGTGATGCTTCCGCCCTTCGACGGCTTCGAAGTCGTGCGCCGAGTCCGAGCCCGCTCGCGGCTGCCCGTCGTAATGCTGACGGCGCGCGGCGAATCGGTGGACCGTATTGTCGGCCTCGAACTCGGCGCGGACGACTATCTGCCGAAACCCTTCAATCCCCGCGAGCTGGCCGCTCGACTCCATGCCGTTTTGCGACGCACGCGCGGCCAGGAGCCGCCTGCCACGCCCGGAGAGCGCATTGTGGTCGGAGATGTCGAGCTCGAACCGGCGGCGCGCGTGGCTTGGCGCGCCGGTCAGCACTTGGAACTGACCGGCACGGAATTCGCCGTGTTGGAGCTTTTGCTGCGTTCGGCCGGTCGGGTTGTCTCGCGCGAGGAGATTGGTCGGCGCGTGCTGGGGCGGCGCGTGGAGTCGTACGACCGCAGCATCGACATGCACATCAGCAACATCCGCCGCAAGCTCGGTCCGCCGCGACGGACATGACCGCATTCGCAGCATCCGCGGCACCGGGTATCTCCTGCCCGCGCAGCCCGGGATGAGCCCGTCGCCGCCGTCCTGATTTGTGAGCGCGCTGCATGCCGAGCCTGACGCTTCGGATATTCGCGTGGTTCTGGCTGACGATGACGATCGTTGCCGCGGTCTTCATTTCGCTCGGTTTTCTGCTCGAAAACAACTCGGACCGCTTCGCCCGCTTCGAGGCCGCGATCGAAAACATGGCCGCCGGCAATGGGCAACTGATCGCGCTCGCATATGTCCACGGCGGGGCGGTCGAGGCGGAACGCGTGCGTTCGCGTCTGCTCTCCCCGCTGCACGTCAGCTCGTATTTGCTCGATGCAGCGGGACAGGATCTTTTGTTGCCCGCTTCGGACGAGGGCGTGCGGGAGATCGTGCGACGGGCACGCGAGGACGGCCTGGCACACCGGCAGCGCGGCGGCGGCCCGCCGCTCGCGGCCGCGCGTATCGACGTCGGTGCGGCCGGTCCGTTTGTCTTCGCGGTGCGGATGGATGATTTCCCGCCCTACGACTTATGGCAGCGGCCGTTCGCGTGGGCGGGACGCGTTCTGGCGGCCGTCACCGTTTCGGGCGTGATTTGTTTCGGGCTGGCCCGCTACCTGAGTCGGCCGGTCCGCGAATTGCGCGCCGCTACTCAGCATCTCGCCCAAGGCGAATTGTCGACGCGCGTGCCGCTGATGGGGCGCGGCCGGGACGAGATCGCCGCCTTGCAGCGCGATTTCAACCTGATGGCGGAGCGGATCGAGGGGCTGGTTCAATCGCAGCAGCGGCTGCTGCGAGACATCTCGCACGAGCTGCGTTCCCCGCTTGCGCGGCTCGTCGTCGCGCTGGAATTGAGCAAACGCGACAGCAGCCCGTCCGCCGCGTCGCTCGCGCGCATCGAGATCGAGGTGCGCCGCATGGATGACCTGATTGGCCAGACGCTGGCGGCGGTTCGGGCGGATGCGGACGAGCTGGGCCGGTTGGAGATCATCGACATCGGACAACTCGTGCAGTCCGTCGTCGCCGATGCGAATTTTGAGGGTGGGCTGACAGGGCGGCGCGTGGAACAGCAGCTCGCGCCGGATTGCCTAGTGCGCGGCTCTTCCGGCCAATTACGAAGCGCGATCGACAACGTCATTCGCAACGCACTCCGTTTCACGCCTCAAGCCGCGCCGGTCGAGGCTTCCGTTTCTCGCGCCACGAACGGCTCGGGATCGCCGAGCGTGCAAATCCTCGTTCGAGATCACGGCCCGGGCGTACCGGCTGAGGCGCTCGCGCACTTGTTCCGCCCTTTTTATCGCGTCGAATCCGCGCGGGATCGGGAAACCGGCGGTGTGGGCCTCGGACTGACGATCGCGGAACGCGCCGTAAGACTGCACGGCGGACGAATTGGGGCAGAGAATCATCCTGCCGGCGGATTGCTGATCACCATCGACCTTCCCGCCGATGGCGGGCGCTGATCAGGAAGCGACGATTGGGAGCCTCACGCCGACGGACTCGGCGGCGCCCGGCGCCGTCGTCGGCGTCGCAGGCGGTGTGCCGGGCAGCGCGTGGGACGCGTCGAAATCCTCGATGCCGCGCATTGGCAGGCGACTGCGCGGCGGCGTCATGCGGCGCTCGATGCGCCCGAATCGCAACCGCACCGCCCAGCCGATCGTCCGGCGAATGTTCTGCAGCACGCCGTGCATGCCCAGCAGTTGCCAGAAAACGTCGGCGTAGCGGCGCGTCGAGCCAGGTTTCAGCCAGACGGCCAGCATGCGGATCGGGTTATAGAACGAGACGTACGCCGTCAGAATGTTGAGCTGCTTTCGCCACGGCTGCGCATGCTTTGACGCCACGACATAGTTTCCGTCCAGCATGTAGGGCTCGACGCGCTTCCCCGCCACGCTTTCGTAAGCCAGACCCGACGTAAACGACTCGACGTACAGCTTGGAGCCGGTCGAAGGCGTCATCATCAGAACCTGCAGGCTCGTCGCGCCGGCCTTCGCCAGAACGCGCACCTGGTTCAACAGGCCGTACGGCTTCCCCGGTGTGTAGAGCGGCTGGCTGTCGTGGTGCATCATCATCGGCATCGGGCAGATGCTCACGCTGCGCAGCAGGCGGAACGCTTCCGTTGTGCGATCCACGCTCTGCCCCTTTTTCACCAGCGTCGCCGTCAGGTCCTCGACGCCCAGCCACAGCCAGCGAATGCCGGCCTGATTCGCGAGCTTGAGGTGATCCTGCATCTGTAGCGTGTCATGTACGGTCACTTCCGTGCCCCAGCGGATCGCGCGGCGGAACGACAGGCCGCGCACCTTCGTGCGTGCGAGAGTCTCCAGAATCGGAAGGGTGCGCTCTTTGTGATTGAAGAAATTGTCGTCCGCGCCGAAGAAGTGGCCCAGGCCGAACTCTTCGTTCAGACGAACCATCTCGTCGGCGATGCGCTCGCCGCTCTTCACGCGATGCTGCCGCTGGTTGTAGGCCGGGATCGGGCAATACGGGCCGGCAAATTTGCAGCAGAATGTCAGCACCAGCGACGAAATCGGACTGAGTCTCCGAATCCTGCCCGCCTCCAACGCGCGGAACGCCAATGTCGCGCCGCTGCTGGGCGGCTCAATGAGTCGATAGCCGATGACCGGGTGCGGCAGTTCATCCAGATCACCCAGCAAACGCTGAATGCCGGTGTCGACCAGTTCGCGGGCCGCACCCCGTTCGTCCGTGCGCGGATAGACGAGTCCCGGAATCGCATCCAGTAAGCCGCCGTTGCGGGCCCGCATGAACGTCGTGCGCATCGACTCGCCGGCGGATCGGATCGAAAGCAGCATCTCGAGCAGGCTGAGCAGCACGTACTCCTCGCCGGTGACGACGACGTCCGCGCCCCACGGATCCTGCGGATCGCTGCTGAAGAAATTCCAGGGTTCGTAGATCGCGCGCGGCCCGCCACCGATGATCAACGGCCGCTGGGCCGGGTCGATGCGGCAGGCGTCGCGCAACAGTTCATCGGCGGGCGCCGAGTGCATCTGCATGCTGGAAACGAGAAAAAGGTCGGGGATGCGCCCGTCGAGGCGCATCTGCGAGGGGCGAAAATTCCGATTCCACTGCTGCAGGACGATGCGCGTCTTGGGAAAGCCGGAGTCGACCAGGGCCGAACCGATGGCGCGCACGCCGGCCGGCACCATGCGCCGATCCGCGTAGATGAACGGGAGCATGCGGGTGCGATGATCAAATGCGCACACGACGACGCTCGTCAGGTCGTTTCGGGCCGCGAGTAGGCGAAGCCGGGCGCGCAGGTCGCGCAGGGCCCCCGGTCGCAATAGTTCATCACCGCGCTGCCGTCTGGGTAGTTCCATCCACTCTCCTGCCGGGCGACGAGCCCCCCTGGGCGGTTTCCGCGACCGCGCCCTTTCGAACGGGGGATTGTAATCACTTTCGCGGCGGCCGCGCCGTGGTTCCGTGCGGCGGGCCGGGCCCGGGCGGTGCATTTCGGGCCTCCGACAAAATCGCCCGCCTCGGTTAGGATCAGGCGGGTTTTTCGGCGAGGATTGGCGCAACCATGCGATATCAGCGAATTGGGTGGTGGTGCGTGGCCGCGGCGGCACTGACGGCGTGCTGCGCCGGCTGTTCATCCATGTCGTACAGCGAAAAGGCCAAGCTCGGCATCACCTACTACGTCCCGGGCGCGGGCAACATCGATTTCACGGACGGCGGTATTCGCTCCGGTCTGCAGGCGGCGGGCTACAAGGGCGAAATCGCGACGTTTCTGTGGACGATTTCCCTGAACCCCCTGATCGATCAGACGATTCGTCTGAACGCTCAGTTGCGCGCCAAACAGCTTTCTCGAATTATCGAGGATTACGCCGAGAAGTATCCCGGCAAGCCAATCAATGTCGTCGGGCTCTCGGCCGGCACGGGCGTCGGGATTTGGGCCATCGAAGACCTGAAGCCCGGCGTGATGGTCGAGAATGTTGTGTTGCTCGGATCGAGCCTTTGGTATCGCTACGACGTTTCGAAAGCCCTGCAGCACATTCGAGGCAAGATTTACTGCTACTACTCGGCCAATGACGCTGTGTTGGCCGTCCCGATGAAGGTGGCCGGCTCGATCGACGGCGTCTTCGGCGAGGACGGGGCCGGCAGCGTCGGACTGCAATCGCCGCACGGGCGCGAGCGGATCGTGAACATCGGCTGGCGGCCGGAGTTTCAGCGTTACGGCTACAACGGCGGCCACACCGACGGCGCGAGTCCGGAATTTGTGAAAACGTTCCTCGCGCCGCACATCATGCAGGAGCCCGCAGCCCAGCCGCATGCAGACGCTGCCAGTCCCGCGGCGAAAGCTGCTCCGGGCGCGACTCCGGACGCAGCCCGAGCGGCTCAAGCAGTGACGCAGGGTCGCTGATCCCCCAATCGCGAAACGTGCGGCGCAGCGTTTTGCGTCGCTGTTGAAATGCGCGCTGAACCAGCAACGCGAAATCACGCGCGTCGCCGGCGGCGATTTCCGGATGCGCGAGTGGAGTGATCTTCAACAAAACGGAATCGATCTTCGGGCGCGGCCAGAACGCCTCGGGCGGCAGATGTGCGACAACTTCGACGCGCGCCAGCGTCTGAGCGATGATCGAAACCGGGCCGTATTCCTCAGTGTCTTCCGCGGCGGCGAGCCGTTGGCCGACCTCTTTCTGAATCGTGCAGACCAGTCGCTCGAAGGGCGGGTTTAGCAGCAGCAATTCAATGATGAGTGGAGTCGCGATCTGATAAGGCAAGTTGGCGACCAGTTTGCGGTGCGATGCGGGCGGTGGGCCGGATTGGCCGGAGCCTCGTCCTTCCGGACTCGGCGCGTCTGAAGTTCGCGCGACGGCGGAGCTGTTCAGCGCCGCGAGAAGATCGGGCGCCAGTGAGTGCTTTCCGGCCAAGGCGTCGGCGTGAATCAGCGTAAGACGCGGCTCGGAGGAAAAGCGCGCGCGCAATAACGCGGCGAGGCCGCGATCGATTTCCACGGCGACAACCTGCGCGCCGCTCTCCAGCAACAGTTCGGTCAGTGAGCCCGTTCCGGGGCCGACTTCCAGCACGAGATCGGTCGGCCGCAGCTCGGCCGTGGCCGCGACCTTTCGCATAAGATTCAAATCGATCAGGAAATTCTGGCCGAAACGGTGCTGCGGGCTGAGGCCGGCCGAATCGAGCGCCGCGCGGATTTCCGTAAGCGTCTGACCGGCCATCGGCCGCGATTCTAATCGTAGCTTGTTTGCCGTGACGTGCTTTGATCGTGGAGGAAGCGTGAACGAAGGTCGTAAGAAACGACTGACGGACTACGCGAACTGTGCGGGTTGAGCCGGCAAGCTGCCGCAATCCGGCCTGACGCAGGTGCTGCGTCAGCTCGCACCTAACGCGGACCCCAATCTGATCGTCGGTACGAGCACGTACGACGACGCGGGGGTCTATCGTCTCAACGCGGAAACCGCGCTGGTGCAGACCGTCGATTTCTTCCCGCCGCTCGTGGACGATCCGTACGACTTTGGGCGCATTGCGGCCACGAACGCACTCTCGGACGTTTACGCGATGGGCGGCGCGCCGTTGACCGCGCTGAATATCGTCGGCTTCCCTGACAAAGAGCTGGAATCGGACGTACTCGCGGAAATCCTGCGCGGCGGCGCCGATACGGCCCGGCTGGCCGGCTGCGCGATCGTCGGCGGCCACAGCGTGCGCGACGCCGAAGTGAAGTACGGCATGGCCGTCACCGGTTTGGTCCATCCGGATCGCGTTTGGACGAATGCCGGCGCGCGCCCCGGCGACGCGCTGATCCTGACGAAGCCGATCGGCAGCGGCGTACTCACGACGGCCGTGAAGCAGGGCAAGTTGCCGCCGGAGGCGCTGCGCGAGGCTGTCGATGTGATGACAACGCTGAATCGCGCGGCGCGCGACGTGGCCGTCGAGTTCGAGATTCACGCCTGCACTGACATCACGGGCTTTGGATTGATCGGTCATGCGTTCGAGATGGCAGCAGGTTCCGGCGTCACGATCACGCTGCACGCGTCGCGCGTGCCCTTGATGGCGCAAACGATCGAGATGGCGCGATTGGGCGTTCTGACGCGTGCTCATCGCTCGACGCGCGAGCATGTCGGAGACCGGTTGGTAGTCGACGCGGGCGTCGAGCCGGCGCTCGCCGGTGTTCTGCTGGATGCGCAAACATCGGGTGGGTTACTGCTGGCGCTTGAATCCGGAAAGGCGGATGCGCTCCTGGAATGTCTGCGACGGGTTGGGGTTGCCGCGGCGCGCGTTGGCGAGTGCACCGACACCGGCAGCCCGGGCGAGATTCGTTTGCTTCCCTAAGCAAAACTCAAGCGATCGAAGTCCGTGGCCAGAGCCGCGCCCTCCCGCTCTACTCGGCCTCACAGTTTTCGTGTGGTTGTTAGGGAATGGCCGACATACTGAGGAGCGGCCGCCTATCCGGTTTGAACCACCGGCTTCGCGACCGGCTCTTCCTTTACCGGTGCCGAGGCCGCTCGGACGACGCGCTGCGACGCGAAAATCTCGCGGGCCAGCGCGGCATAGTCCTCCGCGCCGTGCGACCCCGGCGCATAGTCGAAAATCGAGCGGCCGAAGCTCGGGCTTTCGGCCAGCTTGATGTTGCGGCGGATGCGCGTCTCGAAAAGCCGCGCCCCGTGCCAGGGCATTTCCGGACTGGCCGATTCCAGAAAGCGCTGCACATCCCCCGCGACCTCTTGCGCCAGGCGCGTGGCGGGCTCAAACATGCAGAGCACCACGCCGCAGACGCGCAGCGCGGGGTTCAATCGCTCACGGGCGAATGTCACCGTTTCCAGCAATTTCCCGAGACCTTGCAGCGCGAGAAAGTGCGGCTGCAGCGGGATCAGAACTTCGTCGGCCGCCGAGAGTGCATTCACCGTCAGCACGCCCAGCGACGGCGCACAATCAAAGATCACGATGTCAAAATGCTCGGTGTAGGCGCTCAGCTTTCGCCGCAGGATGTCCTCTCGCTGCTCGACGCCCGCGAGTTCCATTTCCGTCGCGACCAGATCGACGTGCGCGGGCAGGATCGTCAGGCGCTCGTTGCCCGTGCGCGCCACTTCCGCCACGGCCGCATCGCGCGTGAACACGTCATATACGCTCGTTTCGCCGGGCGCGAGTTCGACGCCCAGATGCAGCGAGGCGTGCGCCTGAGGGTCAAGATCAACCAGCAAGACGTTTCGCTTCTCGCGCGCCAGGGCGGCGGCGAGATTGACGGAGGTCGTCGTCTTGCCGACGCCGCCTTTCTGGTTGATCACGGCAATGGAACGCATATCGCGGGCTAGTATAGGCGTAGCGGATTGAGCACGCAGTTGCGGTCGGTGATGGCGCATGGGAACGAGGGGATAATCGAGCGTTGACAGGTATTGGTTTCTCCGACAAGGGGTTTGAGAGACCGCCGTGCCACACCGCCCCGTCGCACTTGACGCCGACATCCTGATCTTGCTCCGTGGCGCGATATGGTTGCGCGTATTTCCACAGCGCGGTGCGGGCGGCCGACGCCCCTTTTTTGTTGCGAGCCGAATGAGGGCTCCGTAGAGTGAGCGATTCCTCGTCCGGCGACGGGGACAGGGGCAAGAGCCGGGGCGAAACGGTCGATATCAAACGAAGCGCCCGATTGCGCGGGCAGCGCGCGTAGTCGGCGTCTCATAAGGAAACGGGCGGGATGTCATGAACGAAAAAGCGACACTGAGCTACGGCGGAAAATCCTACGAGTTCCCGGTGGTCGTCGGTTCCGAGAAGGAGGTTGGCGTCGACATCAGCGATCTGCGCGCCAAGAGCGGCCTGATCACGCTCGACGACAGCTACGGCAACACCGGCTCGTGCATCAGCAACATCACCTTCATCGACGGTGATCAGGGCATTCTGCGCTATCGCGGCTACTCAATCGAAGAACTGGCCGAGAAGTCGAACTTTATCGAGACGGCCTACCTCTGCATCTTCGGTGAATTGCCCAAGCCGCGCGAGCTGGAAGAATTCCGCGGCCTGCTTCGCAAGCACCAGTTCATCCACGAAGACCTGATGAACGCGCTCGACGGCTTCCCCGCCAGCGCGCACCCGATGGCCATCCTCAGCGCGATGATCAACGCTTCAAGCTGCTATGAACCCTGGCTGCTGAAGTTCGAGAGCACCGAACAGTTTGAAGAGGCCGCCGCCCGGCTCATGAGCCGCGTGCGAACGATCGCCGCGGCCGCCTACAAGAAGAGCAAGGGCCGGCCCGTGATGTATCCCAAGTCCGACCTGCGCTATACCGCGAACTTCCTGCACATGATGTTCAGCAAGCCCTATGCCGACTACATCCCAGCCGATGAGGTTGTGCGAGCGCTCGATCTGATCTTCCTGCTGCACGCCGATCACGAGCAGAACTGCTCGACCTCGACCGTGCGAATGGTCGCCTCGTCCAAGGCCAATCTCTGGGCCGCGGTGGCCGCGGGCGTTTGTGCCCTGTGGGGACCGCTGCATGGCGGCGCCAATCAGGAAGTGATCCAGATGCTCTCGGCGATTCAGGAAGGCGGCGAGACGGCGGACTCCTTCCTGACCAAGATCAAGGATAAGAAAACCAGCCTGAAACTCATGGGCTTCGGCCATCGCGTCTATAAGAACTTCGACCCGCGCGCCAAGATCATCAAGAAGGCGTGCGACGACGTGCTGGGCAAGCTCGGAATCCACGATCCGCTGCTGGACATCGCCAAGCGGCTCGAAGAGTCCGCGCTGAAGGATTCGTATTTCGTCGAGCGTAAGCTCTATCCGAACGTCGATTTTTACAGCGGCATCATCATGCGCGCGATCGGCATCCCGATCGACATGTTCACCGTGATCTTCGCGATCGGCCGGCTGCCGGGCTGGATTTCGCAATACCGCGAAGTGTCGAACAATCCGCAACAGCGCATTAATCGGCCGCGTCAGGTCTACAACGGTCCGACGCTGCGGAAATACGCCGCGCTGGAATCCCGTTAGGCGATTGGAACCACTCAGAACTGCGGATCACTCGCCCCGACCGAGCGACCGGTCGGGGCCGATCCTATTGTTGACAGGTGTGACTAGGCCGTGAGGTTCAGGCCGTTGGACGGATCCGCGTGGGTCTGCTGGATGTCCGTGGGCTCGGGCGCGCCGTGGCCGAGAGCCTGGCGGAAAGCGTCGACGTCGATGCCGTGCGACTGCAGCACGCCGTCGATGATGCCCTGCACCTGCTGGTGCTTGTCCTGCGGCGAACTGAAGCCACCGGAATCCTGACGGGCTTCCTTCAGCTTGTCCGCGATTTCCTTCTGAATGTTCTTGATGTCGTCGTCGCCGATGCCGAGCGACTTCAGCGCGCTCTCAAACGCCGCGCGGCGATCGCCGGCGTGCTGACGGCCGCCCACTGCGCCGCCCTCATGGTTGCGCCCCTGCAACACCTGGCGCAAGACCTGCGCGGAATCGAATCCGCCGACGCTGTTGATGCTGGACATTGCTTCTCCTTGCATGAGTGAGCGAGCGCCGGCCGTTTACGACAGCCCGCGCCCATAACGGAACTCATCGGCCGCCTGCAGAGCGAGATGTGTCAACGTCGTGAAATGAGCCGTAAATTGCCGGTCTACTCGGCCCGGCCGAACGTGAGCCGCGCAGGATTGGCGACGCGCAAATAATCCTCGGTCGCCAGGATGATCGAGTCGGTCAAGCGCCCGGCGTTGAACGCGATTTTTGGATTGGCATAAATCGAATCGTCGACGTGGAGCGGCAGCGGCAGGATCGGCATGCCGAACGGCGGAACGCTGCCGGGAACCAGGCCGGTCAGCGTCAGCAATTCCTCCGGCGTCGCGAAACGCGTCTTCTTCACGCCGAAATGCGCCTTGATTGCGGCCGTATCAAGCTGGCATGCGGCGCTGAGCACAAACAGCCGGAGTTCCTCGCCGACACGGATGACGAGCGCCTTGCCGCCGGTGCGCAACTCTTCGCCGCGCGCCCGCGCGGACTCCTCGCTCGTGCGCGTCGGTTCGTGCCGCACATGGCGAAACTCCACGCGCTCGGTTTCGAGTAGCTGCACAATTCGCTCGAATACGTCCACGCATCCTCCTTCGAAACGAGTCAGGGCTTGGTTCCGCTCGTCAGTGTTTCAAACGCCCGGATCATGCCCTGCGTGCCCAGCTCGGCTCCGCCGGGCAGCGCCTCGACTGCGCGGTAGAGTTGCTGCGCGAGTGTCGTGCCCGGCAGCGGCGTGCTCAGGCGTTTCGCCTCATCCTGTGCGATTCGCAAATCCTTCTGCGCCAGCCGAATCATGAACATCGGCGCCAAATCGCCGGCCGCGATCTTCGGCGCGAGCTGGGTCCACGCCCACGAGCCGCCTGCGCCGCTGCCCAATACTTCGATCGCGGCTTCCATGTTCAATCCGGCCTGGCGCGTCAGCGTCAGCGCCTCGCAGACGCCGATCATGTTCACCGCGCAGAGCACTTGGTTGCACGCCTTCAGCATCTGGCCGCTGCCGCTCGGGCCGACATGCACAACGCGCTTGCCCAAGCACTCCAGGATCGGCCGCACGCGCTCGAGCGCCGCGCCGTCTCCGCCGGCCATGATCGTCAGGGTCGCGTTCTTCGCGCCCGTCTCGCCCCCGGTCACCGGCGCGTCGATCAGGGCCACACCCTGCTTGGCGAGCCGCTCGGCCATGGATTTCGCCGCGGTCGGACTGATGGTCGAGAGATCGACGACGGTCGCGCCCCGCGGCAGCGTCGACGCCGCGCCGCGCGCGCCGAAGAGGACGGCTTCGACATCCGGTGTGTCCGTAACGATGGTGAGAAGCACGTCGCACTCGCGCGCCACGTCGGCTGGCGAATCGCACCATTTCGCCCCGGCCGCCTCCAATTCCGCTCCTCGAGCGCGGGTACGGCTGAAGATGCGGAGCGCGTGACCGGCCTTCTGGAGATGCCTCGCCATCGGGCGCCCCATGATTCCCAAGCCGATGAAACCGATGCGATCGGACACGTGACGCCTCCAAGATTGCGATTCGCCCGCACTTCCGCCGGCCGCGTGTTTCCCCGCCACGGCCGTTCCCACGCTGTGATGTGGAGCATACGCCCGCTCCGGCCGCGGAGTCATTGCATTCGCGTCTCGAACGCAGCAGCGGATTTCAGCGTACGAGTATCATTGTGCCGGAAGCGGAAAATCGCGAAGCGACCGATTTTCACGCGGATCAGGCCAATCGGGTGAGATCAGCGAAATGCGCGTGGGTGTGATCGGAACGGGATACGTCGGACTCGTGACGGGCGCCTGCCTGGCCGAGAGCGGAAATCACGTGGTCTGCGCGGATCGCGATCCCGCCAAGATCGAGGAGCTACGTGCCGGACGAAGTCCGCTCTTCGAACCCGGTCTGGCGGAGATTCTGCGCGAGAACATCGCGGCCGGTCGGCTGACCTTCACGACCAACACGGCCGAAGCAGTGGCTGGGCAAAACGTGGTGTTTGTCGCGGTGGGCACACCACCAAAGGCGGACGGCGCGGCTGACCTTTCGAGTGTCGAGGCCGTGGCCCGGGCGATCGGCACCGCGCTGACCGGCGCCACGATCGTCGTGGTGAAGAGCACGGTTCCCGTCGGCACCGGGGCGCGCGTCGAAGCGATCATCCGGGAAAGCGCGCGGCATCCGTTTCACGTCGTCAGCAATCCGGAATTTCTGAAGGAAGGCGCGGCCGTCGAGGACTTTCTGCGGCCGGACCGCGTCGTGATCGGCGCAGACGACCCGGACGCCGCGGCAGCCGTTGCGGAGTTGTACAAGCCGTTTGTTCGCAACAACAAACCGATCCTGATCATGTCGCGGATGGCTTCCGAGCTGACGAAATACGCCGCCAACGCGTATCTTGCGACGCGGATCAGTTTCATCAACGAGATCGCGGCCCTCTGCGGCGCGCTGGGCGTGGACATCGACGAAGTGCGGCGCGGCATCGGCACCGACGCGCGGATCGGTCAGCACTTCATGTATCCCGGCATCGGCTACGGCGGCAGTTGTTTTCCCAAGGACGTGCAGGCGCTCGCGCACCAGGCGCGTGAGGCCGGCGTCGGCGGCGATCTGCTGGACGCGGTGCATCAGCGCAATCAGCAGCAGGCGGTCGGTTTGGCGGACAGCGTGATTCGCCGGCTGGGACCCGCGCTGCGGGGAAAGAAGCTGGCGGTGTGGGGCCTGGCGTTCAAACCAAAGACGGACGACGTGCGTGAAGCACCGGCGCTGGCGATCGTTCGGCGGTTACTTGAGGCCGGCGCATCGATTGTGGCCCACGATCCGAAGGCGCTGGAAAGCACGCGGCGCGAACTCGGTGATTCCATCACCTATGTGCGCGACGCTTACGCGGCGCTGCCGGGCGCAGAAGCGCTGCTGATCCTGACGGAGTGGATGGAATATCGCACACCGGACTTCGAGCGCATCAGCCTTGATCTGAAGCAGAAACTCATTTTCGACGGCCGAAACATTTTCGACCTGGCCGCGATGCGGCGGCGCGGATTTGAATACCACAGCGTCGGGCGGCCGGCGATCGCCCAATAGCGATTCGCTTGCGTTGAACTGCGAAAACCGTGTGAAGAATCGATTCCTGGGCCGGAAGTGTCGCACTCCTGGTTTCTATTAGCCATCAGCCATTCGTCGTTCTCTGTCCACCCTAAATCGCCGCGCAATAAATATCGAGCATCGCCGCCGCGTCCAGCGCACGCGGATTGAAGCCCGCCGTCCATTGCTGCGCCGCCTGCGAAGCCAGCAGCGGCAGGTCGTCGGCGGCCACTCCATACGCGCTGAGTGTCGTCGGCAGGGCTGCGGCGGTCAGAAGTCCCGTCAGCCGTCGCACAAGCGCTTCGGGCTCGCGCGAAAGGTCGTAATACGGATTTTCACCGCGCGCACAATTGAACCGCACGACGTGCGGCATCATGAGTCCGACCGCTGCTCCGTGGGTAATTCCGAAGCGCGCTGTCAGCGGATTCGCGCAGGCGTGCGCCGCGCCCAGCATCGACTGCTCGATCGCCGCGCCGGCCAGGTGCGCTCCGAGCAACATCGCGCCGCGGGCGTGTGTATCGCTAGGGTTCTGCAGCGCGGTCTCGAAATTCGCTTCGAGCCGCAGCCACGCCTCGCGCGACAGCGCTCTCGACTCGTCCGTGCGCACGCGGCAGCCGGCCGTCTCCACCGCGTGCGTCAGCGCGTCCATGCCGGTCACGGCCGCGACTCCGGGCGGCACTGTGCGGGTCAGGGCGGGATCCAGTAGCGCGACGTGTGGCCGCAGACCGCCCTGCCGCGGCGGTCGTCGGTCGCCGCAGGGCATTTTCATGTGCGTGGCGGCATCGCTGATCAGCGCAAAGGACTGCGCTTCGCTACCGGTGCCCGCGGTCGTGGGGATCAGGATCATCGGGAGCAGCGCCGGCCGCCGGGCGAGGATTTCGGGGGACGGATCGCCGCGGTAATCCGCCGCATTGCCGCCGCAACGGTGCAGGAGGTTGATGCCCTTCGCGCAGTCCATCACGCTGCCGCCGCCGAGTCCGATGATCAGGTCCGGTCCGCCGGGTCGCCCGTTGTGCAGGGCGTCCAGCCCGGCGGCGACGGTGTCCGTTGTTGGATTCTCGACCACGTCGTCAAAGACGTACGTTTGAAACTGCTCAGCGGCGAGGCTTCGCAGCGCGACGTCGACATGCCCGGCTGCCCGGATGGCGGGGTCGGTGACGAGCAGCGCACTCGTCGCGCCGAGCTTGGCGGCGATGGCGCCAAGCTGCGCGAGCGCGTGCTCGGCAAAGACGAGTGCGACCGGCGATACGGCGAGGCAGGCTGGAAAACTCATGCGCGCTCTGGCTCGGTCCGAGTGGTCGACACCATGTGGGTTGCCGCCAATTCCGCGTTGCCCGCGTGTTCTGTCGCGGAGTGTTCCAAAAAGTGGCTGATCATCTCGCTGTTCGGTCGCGAATCAGGCGGCCGACTCTTCGATGCCATTGGCGCGCGCTGCGGAACGCCCGCTGCCGATACAGCAGTTCGAACAGGTTTCCCTCGTGCGGCTGGTCCCAACTGATCTGGTACGTCGGAATCGCCCCGATATTCAGACGCTCAACGTGCGGGCTGCCCATCAGTTTCTCGGCGAATTTCTCGTCGTGCGTGATGGTCGAGACGATCAGGCTCCAGCCGATGCGCTCCGGGATCTGCTCCGCCGGGCACTCAATGACGGACGCGAACGGGAAGAGGAATTCTCGGTTGGCCAGCGGATGGCTCGTGCCGAAATCGCCGAGCGGATGCGAACCGCCGCCGCGCGGGTCGATCCAGACCACGGTCGGAAGCAGGTGCGCGATGCGCCCCTGCCGCACGAGCCGCGGTGTGCCGCGAAATTGTTCCGTCAGATCGATCGCGCCCGGCTCGCGCAGCCCCGCGTCGATCGTCGCATTGATCGCCTCGGCTGTCTGCGGATTGGCGAAGGCCGCGACTTCGGCGTGCGGATCGTCGGCGGGCAGCGCTCTCACTTTCGCCAGGCGCTTCGCCACCGCCTCGGCAATCGCCCGCCCGTGCCGCGGCGTCCAGATCGCAGATGCGTTGATGCAAGAGCGCCCGCCGTTGGCGGCGATCGACGTCACGAGCACGTCGAGGTGCTTTTCCCACTCATCCACACAGTCTTCGCCGAAGACGATCTTGCTGTAACCCGGGCCGTGCAGCTCAACGCGCGGGTCGTTCGCCCAGGGCCGCGTCGTGGATGCATCGCCGAAGAGCATGGCCCGATCGGCGCGCCGCAACACCTCGGCCGCGCCGGAGTGATCCGTGGGGTAGAAACTGAACGCCTCGCAGGGCGCGCCCGCGGCGATGAACGCCGCGATGATGCGGAGCGGCGTCCACGGCTCTTCGCGTCCGGGTTTCAGAACCAGCGGAGCCTTGAGCGCGATGGCAGGCGTCCACAGCGAATGCACGCCCGGCGAGTTACTCGGCAGCACGGCGCCGAAGACACGCCCCGCGCGATAAAAGCTGAGCATCCGGCCGTCATGCTGCCCGTAGCCGCGATCAAGAATCGTGAGATCCATGCCGCGCGTCAGACCGGCCAGCACACCCTCGACTTCGTCCAGCACTTTGTGAATTTTTCGCGCGTTTGCCCGGCAATAGGTGACGGGCATGCCCGTTGTGCTGGAGAGGCTCCGGACATAATCGTCGAAAGTCTGGCAACCGTTGCCGACGGGGAGCGAAGCGTTCAGGAAGAGATCGCCCGCCCGGCGGGAGATGGCGATCAGCTCGCGCGTCGAAAATCGCTCGAGTACGTCGCTGCACATCCGGCCAATATCGCGTCCGATCAGGCCGCTATTGGCCTGACTGACCTCGGCGACCGGTTCGCCGGTGGCATGATGAAAGAGCGCGACCCGCTCGGCGCTTTCATAGGGCCGGCCGTTCCGCAGAATGGGAATGCTCAACATCGGGAATCTCCGCCACTGGCCGGTGCTGGAATGATAGCAGTCCGGCGACGGCCACGGACGCGGGCTGGTCGGGAACGGCAGTTGACGCCGCTTGTGAGCGGGGCCACACTTGCCAGACTGCGCGCCCCGTCCGGCGATCAAACGTCGCGGGGCGCCCTGAGGAGTTCTTAGCATGATCGGGCGAATCGCTTTGTGGGTTGTGCTTGCGGGTTCTCTGGCTCTTGCCGCTGGGTGGCAGGAAGTGCCGGGAGGTCCGCCGCGACCCGGTGCCGGTCGCCAGCCTGCGCCTCGCCCGCCGGTAACGGACCGCACGTCCGGCGACCTGCGGATTGAGATGGACGCGATCCTCGAGCAGCGGATTCGCTTTGAGGGTGATGTTCCTCAGAACGCGCCGGGCTCGGCGCTGCGGATGCGACTCCGCGTCGTCGGCGACGGCTGCACGCGGATCGCTCGCGTCGGAACATTTCTGATCGACGAATTGACCGACGATCGCGACAACAAGCTGTTCGACACTTCCACGATCACAGACGCCCAGCGGACGAATACGTCGCCCGTGAACATCGGCCCGGACGACCTCAAGGGCGGCCTGCCGCTGATGATCGAAGCCACCTGCGCCGGCCGCGAGTCGAAGTCCGTCAAGCACCTGAATGGCAAGGTGAATCTCGTGATGGCGGACGGCACGACGTGGATTCCGATTCTCAATCCGAAACAGTACGAGGGCCAGTCGATTCCCGATCCGCGACTTCAGGCTTCGGGCATTGACATTCACATCATGAAACCGGGCGAGGAAACAGACGAGAAGCCCGAGACCAAGGGGCTCGGGTTCCGCATCGTTCAAGGGCAGGACGCGTTCGTGACGGCCACGCTGACCGACGCCGACATGCGCAACCTGAACTCGCGGTTCCGCGATAAGCAGGCCAAGGACGGCTCGACTTATCAGCAGCACACGCTCGCGGCCAGCGAGGTCGACGCCAGCACATTCCTCGTCCTGAAGATCTACACGAACGTCACGCGCAAAACCCTCGAAGCCAAGCTCGAGAATATCGCGCTGCCGTAGCCGGCCCGAGGTGCTCAACTCTGGGCGAATCGCACACCGCCACCCCGCCGCAGCCAGCGCCGCCGCGCGGGCGTCTTTGGCACGCGCTGGGCCATGTCGCGGTCGGAAACGGCCTCTTCAATCTGTGCCGGCTGGGCATCGTCGTACTGCTCGCGAAATTCGCCGGGCCTGAGTTGCAGGGGCACTATCTCGCGGCGATGGCGTGGTCCACGCCGATCCTGCTTTTGCTGGCCATGGAACTGCGCGCGGTATTTGTCGCCGACGCCGGGCAGGCGCTCCCGATCGAGGCGTTCACGCGTCTACGCCGCTACGGCCTGACGCTGGCAGCATTGGTCCTGACCGTCCTGCTCGCCTGGCACGCCACGCGATTGGGAGCGGCCGCGCTCATTGTGCTTTACGGCGGCGTCTTCGCGACGCGCTGGCTGCTGTCCTGGACTGAGCTTTATTGGGGCGTGATGCAGAAGCGCGGCGACTGGCCGCGTTTCAATCTTTCCAATTCCTTGCGCGGGGTGGCCGGCATTCTGCCGTTTGCGATCGCGCTGCCGCTGGCGGCCGGTGCGACGGGAATACAGACCGCGGCCGCAGCCTCCGTCGCGGTGCAGGTCGCGCTCTGGTGGGGGATTACCGCGTTTGTGGATGCCCCCGTGCTGCGCGCCCTCGACAACGCCGATTCGCGTTCGAGCCGCGCGGATGATTTTCGCTTGCTGCGCTCGGCCGCACCGATGGGCATTGTCGCACTGCTCATCAATCTCAGCGAAAACGCGCCGCGTATCGTGATCGATCTGCTGCCGGGCGGCCCGCGCGATCTGGGCTACTTCGGCGCGCTCGCGCTCATTCCGCTGACGGGGCAGTTCCTCGTCGTGCAACTCGCCCTGGCGGCCGCGCACCGGCTTGCCACCTATCACCTGACCGATCGGCCGCGCTTCTGGCGGTTGGCGCGGCGGCTGATCGGAGGCACGGTGCTGCTGGGAGCCGGCGTTTTTGCCGTCACGTGGCTGTGCGGGGCGTGGCTGCTGCGCGTGATGTACACGCCGGAATACGTGCAATATCTGCCCGAGTTCCTGCTGCTGGTCGCCGGGCAGTGCGTGCTGCTGCTGGGCAGCATGTTCGGCGCGATCGTCACACAGATGCAGCGCTTCTGGGTGCAGGTCCCGGTGCAGATGGCGGTCCTGACGGCGACGAGCCTGGCGGCGTGGGCGTGGATCCCCGCGAATCCGGTGGGCGGCGGGGCGTGGACGATGATGGTGCGCAGCGGCGTGCAGACGGGAATGTACGGGATCTGCCTGCTGGTCGAATTGCGGCGGTCGAAGCCGCGGAACGCTGCTTGACGGCACACACGACCCGCTGCGCGACCTGGCCCTGGCCTCGACGTCCCTTCAATTCGGTCGCGCGAGACCGGGAGGGCGAGGCCGCGCCGAGCTGATGTTGAGTGACCTTCGGTTATGATGATCGCGGAGAAGGTGGATGGCCACTGGAACAATTAAGAACATATCCTTGG
The DNA here is from genome assembly GCA_044225155.1 of Phycisphaerae bacterium. Lineage (GTDB taxonomy): Bacteria > Planctomycetota > Phycisphaerae > UBA1845 > Fen-1342 > CAYMBL01. The sequence continues at coordinate 12,203 of JBGAJB010000001.1, read as the reverse complement.
CGATAATCTCGCTCGCCTTGTTGGGCTTCGGCGTAGCGTACTACCTTCACGCTTCGGACGATCTTAGTTCGATTCCAACGGATGAATCTACGTGGGTTTATTGTCGCTGTCAGTCGTGCAAAACTGAGTTTCATCTGAACGGCCGCGAGCTGGAGCGCGGACTCCGCTCGGGCTTGGTAGGCACGCTGGAGGACGGAAAAACGATGGCCTTTCGCTGCCCCGCCTGTAAGCAGATGAAAGCGTCTCGCATCCCCAAACCCAAGCCGATTGCGGCCCCGCCGCCGTAATTTTGCTTGGATATCGTCCCAATTCGCGTTACGCTGATTGGGTCCGTCTGACGCACATCAGCAGATCGGGAGGCGTTCAGAAATGCGGTCGAAATCACGTGCGTTCACTTTGATTGAATTGCTCGTCGTGGTCGCGATCATCGGCTTGCTCATGTCGATCCTACTGCCGCACATGGGGCGGGCTCGCGAACAAGCGCGCATGGTTAAGTGCATCGCCAACCTCCGGACGATCGGGAATGCGATGCTGATGTACTTTTCGGATGCGCGTGAATGGTTTCCTTTTGAAAAGCGAAACATCTCGGTCGCCTCTCCTGTCCACGGCTTTTATTACGGTGGGCACCCTGGAAGACCTGTGTGGTGGGGATTCTCGAACTCGACCTATCGTGATTCACCGGGCGGACGACCGTTTAATAAATACATCTATCCCGGTCTTACACTTCGGATCGAGAGCACGACGGAGAATGGATCCCCTGAATTTGAGATGAATCGAAATCTTCCCGTATTCGCATGCCCGTCTGACACGGGCGGATACTGGAACACGCAAACTGACGACATCGAGTCACTTCGCCCCATCTATCGTGATACGGGCAGCAGCTACGATCTGAACTATCACTTTGTCTCGCAATGGGCCACTCAGGGCTCCGATGGCATGAAATATCTTCAGCGCAGCAACCATTTTCTTTCAAAGCAACGAGAAAAACACGTTAGTCGGTTTGTCGTTTTGTACGAGGATCCGTTCGACTCGGCTCAGTGGAATTTCATCCCGCGACTCGGCTGGCACCGGCAATACAACCGCCACTCGTTCTTGTTTCTCGACGGACATTCCGCGAATACGCTCGCGAACACTACCGAAGGGAACTACGGTCCAGGTTGGAAAACGTGTTCGGGACCCTGGTACGATGACCCGGAAGATCCTGATTACGAGTATCGCAATCTTGGGCCGTAACGCAGAGTTCGGGCCTCGGCCCATTTCGTGCTAGTTCGGCATCTCGACTAGCACCCAGAGCAGCCCCACGACCGCTGCAGCGCCCATGAGCGCATAGCCAACGCCGCCTGCGGATTTCTCCGGCGGTGGAGCAGAGGCTATGGCCGTCACGCGCTGCTCGATCGCCAAGCACTCCGCCTCGGAAAGCGGCTCGTCCCAGGCAAAGCCGATCAGGTAGCCGCCGAGACCGTCCGCGCAGTACATCACCTGCCCCGTCAGCCAGAGGCGATCGCCCTGCGGGGTCCATTCACGGATGCGGATGGTGTCCTCGGCCTGAAAGCGCTCGCGCGAGACGAAGGAGACGCCGCCGCCCGAGATGGTGTGCATCGTGACGCCGTGGGCGTGCGCGTCATCCTCGCCCGGCCGCTTCACTTCGAGCGGTGTCGCCTGGTGATAGCGCGGCCAGCGGCGCTTGGCCCGATAGTCGTCGTTCATTCCCTCCGCGTGCGCGGCCAGGAGGAGGCGCGCGATTTCGGCCTGCTGCGCGCCGGAAACTGTCAGGCTGGTACCGGGAGTCTCCATGTCGGCTGTATCGACCAGCCGGGACGCGGGCTGCAATGTCCGGGAGACCGGGCAGCGCAGCGGAAAATCGCGGAAAATCCCGGACGAAGCGGCGCGACGATCCTGTTATTATGGCCCCTTCCGCACACGGGGGCACCGGTCCAATGTCCATCCGGGATGAACTGCTGAAGAGCGTGACGCGCCGCTATTTCTTCCAGCGCTGCGGTGTTGGGCTCGGCTCGCTGGCGCTTACGTCGCTCCTAAACCCGCGACTTTCGGCCGAGCCGCGAATTCCCGAGCCGAGCGGGCCCAAGCCCGGACCGCTATCGCCGCGGGCGCCACACTTCCCGGCGAAGGCCAAACGCGTGATCTACCTGCACATGGCCGGCGCGCCGTCGCAGCTCGATCTGTTCGACAACAAGCCCAGACTCGTTGAATTAAACGGCCAAGCTGTGCCCGAAGAGCTGATCAAGGGCGAACGCTTTGCGTTCATCAAGGGCAAACCGAAGTGCCTTGCGTCGCCGTACAAGTTCGCACGCCACGGAAAAAGCGGTGCCGAACTTTCCGAGTTGCTGCCGCACCTCGCGGGCGTTGCCGACGAGATCGCCATTGTGCGCTCGATGCACACGGAGCAATTCAATCATGCGCCGGCCCAGCTCTTCGTTCATACGGGCTCGCAGCTTCAGGGCCGCCCGAGCATGGGCTCGTGGGTTGCGTATGGCCTCGGCAGCGAAAACAGCGACCTGCCCGGCTTCATCGTGCTGACCTCCGGCATTTCGAACCCCGACGGCGGCACGGCTCTCTGGAGCAGCGGCTTCCTGCCAACGGTCTATCAAGGCACGCAGTTTCGTTCGCAGGGCGACCCGGTGCTGTATGTCTCCAATCCCGACGGCATCAGCCCGCGCGTGCGCCGCGACTCGCTGGACGTGATCCGCGATCTAAACGAGATGGAGTTCGAGCGCGTCGGCGATCCGGAGATCGTCACGCGCATCGCTCAATACGAACTGGCGTTTCGCATGCAGACGAGCGTGCCGGAGCTCATGGACATCTCGCGCGAACCGCCCGAGGTTCATGAACTTTACGGTACGACGCCCGGACGCCCTTCGTTCGCGAACAACTGCCTGCTGGCGCGGCGACTGGCCGAGCGCGGCGTGCGCTTTATCCAGCTCTATCACTGGGGTTGGGACAATCACGGCACCGGCACGGGCGACGATCTAATGACCGCCTTGCCCAAGCGCTGCCAGGAGACGGACCGCCCATCGGCCGCGCTGATCCACGATCTGAAGCAGCGCGGTCTGCTGGACGACACGCTGATCGTGTGGGGTGGAGAGTTTGGCCGAACTCCGATGAACGAAGGCCGCGCCGGTTCGCCCTTCCTCGGGCGCGATCATCACCCGCATTGCTTCTCGATGTGGATGGCCGGCGGCGGAATCAAGCCCGGACTTACGTACGGCTCAACCGACGAACTGGGCTACAACGTGGTCGAGAATCCGGTGCACGTGCACGACTTGCAGGCCACGATCCTGCAATGCCTCGGCCTGGAGCACAAGCGGCTCACGTATCGCTTCCAAGGCCGGGACTTCCGTCTGACCGACGTCTACGGCAACGTCGTGCCCGCCCTGCTCGCCTGATCGCCGTTCCGGTGCTTAGGGACACGGCTGGCCGAACTGCGCCAGCACAATGCCGAGATCGGATAGATTCGTCGCCCCGTCGTCGTTCAGATCGCCGATGCAATTTCCGTCATTACATCCGAAATCAGCCAGCACCACGCCCAAGTCGGACAGGTCGACCTGATGATCGCCGTTGTAGTCGCCTGGGCAGGGCGTCGAGATGTCGATCGACCAAAGTTCGCGGCCGCGGAGTCGATCGTCGGCGCTAAAGAAGAGCTTATTTCCGACGACGATCAGTCCCTGCGGCTCCGACGCCCGCACGCCCGGATTGAGATCTGTGACCAGTGATGTGCCACCGGGAGTGCCGTCGGTAACCCACAGCTCCTGGCCGGTCACGCCGTCATCAGCCCGGAAATAGGCGACCGAGCCGGTGTCGGTAAAGAGCGCCGACGTCGAACTGAGCGGACCGACGCGCAGATCGCCGAGCAAGAACGTTCCGCCGGGCGTGCCGTCGCTGATATAGGGTTCCGCGCCGTCCGCGCCGTTGTCGGCCGAGAAGATCACGCCGCCGTTGAACGGCGAGAGGCTGGTGATGCTGGAATTCGAGATGCCGGGATTGAGGTCCGTCACCAGCGTCGTACCGGCCGTCGTGCCATCCGAGCGCCAGAGCTCCGCGCCGTGCGTGCCGTCGTTGGCGCTGAAGTAAAGCGCGCCGCCGACGGTCATCATCGCCGAGATGCTCGATCCGACGGAGCCGGGCTGGATGTCTTTGACGAGCGTCGTGCCCGCCGTTGTGCCGTCCGAGCGCCAGAGTTCGCTGCCGTTCGTGCCGTCGTTCGCGCTGAAGTAGAGAATGCTGCCGACCGAAACAAAGCTGCTCGGATTTGAGCCGAGCGTCGGATGAATGTTCTTGACCAGCACGGTTCCGCCGCTGGTGCCGTCGCTCTTCCACAGTTCCGCGCCATTTGTTCCGTCGTCGGCGCGGAAGAAAAGCAGGCCGCCGCATTCCGTCAGGCCGGAAAAGAACGGATTCGCCGTGCCGCTGCGAATCTCGCGCACCATGCTCGTGCCCGCGCCGGTCCCGTCGGATTTCCAGAGTTCGATGCCGTTCACGCCGTTGTTGGCGGTGAAGAACAGCGTGCTGCCTACGGCGGTGAGGTTGGCCGGCGCGCCGCTGGCGCTGCCGGGGTTGATGTCGGCCACCATGACAGTGCCGAGCGTCGTTCCGTCGGTCTTCCAAAGCTCAGTGCCGCTTGTGCCATCCGTCGCGACGAAGAACAGGGTGCTGCCCACGCGTGTTAAGGCGGAAGGAAGGCTGGCGCCAAGGCCCGGATTGATGTCCTTCACCAGCACCGTTCCGCCATCGGAACCGTCGCTCTTCCAGAGCTCCATGCCGGCAATGCCGTTGTCGGCCGCGAAATAGATCGTGCCATTGATCTCGACCGGTGGCCCGGGATTGGAGGCCGCACCGAGTTCCGGCGCAATGTTCTTCAAGAGCTGCGTGCCCGCGTCCGTGCCGTCGCTGCTCCAGAGTTCCATGCCGTTTACGCCGTCATCCGCCTGGAAATAGAGCTTGTTGTTGTAGACGGCAAAGCTGTTCAGTCCCGAGCCGGCGCTTCCGCTGCGGATGTCCTTCACGCGCAGCGTGCCGTTCGACGTGCCGTCGCTCTTCCAAAGCTCCGACCCTGCCGTCGGTCCCGCGGCCGCGAAATAGAGCGTGGAACCCAGCGCCGTAAGCGAGCTGGGAAACGAGGCGGAATTCGGGTCGATGTCGCGGACGAGCACCGTGCCGGCCGACGTGCCGTCGCTCTTCCACAGTTCATTGCCATTCGTGCCGTCGTCGGCCGCGAAGTAGAGCGTGCTTCCCAGCGCGGTCAATCCGGTGGGCACGGAGCCGGACACTCCGGGGCGAATGTCCTTGACGCGGCTGGTCGTCGCATCGGTACCGTCGCTCTTCCAGAGTTCCGCGCCGTTCGTCGTGTCGGTCGCCTGAAAATACAGGCGCGTGCCGGAGGCGGTCAGCTCGGTTGGAGCGGAGCTGTTCGCGCCGGAGCTGATGTTCTTCACCATGCCCGTTCCGCCGGACGTCCCGTCCGAACTCCAAAGCTCGAAACCGTTCGTGCCGTCGGTCGCGCTGAAGAAGATCTTGGAGCCCACGGGCGTCATCTGCGTCGGCGAGCTGTTGGCGCTGCCCGGGTTGATGTTCTTCACCATCGACGTGCCGCCGAGCGTTCCGTCGGATTTCCAAAGCTCGATGCCGTTGGTGCCGTCGTTCGCGCAGAAGTAGAGCGTGCTGCCGAGCGGCACGAGTTGCTCGGGTCCGCCGCTCGACGTGCCGGGGAAGATGTCCTTGACGACGGTCGTGCCGAGCGAAGTGCCGTCGCTCTTCCACAACTCACGCCCATTCGTGGCGTCGGTCGCGGAGAACATCAGCAGGCCGTTGACGTTCGTGAGGCTGTCCGGCCGAGAGCCGCCATTCGGATCACCGTCATTCAGGATGTCCGCCACGAGGAACGTGCCACCGCTCGTGCCGTCGGAGCGCCACAATTCCGTGCCGGTAACGCCGTCGCGCGCCGCAAAGAAGAGAATTCCATTGATGTCGACGAGCGCGTTCGGCGCCGCGCCGAGCGCGCCGGGAAAAATGTCCTTGACCAGATTCGTTCCGTTGCTGCTGCCGTCGCTGACCCAGAGTTCGTCGCCGTGTGCTCCATCATCCGCGACGAAGAACAGCCGGCCGCCGCTGACCGTGAATTTCGAAGGCAGCGATCCGGTCGGAGTGAAGGTGGCGTTGATGTCTTTGACGAGCGTGGGCGTCTGGGCCGCGGCCGAGGCGGCCAGCAACCCGAGCGCAATGAAAGCAGGAAATGTCGGAAGCGTGCGCACAGAATCCCCTCCCGCCGCCATCCTGTGCGGCTAACCCAAGTCTACGAACTCGCATCATCGGAATCAACGCGAAGCTTTACCGGTCTTCGCGCGGCGCTCATTTTCGCAAGCGCGCTGATGGTTCGGCCGCCGATAATCTCGCACATCATGTGAGCCGATGCGCCGTAACGATTACGCGGCCTAGAGGCCGCGCGTGTACCACGTGCCGCCCGGACCGTTGTAGCTCGGCCCCTCGCCCCAGATCACGTGATTCATTCCGCTCGCATCGACGCCGATGCCCATGTAGTCGCCGTAGGGGAAGCGATAGCCGCGGGCCGACTTGTACGGCGCACCGGTCGTCGCATCGGAAAGTTTCAGAATCACGGAGAACGTGGCACCGCCGTCCGTGGTGCGGCGATACCAGGTGTTGAACGCATTGGGGCGTCCGCCTTGCCACACAATGCGGAAATCGTTTGCAGCCGGCCCCGCCGCGACGGCCGGAAACGCGTTTTCCAGTTGTTGCGGCGGCGCGGAGACCTGCGTTCGCGTGCTCCACGTCAAGCCGCCGTCCGACGACGTGGACGCCCAGACGCGTTGATTGTCTCCGGCCGTCAGGCCACCGTTGTAGACCAGCATCACCTTTCCGGCCGCATCTACCGCGAGTCCCGTGACCGATCCGAAGAAACCGAATGAGCAGCCGCGCGCCCACGAGCAATCCGGCGGCTCAGGCACCGAGTCGACGCGCACGTACTGCCAGGTCGCGCCTCCGTCAGCCGAGCGCAGCACGCCGATATGTGCGTCGCCGTGATAGTTCTGGGTGAAATCGACCACGCCAATGTAGGCGTTGCCCTCGGGTCCGACTGCCGCGCCGGTGTGGAACCAGTAGCGCGTGTCGTCGTTGGTCTTGATGGGCGCGCTGAACGTCGCGCCGAAATCGTGTGATGCGCAGACGTAGCTGTCGCTGCGATTCAATCCGACATAGACGTCGCGCCCGTCGGGCGAGATCGCCAGCCAGCCATGATCCGAGCCGAAGAGCGGCGCGGAGAGGATGCGCACGGGATCGGTCCACGTCTCGCCCCGGTCATAAGATTTCGTCAAAAATGTGTCGAAATCCAGCCATAGCACATAGATCGTGCCGTCGTTCGCGACACGAATCTGCGGGTCATACTGATCGCGCCCGACGTCGAGGATGTATCCGTCGAGTTCCCAAGTCGCGCCTCCATCGCTCGAACGGCGGAACGCGATGCGCGAGATGTTCGTGAGGCGCGTGGAAACCTGATAGACGTACTGTCCGGTCGGATCGACGGCGACGAACGGCTCCCAATCGTCAAAGCCGCTGATGGCGCGCTCATGATCAAAGCCGGCCGCCGTCGCGCTCCGCAGTGGGACCGGATCGACGAGCACATCGGGCGAGAATCCTGCGCCACTCGGGCGTTTCTCCGCACGCCCCTCATCAAATCCACCGTCGGGTTCGAGCTCGCCTGAGTCGCACCCGGTCAGCAGGGGGGACCAGGCGATTGCCGCGAGGATCGCCGCTGCAACGCTCGTCCACTTGCGCATACGTGCTCTCTCCCTGGGGGCCGCGCGATCCGGGTCGCGCGCCGCGCCGATCTGGCTGTTGTGATCGCATTGTACTCAACGGCCGAAGCTCTCCCGAGTGGAGCATTGATAATGCGGCCATCAAACTCGGACGTCAGCGGTGAATGGAGCGAAGGAAGCGCTGTACCTCGGGAATCCCGCCCTGATAGATCAGATAGCCGTCAAAGGGCTCGCGTGGCGTGATCTCGTGATTGATCGGCGTGAGCATGAGCTGCCGCACGGCCGCCGCGTCGTTGGACTGGCCGAGCGCCCAGCAAAGCTTCATGTAGGCCGTCTCCGGCAACATGTTTTCACACGACACGACGCCCAGCTCCATTAATTCGCGGCCTGTCTCGTAGACGTACATCTGCGAATAGCCCCAGAGCGTCTGCACCGTCATGTACACGTGCACGCCGGCTGCACGCGCCCGCGCGAGCGCGGGATAGAGCGGCTTGTTCACGTGACCCAGGCCGGTGCCCGCCAATACGATTCCGCGATAGCCACGCTCGACTAGCGCGTCGATCACGTCGGGATGCATGCCCGGGTAGTAGTAAACGAGGCTCACGCGCGACTCGAATGCCGTGCAGACCTTGAGCTGTTCCCGACTGGCGCCGCGATGACAGTAATCATCACGCAGGTAGCGAATCTCGTGCTGCGTGATCATCGCCAGCGGCGAATCGCCGATCGTGCGAAACGCCGAGCGATAGCCCGAGTGCATCTTGCGCGCCCGCGTGCCGCGATGCAGCAGGCCGTACTCATCGCTCGTCGGTCCGAACATGCAGATCGTGACTTCGGCCACATCGCCTTCGGCCGCGGCTTTCACGGCGTGGATCAAGTTCAGCGGCGCGTCCGATGAGGGCCGATCCGCCGAACGCTGCGAGCCGACCATCACGATCGGCACCGGCGTGTCGCGCAGCATGAAGGTGAGAATCGCGGCCGTGTGCTGCATCGTGTCGGTGCCGTGGCCGATGACGATGCCGTCAACCCCGCGCCGAATCTCGGCGGCGATGCGCTCGGCCAGCGGGATGTATTGCTGCGGGCCCATGTTCTCGCTGAACACGGAAAACAGGCTCTCGCTTTCCAGGTTGCACACGTCCGCGAGTTCGGGCACGAGATTGAACAGTTCGCCGGGCGTGAAAGCGGGTTTGACGCCGCCCGTGCGATAGTCGAGCCGGCTGGCGATCGTGCCGCCTGTGCCGAGCAATACGACGGTCGGCTTACCGGGCCGCCGCGGGAACTCAATCTCGCGCGCCTCATACGGAGCGTTGCGTTGGCCGAGGATGGAAAGACTGGTGACGCGCGCAGCGGCGATCCCGACCGTGTAGCCGCTCGGCAGCTTGAGCACGATGTGCGCGTCGTCGGCCGTCTCGGCCCGCGGCAGCACCACGCCGCGCACGCGCGACTGGTCACTCAGCATCAACTCGACTTCGGTCCAGACGGCCGCACCGCCCGCCGTAAGAATCTCTCGCGTCTTACCTCGATATCCGGGAAGCGGGTTGTCGCTCATGTGTGTGACTTCAAAGGATGTGCAGCATTTCCAATGCGATCGCGGCCAGATTGTACCCGCCGTGAATGATCATCGCCGTCAGCAGCGCCGAATAGCCCAGTTCAAGCCTCGGCGGCCGGCCCTCGCGCACGGTCCGATCCCAGATGCGACAAAGTCCGCGACTGGCCCAGAACGAGCATCCGGTGTGCATCGATGTGCAGACGATCCAGCGCCAAAGGATTAATTTGGTTCCCGGATTCGAGATGTAGACCGTCAGATAAAGAGTGTTTTCGAGAATCGCGAAGCCCAGGCCGCCGGCGGTGGCCGCCACCATGACCTGCAGTGGCGAACGAAACCAATAGGGCCGCGTCTCGACCGCCACCAGCGGCACGAGCACTTTCATGAGTTCTTCGATCGGCGGCGCGACGAGCACCGCCCCGAAGATGCCCATGATGCCGGCGCCGACTCCGCCTGAAAAAGTCTGCAGAAACGTGGCCGGCACACCCACAACGCCCGCCGCCAGTGCGAGCAGAATGGCAATTTGCCAAGAGCGCCGCGGCGAGACAGCCGCCATGTTGGTCGCGAGCCAGGTGCCATAGCTCTCCGCCCCGCCGGGCGGAGGTCGATAAAGCTCGACCTTCCCACACTCGGGGCACGGATGCCCCTGAAGCAGCCCGCGCTGGTTGTAGCCGCAATGACTGCACGACCAGTCCTGTTCGACGAGCCGCGGCGCGCCGGCGGGAAGCACGTGTACTTCGTCATAAACGCTGTGCAGCGCGACCGGCTCGGCCCCGGGCGGATGGGCTGGTCTGTCGCCGCATTCGGGGCAGGGAGCGCCGACGGGCATCCCGCGCAGGTTGTAGCCACAGCACGGACAGGCGAGATCGCGCCCGATGGGCCCGCCGCCGGTCAGGTGCGCCTCGTGTCGCACGTCGTGCGGATCGACGCGGGGTTGAGCGGGATCAGAGTCAGACCGTGGCCGCGGCCGCAGATGCGGTTCATGAAAGACGGAATCGTCACGGCGCGTCATGGTGCTTATCGCTTGCGCGTGATTGCGGTGCCATATGCAAACGCCTCGCACATGACGCCGTTTCCGCGTGCATCGTGCTCGCCGACGCGCGCCAACTCGATGCGCACGTTCCAAACTTCGGTCGCGCCGAGAGCCCGCGCCTGCTCGATCACGCGCAGCGTCACTTCGCGCCGCGCGCGGCGTACCAGCGTTTCATAAGCCTTCATCTCGCCGCCGATCAGTTTTCGATAGCTCGAGACGAAGGTCTTGAAATAGTCCGACGCAATCACGACGTCTCCGCCGACGAGCGTCGCGCTTGTGATGGTTTCGGGATCAGTCGGCGTCCGCAGGTTCGTCACCAGCATCCCGCGAAATGCGGCTTCGCGCTGATCCAGGCTCGCCAGGTGCGCCTGCTCGCGCCAGCGCCCAAAAGAGACGCCCAGGATCAGGAAAAACACCGCCGCAATCAGGGAGATAAGGGCTTCCATCACGCCACCACGACGGCTGTGCCGTAAGCGAACAATTCGGCCGCGCCGGCGGTGATCGCGCCGGTCGTGAAACGCACATTCACAACGGCGTTGGCCTGAAGCTGCTCAGCCTGTTGCATCATGCGCATCAGCGCTTCGCGGCGCGACTCGGTCAGCAGCTCGGTGTAGCCCTTTAGTTCGCCGCCGACGAGATTTTTGAAGCTCGCGGCGATGTCGCGTCCGGCGTGCTTCGCGCGCACGGTGTTGCCCTGCACAAGACCCTTCAGCTCCACGATCTGCTTGCCCGGCACGGTCTCCGTGTTCACCACGATCATGCGTTTTTCTCCCGGATGAATGGAGTTGCGGCGCAATTCTAGCCGGTCGGCGGGTTGGCATGGGATTCGATCGCCGGCGTGCGCCGCGCTGCCTGCGTAAATCGAACGAGCAGCACCAGCGCCGCCGCCCGGGCGAGGGTCGAGCCAATAAAGACGGCCTGATAGCCGCTCGGCGAAGAGTGGAATGCGCCCAGCAGCGCGCCGCCGGCCAGCGATCCGCCGAAAATCGCGGCCGATTGAAACGCCTGGTAGTACGAGACGATGCTGGTGCGTTCGTGAATGGGGATGTGCTCGAAAAAGAGCAGCAGCGTCGCGAGTTCATAACAGGCGAAGGCCATGCCGAGCAGCATGTTTGCGCCGAGCAATAGCTTCCAATCGGTCGTGGTCAGCCAGAGCGCCGCCATCGGGCAAAGACTGAGTCCGCCGATCCAGAGCAATCGCAGCGGCTGCCAGCGCGACGCGAGCCGGGCCGCGACATAGAGCGCGAAAATACGCGCGATGTAGGGAGCCGCCAGAATGATCGTGTATTGCAGGTAAGGCAGAGCGAGCGTCTTCAGCATGTAGGGCGTCATGTAAGGCTGGGCCATCTGCACGCCCGCCTGCATCGAGAGCATGAAAAGAATCAGCCGGCCGTCCGCTCCGCTCCGCAATCGTTTCAGGAAGTCGGCGATGTGCACTTCCCGCAGGCCGGGGGGAATCGGCGTATGCTCGCTGTGGCGCGCGAGAAACCATGACGAAGCCGCGCGACTGCATCCCGCGATCGTGAACAGAATGGCGAAGAGCGTCAGCTCGGGCACGTGGCCTTTGCTTTCCTGCAACGCAACGCCGGACCCGATCATGCCCACGAGAGTTCCGACATGCAGGAAGCGCGAACGCAGCGAAAAGAATCGCTTTCGCCGCTCGACCGGGATGAGCGTGCTGATCCACGTCGTCCACGCGGCGCCCGTCGCCAGCCCCGTCGCCCAATAGAGCGTGGCCAGCGCGAAGATCAGCCAGGTGCTGCCCGCATTCAGCAGAGCGCTGATGACGAGCGGGAGAAACGACGCGGCCTGTGCCGCGGCGCAGAGCGCCACCCAGCGCCGA
>JBGAJB010000197.1:0-6577 GCA_044225155.1 Phycisphaerae bacterium | reverse complement strand
GGCCTGATTGCGCTCCGGCCTGCAAAAATTGGGGGTTGGAATCGGTTGAATTCCGGCAGAATTAGGCCGGTGACGATTCCACTCCCCCATTCGGACGAACCTGGCTGATGGCGCCGGAAAGAATTGCGGGCGTGGACGACGCGAGAGTCGGACCATGGCTGCGCGCCTGGCGTGCGCTATCAAGACACAGACGAACGAAGTCCAAGTACATCTTGGGGCTCGTGTTGCTCGCTTGCGTTCCGCTTGCCCCGCTACTCATCTCCGAATTTCATTACCGCATGGAAGTCGCCGCGGCGGAGCGCGCCGGGGATCAGGTCGTTGACGCGATCGACCGTTTTCACGCGGATCATCACTTCTATCCGAGCGATGTGAACGAGCTGCTCGGCCAATATCTGATCGATATCCCGGACCCAATCATCGGTGGAGAGCAGCGTCGATGGACCTGCTCCGGCGGCAGCCTGAAATTCGAATTGGGTTGCTGGTTTCAGCGAGATGATCTGAGTGGTGCGACCCGGAACTATGCGCTCGAGTACGACAGCGAAGGTCGCCAATGGCGCGTTCGGGAGCTGCGCTCTTAACTCGATCAGAAGTTGGGGCCGAGGCAAGCGAAGCTCATTCACTCCGAACGGATCCAGGTCGCCACCTATTTCGTCCGCTTCTTCGGTCGCCGGTGCTGGCCGCGCGGGGACCATTCGGCCCCATCGCCGCCCCCCTGCCCAGTTCCTTCGCGACTGCCGCCGCCGGCACGCGTCGGTCGCGCGTCCACGGCCGCGACGCGCAGCTCCGGCGAATCCTTTAACCGCTTAATGTGGTCGCGCAGTGCGGCCGCCTTCTCGAAATCAAGCTGCTCGGCCGCTTCCAGCATTTCGCGTTCGAGGCCAAGCACGAGTTCATCGCGGTCGTAGTCGCCTTCGTCCGCGTGAACCGCCTCGCGCACGCGCCGCATGGCCGCCACCTCGCCGATCAGACTCTGGCGAACGGCCTTGCGAATCGTGTCGGGCGTAATGCCGTTCTCTTCGTTGTAGCGTACCTGGATCGCGCGACGACGGTCGGTCTCTTCGATGGCGCGCTGCATGCTATGCGTGACTTTGTCTGCGTACAGCACGACCAGCGCGTTCACGTTTCGCGCGCAGCGGCCGATCATCTGGATCAGCGACGTTTCGCTACGCAGGAAGCCCTCCTTGTCCGCGTCGAGGATCGCGACCAGCGACACCTCCGGCAGATCGAGGCCTTCGCGCAGCAGGTTCACCCCCACCAGCACGTCAAAGTTGCCCAACCGCAGCTCGCGCAGGATTTCCACGCGTTCCAGCGTGTCGATTTCGCTGTGCAGATAGCGCCCGCGCAGGCCGGCCTGCTGGATGTAGCTGGAAAGATCCTCGGCGAGCCGCTTCGTCAGCGTCGTCACGAGCGTGCGCTCGCCCACCGCGGCCCGTTCGCGAATGCGATCCAGCAGATCGGGCACCTGGCCGCGGGCCGGGCGAACTTCGATCATCGGGTCCACGAGCCCGGTTGGCCGGATGATCTGCTCGACGATTTCGCCCTGGCATTTGTTGAGTTCGTACGGCCCCGGCGTGGCGCTGACGAACAGGACCTGGTTCCACATCCCCTCGAATTCCTCGAAGCGCATCGGCCGGTTGTCGAGGCAGCTCGGCAGGCGAAAGCCATGCTCGACCAGCACCGTCTTGCGCGAGCGATCACCGCCGTACATCGCGCCGATCTGCGGAATGCTGACGTGCGATTCGTCGATGATCAGCAGAAAATCCTTGGGGAAATAATCGACCAGCGTGTAGGGCTTCGCGCCGGGCTGTGTGCTGTTCAGGTGGCGCGTGTAGTTTTCGATTCCGCTGCAATAACCGACTTCCAGCAGCATTTCGATGTCGTACTTCGTGCGCGCGAGGAGCCGCTGGGCTTCGAGCAATTTGCCCTGATGGCGAAGCTGCATTACGCGTTCGTCGAGTTCCGCGCGGATGCTTTCGACGGCCTGTTGCAGATTGTCTTCGGGCAGGACGTAGTGCACGGCCGGATAGACATACACGTGATCGCGCTGCTGGAGCACGCTGCCCGTGAGCGGGTGAATCAGAGACAGTCGCTCGACCGTGTCGCCGAACAGTTCGATGCGGACGGCGATTTCGTCGTGAGCCGGGTGCAGCTCGACGACGTCGCCCCGCACGCGGAATCCGCCGCGCATCAGCTCAATCGCGTTGCGTTCGTATTGCAGGCGCACGAGCTTCTTCAGCAGCTCGTCGCGCTCGATCGTCTCTCCGACGCGCAGTGCGACGACGCTGGCCTTGTACTCATCCGGCGAGCCGAGGCCGAAAATGCAGGACACGCTGGCGACTACGACCACATCGCGGCGCGAAATGACTGAACTGGTAGCCGAGAGCCGCAGCCGATCGAGATCGTCATTGCGCGACGAGTCTTTTTCGATGTAAATGTCGCGCTGCGGGATGTACGCCTCGGGCTGGTAATAGTCGTAATAGCTGACGAAATACTCGACCGCGTTGTTGGGCATCAGCTCCCGGAATTCCTCAAAAAGCTGGGCGGCGAGGGTCTTGTTATGGCTGAGGATCAGCGCGGGCTTCCCCAGCCGCGCGATCGTGTGGGCCATCGTGAACGTCTTGCCCGAGCCGGTCACGCCCATGAGCGTCTGGAACCGCTGGCCGCCCGCGAAACCGCCGGCAAGTTTGTCGATCGCGGCCGGCTGGTCGCCGCGCGGCTGGTAGGGACTGATGACCTGAAACTGGCTCATGGAGTGATGATAACTGTCGGAGGGAGTCGAATGGGGCGGGGAAGCCGCATGCGGCGGATTTCCGGCTTCGACGGCGTATGATGGCCTGTATGCATCGGCCGGCTGAACTGGGATTGCGTGCCTTGCCGTCGATTGACGCGCTGCTGCGCGACGAGCGGCTCGCCGCGGAAATTCAGCGCTGCGGGCGGTCGGAAGTGACGGCCGCCCTGCGCGCGGCGCAGGATGAGATTCGGGCGGCGCTCGGGCGTTCGGCGGAATCGCCGCCCGGCGTTGTGCCGACCGCTTCGCAACCAGGCGGGGCGACAATTCCCCTGCAGTCAGCCTCTGATTCCGAATCCCTCAAAGGGCGCGTGATCGAGATGGCCATGGCGCGACTGCGTGCGCGCAGTCGGCCACATCTGCGCCGTGTCATCAACGCCACCGGTATCGTGCTGCACACCGGCCTTGGTCGCGCGCCGCTGGCTGATGCGGCGCTGGCCGCCGTCGTCGAAGAGGCTGGTCGCTACTGCAATCTTGAGCTTGATCTGGCGAGCGGCGAGCGCGGCGACCGCCATGTTCACGCGGCCGCTCTGCTGCGCGAGTTGACCGGCGCCGAGGACGCGCTGGTTGTCAACAACAACGCGGCCGCGACGTTCCTGGCGCTGAATTCACTCGCGACCGGGCGGGAAGTGATTGTTTCGCGCGGCCAGTTGGTCGAGATTGGCGGGTCCTATCGGATGCCCGACATCATGGCCGCGGCCGGCTGCCGCTTGCGCGAGGTCGGCACGACGAATCGCACGCACTTGCGCGACTACGAACGAGCGATCACAGCCGACACCGGGGCGCTGTTGCACGTCCATACCAGCAACTATCGCATTCAGGGGTTTGCAACGGCGCCGCGCGTGGCGGACCTCGTGTCGCTCATCCGCGGCCGAAACCAGGCGGGCGATGCAAAACTGCTGGTGCTTGATGACCTTGGCAGCGGCCTCTTGGATCAACCGGCGGCTTGGGGCGCGCGAAGCGCGCCGGAGTGGGATGAGCCGAGCGTGCGCGAAAGCGTTGCCGCCGGCGCGGATCTAACGTTTTTCAGCGGAGACAAGCTGCTGGGCGGCCCGCAAGCCGGCATTCTGGTCGGACGCAGCGACGTTTTCGCGCGGCTGCGCGGCAATCCGCTCATGCGCACGTATCGTCCCGACAAGCTCACGCTTGCCGCGCTGGAGGCGACGCTGCGGCTTTATCGCGATCCGCAGACGGCGATCGACCGAGTTCCCACTTTGCGGCTGCTCCTGCGGGAGGTATCGGAAATTCGAGCGACGGCCGACCGCCTGGCGCGGGAAATCCGCGCAGAGCTGGCGAACGTTGAGATTGAAGTGGTCGATGATCGCTCGTTCGCAGGCGGCGGCTCGCTACCGACATTGGAGTTTCCGACGGTTGTCGTGCGTGTTCGTTCGCCGAAGGAATCAGTTGATGAATTCACACGACGCTTGCGGCTGTCGAGTCCGGCCGTGGTCGCGCGAATCTCCGCAGATGCGGTCGTGCTCGATTGCCGGACGATTTCCGACTCTGAGATTTCCGAATGCGTAACCGCCCTCGCGCAACCGCCTGCGGGCGATTAGCTCGCTTTCGCTCAATACACGAACTCGCTCATTAAGGGCCTGGTCTTTCTCCGCATTTCCTGGAGAACCGGTCTCCGACAGGTTTCCCGCGGGAGCCCGTCGGCCCAAAAAAAAGGAGCGGGGAGAGGGGTTCCCAATGAAGTCGGGCGTCTGCTTCACTCCTCCCGTTCCGTGCTACATTGCGGCATCGAGGCTGTGCTGAATAACGATCCGGACCGATGACTCCGTCCGCTGGGAGATAGCGATGTCGCGGCGCATGCTGATTGCCGGTAACTGGAAGATGAACCTCACACTCGCATCAGTTCGCAGCCTGATCGAAGGCATCCGCGCCGGGCTCGATGCGTCGAGCGCGAAAGTAGACATTGCCGTCTGCCCGACGGCCGTCTATCTCATGCCTGCGCGCAAGGCCGTGGACGGCAGCCCGATCGCGCTCGGCGCGCAAAACGTCTATCACGAGCAGAGCGGTGCGTTCACCGGCGAGATCTCGGCCGAGATGGTGGTCGACGCCGGCGCAACGTACGCCATTCTCGGCCACTCGGAGCGCCGCCACACGATCGGCCATCACGAGGACGATCGTATGATCAATCTGAAAGTGCGCGCGACCCTCGCGGCCGGACTCACGCCGATCCTCTGCGTGGGCGAAACGCTCGACGAGCGCAAGGCCAATCAGACGGCCGACGTGCTGACCTATCAGATGACCGCGGGCCTGGTGGGCGTCACGCTCCGCGACGCGAAACAGCTCGTCATCGCGTACGAGCCGGTATGGGCGATCGGCACGGGCTTGAACGCGACGCCGCAACAAGCGCAGGAAGCACATCAGCACATTCGCGGCCTGCTGCGCGGGCAGTTTGGCGGCTTGGCGGACGGTGTGCGGATTCTCTATGGCGGCAGCCTGAAGCCTGAAAACGCGGCGGAGATTCTCACGCAGCCCGACGTCGACGGCGGTCTCGTCGGCGGGGCCAGCCTGAAAGCGGAGTCGTTTCTAGGAATCGTTCGCGCGGCGGCGCGAACCTAGCTCTGTCTTGATGCCTGACCTGGCGAGGCCTATCCGGGGGCACCGCTCAGATGATCATCAACACACGGCGATTTCGCTTGATTTCGGCGCAGGGCGCGCCATACGATCGGACGAGAGCTTTCCTCTCGCCCCGCATCGGAGCACGAAATGGGCACGCATTTCCGGGCGCTTGCGCTTCTGACTTTGATGCTGTCGCTTCAGGCCGCGACGGCCGACGTGATTGACTACAACAACACAACCGGGTTCGATCAGCAGAGTCCGACGTTCGCGGACGCCGAGATCGGCGACGACGTGCATCGCACGAGCTCCGCCCCGATCAGCGGTCTGGATTTCGGATACATCACCTACACAACGGCACCGCGTACGTTGCAGCTCAGAATTTATGAGTTTGAAGAGTTGAGCGGGCAGAATTTCCCGCCCCCCCTGCTCGGCGAATACATCTTTAACGGGTTGCCAGGGATTGAACTCACACGGCAGGACGTCCACCTGGACCTGCCGTCGCCGCTCGCCGCCCCGGCGGACCTCTGGGTCACGTTCCGTTTCCTGGATTTCGACACGCAGATTCTCCGCTACTATCCGCCCTCCGTAGGCTCTACGACCGACTACTACGCGTTTGATTCGGATTTTGACGGTATTCTTGACTCCGTGAACGACTCCGGTCCTATTGACGCGTTTAACCTCGCGATTCACACAATTCCCGAACCGGCGACAGGAACTGCTTTCCTTGTTTTCACGTTGTTTGCCGGTCGGTCGCGACGTGATCGATAGATACCCCCTTCCGGAGCACGTCCATGAGCCACGTCCTGTTGTTCGCTGCCGCTTTGCTTTCTCCGAGCGACCAGTTTCCTTGTATTTTGATCAGAGTGCGGATTCTCTACGGCGGCAGTCTGAAACCGGAAAACGCGGCCGAGATTCTTACGCAGCCCGACGTCGACGGCGGTCTCGGCGGCGGCCGCCCGGCGAGCCTGAAACCGACGTGAATATGTGAGAGCGATCAAATGCTAATCGCCGCACAACGACCACCTGGGCCCGGGCTGTTCATATTCGTTACGGTCGTATCCGTACTGATTGTCGGATTTTTTGTCTTTCGCCGCGAGCGCCGGGCACGACGCGACAACGATGCAGCATCGCGGCGCGCCGCAGAAACGCCGGGTAAGGTGCACTTTCAATTCCGCCTATACAGCGGTTTTCTCGTGTCCCTGAGACAGGAAACGATCG
>JBGAJB010000196.1:0-6693 GCA_044225155.1 Phycisphaerae bacterium | reverse complement strand
CGCGCCGCGGGCCTGCAGCAGCGTATCGAGTAGTTCTCCGTAGCGTGGATAGGCAGCCGGAGGCTGCGGACTTGCGCCAAGGACCTGCAACGTCGGGCCGGTCGGAAAACGCGTCTGCCAGCGTTCGCCCGCCTGCGAGGCGAAGTCCGGCCGCCAGAGGTGCACGTCGAGGCCGGGAATGCAGCCACGCGCGATCTCACGATGCAGATAGACGTCCAGCAGCAACCGGCGCACGGGGAAATTCACCAGCGCCCACACTTCTTCGAGAAACGGTGCGTAGCGTCCCGGATGCGCCATGACGCCCGTCATGCCGAAAACGCGAGCTTGAACGGCTCTCCGGCTGCTGCGGCTGACGGTTGACGATCAAGCGTTCAAAGAGGAATCTCTGCGGCTGCTTCGAGCGCACGACGGGCGGCGGATCGACGTGAATTCGAGCCCAAAGATCTCGGCAAAATTCATCGTCCGCGCTGCCAGTGGCAGAAAACGGCCCAAATCGTCATCGTTCTTCTCGGCCGATGGCGGGGCCGTGGCGAAGGCGTGAAACGTGAGCGGCACCGCGTCCGGCCGCGCCACGTGCCCGAGCAGGCCGTGAGCGCGCGTCTGTATCAATCGATCGGGATTGGGCAGTTGGCCTCAGCGGGCGAACGGCCAGCCACTGGTCGGATTGCCGCCGCCGAGGCCTCGGCGGGCCGCCTTCTACAGGCTGCTCGCGCGCCGAAGTCGGGTCGGTGGTCGCGATCGCCTTGGCCGCCTGCGCAGCCAGCGCGGCGAGGCGATTGAGAAGTCGCGCACGGCTGCCGGCGAGGCGCCGGATCAATCTTTCGTAAGCGTCGACCGCGGCGGAGAGTTGACGCGCCACGTCGCGAAGTCCCGCCTGGCGGGAGAACACGGTCGTCGCACGCGTGATGACCATTCGCAGCCCCTGCACGCCGGGTAGGGCGGCCGCCAGCTTCACGTCGCCGGCGGGCTGCATGGCCGAGAACACGAGCCGCTGGCAGGTTGTCCGCTCGACCCGGAGCAGGCGGGCGAGTCCGCTGGCCGACTGTCCCTCCACTGGCAGAGCCGAAAGGAAGCTTCGAATTTCAATTCTGAGCGTCTCGATTGCCGCGAGGAGTTCGGCCATATCATTTGTCGAGAGCGGCATTTGCGCCTGATCGGCGGCGGCGTGCCCGGCGACGGTTCTGGAAGTGGGCATGAAATCCTCTTGACTTGTGCTGAGTATATGCTCAGAATGTGCTCAGCACAAACGGGTTCGCGGCGGTTTCGCGAATCTTAGCGACGCACATGGGCGTAACAAGCGGGAGAGCGAACATGCGGAAACTTTGCACGAGCGGCGCGATCGGTCTGGCGCTGGTCGCGGCGGCGCAGGCCGAAACGACGACGTTTGCAAATGGGGACGAGGGCTGGATCGGTCCGCAGGGTATCGGCGGAGCCACTTTCGTCGACAACAGCTTCGGCAACGCTGCTCCGGATGCTGCACACCGTCTTCAACGACTTCGGCATCACCTTCAGCAACAACGCGAACAGCAGGTCATCGGCGACTACACGCAATCTCGCAAGTCGACATCAGCATCGACACCTACACGAGCTTTCGAACTTTTCTGGCCTCGATGTGCTGCGAGTTCATCGTCGAGCGCGCGACTATGACAATCCCGAGGGCGGTTATCCCTGGACCAGCGTCTGGTACTCGCTCGGTATCCTCGACGCGGCCAATCCCGGCTGGTACACGGGGGCGTCCACATCGACGACACACGTCGTCCACACCCTGCCCGCCGGTTGGGGCGGGTGCGGAAGACCCGAACACGTTCGGAGCGATCCTCCCGGCCGACCGCACGTTTGCGAGCGTTCTGGCGGGCGTGGACGAGATTGCATTTACGCGAAACGCCCGGCTTCTTCTTCGGCCATTGATCACGACGTGTCGATCGACAACATCACCGTGAACTGCCGGAGCCGACGAGCCTCGGGCTGCTCGCGGTCGGCGCGCTGGCGATGCTGCGCCGCCGCTAGCCTCTTGTGTTCGCACGGTCGATACGGCGGCGAAACGGCATGCGGCCGATCGCCCGTGTTGGTTTTTGTCGTGATGGATATTACTGTCAAGCCGGCTTATCCCAGGCGGCTGACGGTGATTCGCCCGGCTGCGTTTCGGCCCGCGAAGCGCTGCGGCTGAGACGCGTGACGAGCTGGGCGATGGCGCGCACCGGGTTGTTCGCGGGCAGCGCCTTCCCGGCGTCGAGCGCCTTGTTCACCGACTGGAAGTCGTTCGGCACGACGGCGAGTGGCGCGCGGGAAAGCTGCTGCTCGACCATTTCGAGCGTGCAGGCATAACCGCCTTTGCGGAAGCGGTTGATCACCACGTCGATGCGGCTCTTCGGATAGCCCTCGGTTTCGAGCCCCCCGATTAGATGGGCCGCATTATCGAGGCCCGGGACGGTGAGCTGCGTCACCACTAGTAGCTTGTCGCAGAGTTCGATCGCCGCGCCCGTCTGCGGGTCCAGCCGTCGCGGCAGGTCGAGCACCACGTGCGAATAGCCCCGCGTCGCCAGCTTGATGATCCGCTGCATCGCGGCTTCGTCGACTTCGTGCGCCTCGCGGATGTTGTTGGGCCGCGCCAGCAGATCGCACTGCGCACCGACTTCGCAGACCGATTTTTTCAGCGTGACGAGATCGGGATTCGGTGCGGCCGCAAGCTGCGAGATCGTGTGTTCCGGGCGCAGGTCAAAGGCTCGCGCCGCCCCGCCGAATTCGAGATCCGCGTCGATCAGCAGCGTACGCGTGTGCTGCAGTTCGGCGATTTCGGTCGCCAAACGGCAATATGAGGGTCGTTGCTCCGGCGGCCCCGATCGCCCCCAGCACGCCTACGACCTGGATGCGCTGATTCTGATCCGTGCCGACGCTCCAGATCTGCGCCAGCACGGCCGCAACCTGGTCACCATTGATCGGCGTGCCGACGAAGATGTGGCAGCGGCCCAGGGCTCTCCCTCGATCGTCCGCTCTTCGCGCCGACGCCGACGATCGGAAGACTCGACGCACCGTTCAGTGATGAGGATTGGCCATGCATCGGTGCTCCACGTCGAGCAGGACCACCGCGCTGTCGGCGGCCGTTACGGCGGTCAGCAGTTCAATGCGACCCTTGCAGTGCTGAAGGCGTGAGCCGCGCGGCAGCATGCTCTCATTCACTGCCGGCAGATCAAACGCGCACACCAGTCGGGCCATGCCTCACCTCAATCTTCGCGGCAATTCAGCTTTTCGGCCGCGCTCATCCTTCCATTCCGCCACCAGGATTTCGCCGCCGTCAGTTGTTGTTCTTGATCCAGATGACCTTGTCCCCGATGTCGTTGTCCTGCGTGTCGTCGTTCAGCACGCAGATCAGATCGAGGTCGCCGTCGCCGTCCACATCGCCATAGGCCATGAGGCCGACGTTGCCCGGCGGATCAAGATTCGCCACGACCACGCTCCACGGCCGTGCGCGGCCGGCGTTGAAGACGCGCACCGCGCCCTGCGTGCCGCCGACCACAATCTCCGGCACGCCGTCCCCGTCGAAGTCAAAGATCTTCACGTCCAGCGGCTGAAAGGATTCGTAGGTGACGAGGTCGTAGGTATCCCAGTCGTATTCGCGTTTCGGTCCCGTCGACGGCTGCACGAAGAGCACGGTCTGCATCTGCGTGACGCCGTTGGCCACGATGTCGACGCGCCCGTCGCCCGTGAGGTCATAGAAGTCAAAGCTCTGCGCCTGGCGCACGCTGCCGATGCGCCACTGCGTCCAGGCGGTGAGTTGCGGGAAATCCGCCGGGCCGGGATTCTCGAACCAGGCCACTTGCGCGTTCCCGTCATCGCGGGCCACCGAGATGATGTCGAGATCGCCGTCGTCGTCGAGGTCGTACAGTGCCAGCCCGAACGCGCCTTCGCGGTCTTCCTCGGTCGAGCGCTCATGACGGCCGACCGACACGAGCTGCCAGCCCGCGCCGGTCGTCGTGCCCGGACCCGGATTGAGCAGGATCTGAAGCTCGCCGGAGATGATCGTGATCGGCTGGAGATTCACGTCGGGCTTGGGCGTCAGCGTCAGCTTGAAGCGCCGCGAGGCGACGATGTCCTGATCGCCGTCGTTGTCCATGTCGGCGATCTCGACGTTCGTGTAACCCTGCTCGACGGTCACGTCGTAGTTGTCGAGGTTCGTGCCGGGCGGCAGGAGCTGCATGATGATCGCGTTGACTTCGTCGGTGGACAGCACGTCGCCCGTGTTCGCGATGATCTCGTCATCGAAGTTGTCGCTGCCCCATTCGCGCAGCACGGTCTCGCGCCCGGGGCCGGGATTGTGCAGATAGACGATGCCGGCCGAAGTCGCGCCGACCAGATCGAGCGCGCCGTCGCCGTCGATGTCGCCGACCGCGGTGTCCGCGAGCGCGGCGCGCTGCTTGCGATCAAGCGTCAGGCTCAGGTACTTCACCTCGCCGACGCCGCCCTGGCTGAGCAGTATCTGCCAGACGTCTTCGCTCTTCTGCCCGTAGGAGACGACCGGATCGACCTTGCCGTCATCATTGAAATCGATCAGGAAGGGCTGCCGCGTCGTATCGCCCGTGCGATGGCTAAGCGTGGTGACGGCCACCGGATCGGTGAACGTGCGACTTTCCAGCTCAAAAGTCTGGTAGCTCGGCACCGGACTGAGAATGCCGCCGACCGCGCTGGCGGTGGCGTCGGTGCCCCCGGCCGGGAACGGATTTACGCTGCATCCGAGGGAAGTCAGGCTGAGAATCGCAGCCGTCGCCGCGCCGCACGAAAACCGCTTGTGCATGCTGATGACTCCGGTCCGCCCATGGTCCTGTAACGCCTGCGCGCGGACGTATCGCATCCGTCATTCAACGGTTCGGCTGGCCCGCGCGCGGGCTTTAGGACCGAGAGCGCGCCGCTCCGAAAGAGAGGATGGGAAATCGCGCGATACAAGTCATCGCGCAATTCAGGCGGGTTTCATGCCTCACCGCGCAGCGGGAATTGCGCTGCCGGCCAGCAATGATTCTCGGACGGCGTCCGCGACGCGCGCCGCATCCAGCGTGCGCAGGCAATTGTGATGCCCCAGCGGACATTCGCGGCGGTAGCAGGGAACGCAATCCAGCGGGAGCTGAATCACGCGCGCGCGCTGGGACCAGGGTCCGGTCCGCGCCGGATTTGTCGGTCCAAAGAGCGCGAGCAGCGGCCGATCCAGCGCCGCGGCCACGTGCATCGGCCCGGAATCCTGCGAGATCACGGCCTTTGCCAGCGAAAGAATCGCGGCCAGCTCGCGCAGCGACGTTTTTCCCACGAGATTGATGGGCTGCGTCGCGGAACGCATCGCGATTTCCGTGGCGCGCGCCAGCTCGTCCGGCGCACCGAGCAACACGGCCGGCGGCGCGCCCATCCCGTGCAGCCGATCGAGCAGATCCGCGAACGAATCGACCGGCCAGAGTTTGCTGTTCCATCGCGCGCCGGGCAGCGCGACCACGAAGTCGCTCCCGGGTTCGAGGCCGGCCGCGCGCAGCTTTCGGCGGGCGGCGTCCAATTCCTCCGCATGGAGTCCGAGGGGGAAACTCGCATCGTCAAACGGCAGGTCGAGTTCGGCGCAGAGCGCACCGAGCTTCTGGACCGCATGCACGTCTCCGCGCGGCGCTCGCACGCGCGTCGTGTACAACAGCCAGCCCCCCTCGCGCGCGTCCGCAAAGCCGACCACCTGGCGCGCGCCGCTCATGCGCGCGAGTAGCGCGCTGCGCAGCAGCCCCTGAAGATCGATCACGAGCTCAAACCGGCGGGCCCGCAAGCTGCTGACAAAACGCAGAAATTCGCGACTCGCGGAAAAGCTGCGCCACATGCGCCCGAACCGGGAGCGGTCGAAGGGAATGACCTCATCGAGCAGCGGATGGCCGGCCAGTAGCGGAGCAAACGTCGATCCCGCCAGCCAGGCAATGTGCGCCCGCGGCCATCGCCGTCGCACGGCCGCCAGGACCGGCAGCGCATGCACGATGTCCCCCAGCGAACTGGGTTTGATGAGCAGGATGCGCTGCGGTTCTGTCCCTTGCAGTCCGTGCATTTCCTCGCCAAATCAGGCCGTCGGCGGCCGGACGCGATTCAGGCAGCATATCGCGGTAAGACGGCTCGTCGGGCCATTGCTGGCAAAAGGGCAGTGGGTCAATTCAAACCGACCCTCTACTCCGTGGCGGTTGTCGTTTGCGCAGCAGTTCAAGCTCTTTCCGAAGCGGACGCCAGTAGGCGCGATCGGTTTCCTGTTCGTGCAACTGCTCCTGGAGAAGTGCTTCTCGGGCACTGACGGAATCCCGGGAGAGTACGGCCGTGAGCGCGGCACGCCGAGGCTTCAATCTGCGCGTCTCTGCCGGAAATCTCTCGGCGACCTCCTGCAGTAGAACAACGGTACGCGCTTCCCGAAGCCAAAACCGAACCCTGGCCGCGCTCGGATCAGCGAGGCCGGCGCGGAAGTCCGCCTCAACGAGACGCGCGATCATCGGCCAGTCTTTTTCGCGTTGAGTTTTCTTCGCGCGTACGAGGTCTTCGACAGACATCAGGTTCACGATTTCACCTGAGGCCAGCCGCAGCTGCGTCCTTCGGCGCCAAAGTGAGGGGAATGAGCCACAGCCGCGCATCACGCCCATCACGTCGACGCGCCAGGCATTTAGTCCGGGAGCCTGACAGCGGAAGTGACACGCATGTCCG
>JBGAJB010000195.1:0-6622 GCA_044225155.1 Phycisphaerae bacterium | reverse complement strand
CGGGACCGGCGGCGAGTGCATCCGGCTCAGCCCACCGTTCGCCCGCGCGAGGATCAGGTCGTCCGAGTGCGGCAGAAACAGCATGTCGCGCACCGGGCTTCCGCTCAGTTCCACCGGCCGCGTCAGCGTGGAGAGCACGTTCCGCGCGCGGCCGCGATCGACATGGAAAAAGGTGACGCTCTGCGAATCGCCGCTCGTGGCTTCGGCCTGAATCGCGGCCAAGTGTCCGTCGGCCGACAGAGCCAGCCGCCGCAGTTCCGCGCGTGACTCATTCCAGCGCGCGCTGAGCCAGCGTTCGTTTTGCACATCGAACAGCGAAATACGACCGCCGGTAGCGATCATCGCCGACTGACCGTCGCCACTGACGGCGAGTCGCATGTCCTCCGGCCGGCGCCCGGTAATCCAGTCCACGATTCCCGGGGGCGAGACCGAGCGCGGCCCTTCGCGGCCGTCAGCGTTCCAAGCCGTCAGTTGTCCGTCGCTCGCGGCAAACAATCCGAATGAGCCGTCGAGCGCGATGGCCCAATTCGGAGCGGACTTCGTCAGCAACGTCTGCGGCCCGCTCGCACTGACCTGCGGCGACCAGCGCGTCAGCGATCCGCGGGCATCCAGCGTGACCGCGTATTCGCCGTTCCAGCGGACGTCCACCAGCCCGGCCCGCCGCGAACTCCACATGCGCGGCGCGCTGCCCGAGCGCAGTACCGCGATGCGCCCATCCTCCGCTCCCAACAGCAGCCGCTGGCCCTCGGCGTTCCACGCAAACGCGTCGTATTCGTCGGAGATGCTCATTACACGCGTCGCTTCACGCTCGCCGGAGCGCTCGGAAAGCGCGAGCGCCTGCAAGCCGTTGGCCAACACGAGCAGCCGGTCGCCATCGAAGCGAGCGCATCGCGCCGAACCCGTCACCCGGGCCGGCGGATCCAGGGCGAACTCGCCGCCGGCTCGCAATTGGCCGGTCGTTACGCGCTCACCGGCCAGCACCGCAAAGCGGTCACCCGCCGGGTCAAGCTCCAAGGCCCTGATCGGTCCGCCGCCGCGCCACGGCGCTTCCATTTTCGGTTGGGTCTGCTTTCCAATGTGGCTGCGAAGCTCTTTCGCGGTGCACACCAAGAGCGCATCGCCCGCCTTCGACGCTCCAGCGCTCAGAATCGCACCCTCGTCCAGCCAGAGCGCGACGACCGAAGGTTCACTCTGACCGACGCGCCAGACGCGGCCCCACGTCCGGCCGGCGGCCGCCACCACACCGTCATCGGAGACCGTCAGCGCTTCGATCGGCCCCGGCGCGACGAAGCTCGCCCGCACCGCGGCCGCCGCGATGTCATGGACCAGGATCGTGTCGCCCAACTCCACGCCCGCGGCCAGCGTCCCGCCGGGCGAGAGCACGAGCCTCGAGGCCGTCCCCAAGCCGATTTGCGTCGAACTGACCTCGCCGCTCTCGGAGTAATACTGGCGCAGCGACCAATCCGCGGCCGCGTTTCCCGGCCATTCAAACCATGCATCCCAATAGGCCACGCGCGCTTCGCCGAGATCGCCGCGCTGCTGCGCCAACTCGCCTTGCTGAATCTTTTGTCGCACGAGGGCGCGGCGCAGGCGAAGCGCAGCGCTTTCCGCATCGCGCTGATTCGATTCGGCTTCTTCGCGGGCCTTCTTCTCACGCGCGCCTGCGTCCTCGGCCGCGCGCGCCGCGGATGCGGCCTTGTCAGCGCGCTCCGCCGCGACGGTACGAAGCTTCTCCGTCTCGGCCCGGGCCGTGCGTTCCGCCTGATAGAGCCAGATGAATGTTCCCAGGAAGCCGAAGATCAGTAGTAGAAACGCTCCCACCGCGCCGGCCTGCCAGCGGTAGCGACGCAGCGTCTTGCGCAGCATGTAGAGCGCGCTCGCGCGCTTGGCCTCGATCGGCTCGTTGTTTACATAATGCGCCAGATCCTTCGCCAGCTCGCCGGCCGTCTGATAGCGCCGCCCCGGCTCCTTTTCGAGCGCCTTGAGCAGGATCGTTTCCAACTCGTCGTCGAGCTGCGCGCCGTAGCGTGAGTGCATCGACGCCGAGCGCGGCCGGATCGGATCGTCATTCGCGATGCGCTGGAGCACTTCGCCCAGCGGTCCCGACACGGCGTACGGCGTGCGTCCGACGAGCGCCTCGTAGAAGATCACGCCCAGGGAGTACACATCGCTGCGCACGTCCACATCCGACGAGCCGGCCGCCTGCTCCGGCGACATGTACGCGAGTGTGCCCACGACCTGGCCCGTCTGCGACAGCACCGCGACAGTCGTTTCCTGCGGATTGGTCCCGCGCTCGGTCTTCGCGAGGCCGAAGTCCAGCAGGCGCGGCTGCCCCTCATGATCGATCAGGATATTCGACGGCTTCAGGTCGCGATGGATTACGCCGCGCTGGTGCGCGAAATTCACGGCCTGGCAGATGCGCTCGAACAGATCGAGCGCATGCTCGATCGAGGGCCGCTTTTCTTCGAGAAAGCGATCCAGCCGCGCGCCGGTGACGAACTCCATCGCGAAGAAATACAGCCCGTGACTGATGCCCGAATCGAGAATCGTCACGATGTGGGGGTGATGGAGCGACGCCGCCAGCTCGACCTCGCGCTCGAAGCGCCGTCGGGCCGTCTCGCTCGCATAAGGCCCTTCGAGCAGCACCTTGAGCGCGACCTGACGTTTGGTGCCGAGTTGCGTCGCGCGATAAACGACGCCCTGGCCGCCGCGGTGAATTTCCTCATGCAGCTCGTAGCCTTCGATGAGCGGCGGTGGTTGCGGCGTACGGGGGGCGAGGTGCGCCGACACGTCCGAGACGCGCGTCGGCTCATCGGCCGACGTGCTGCCGCTGCGACGGTCCGGCAAAGCCGGGATCTCCGACGAGGCGAGCGGCGGAATTTTCCCCAGCGGACGCTGCATGACGTCTCGGCCCCAAATTCGGCAAATGCGGCCGCCCAAACATCTTGTGATCGACGCGGGCGAATTTTACACTGCTTCACGACGGTCGGGCGCTTACAAAAGAGTCTGACGCGCGGAACCGCCCGCCCGTGTATGCGATGGCTGCACCGGGAAAGCGCCCTACAATTGTAGTAGGACTGCCGCACCGGCCGCCTGCTGTCGCAAACGTCCGCCAGAAGGACATACGCTTATGACTGCTTCTGATCGCACCGCCTGGATATTTTCCGCGTCGCCTGCACAGACACGCGGTTTCGCCGCCGGTTTGGCGCTGTTGGGAGCGACCGGACTCGCCACTGCGCAGGAGCAGGTGAACGAATCGCGCTGGCTCCGGAATATCCATCAACTCACGCGCAGCGACATGGGGCTCGACAAGGCCGGCGAAGCGTATTTCTCCGCCGACGGAAAGCGCATCTGCTTTCAGGCGTTCCCGAAGGGGGAGAACGATTACCAGATTTACGTGATGAACATCGACGGCAGCGGCCTGCAGATGGTCAGCACGGGCAAGGGCGCGACGACCTGCTCCTATTTCTCGCCCGACGGCAGGAAGCTGCTCTTCGCCTCGAATCATCTGGATCCGCGCCCGGTCGCGCCGCCCGAGAGTGCGTCGCAGGGCAGCGAGAATTCCGGCGGGCGCAACTATCAGTGGTCCTTTTTCCCGGGCATGGACATCTACGAATACACGTTCGCCGACAAGTCGCTGAAGCCGCTCGTCACCGCTCCCGGCTACGACGCCGAAGGCAGCTATTCGCCGGACGGCAAACTGATCGTCTTCACGTCGATGCGCGACGGCGATCAGGAGATTTACATCTGCGACGCCGACGGAAAGAATCCGCGCCGTATCACAAACGCCAAGGGCTACGACGGCGGCCCGTTCTTTGCGCCCGACGGCAAGCGCATCGTCTATCGCTCCGACCGCAAGGGCGATGGCAACCTGCAAATCTTTACGAACAACCTCGAAGGCACGGCCGAAAAGCAGCTCACGGACAACGAATTCCTCAACTGGTGCCCCTACTGGCATCCCTCCGGACGGTGGCTGATCTTTAACCGATCCGGAGTTCGATGGGCTGCCCGTTTTCTCGGCGGACGGCAAGCACGTGATGTGGACCAGCAAGCGCGGCGGCCTGACCGGCTCACAGATTTTCGTCGCCGACTTCATCGGCCTGTCGCGCGAGGGAGCGCTGGTTGAGCAGTAGAAGCAGGCCCTTGAGAATCTGCACAAGTTTCTGGTTCGCCCAATTCCGTTTGGGCTCAGCGTTTTCTCGCGAGCACCTGCAGCACAGACGCTTCACCCGTGTGGAATTTTCCCTCCACGACGCTGCGCACGAGTGCGGCTTCGTGTTCGATCTTTAATCCCTGAAGTTCCGCGAGAATCGTGTCGAGCGGTGCGAGGAGGGCCGGGTCTCGGGGGCCGCCGGTGCCGCGCTGAAACTGATCGGGGGCGTAGGCCTCAAGTATGAAGAGACCTCCCGGGCGGAGCCATGTCTGCACGCGCTCGTGGACCGACGCGCGGAGCGGGGCCGGCAGATGACAGAAGATGGAGCTGACCACGTCGAACGACTCGGGTGCGGCCTCGAAACGCTGCAGGTCGTTCGCTTCAGTACGCCGTGCCAAACCCCGCTGGGTCGCCAGACGTTGAGCCTTTCGCAGACCGATCTCGCTCTGATCCACCGCGAGCACAGTGAGGCCGAGCGAGGCCAGAAAAATGGCGTTTCGTCCCTCGCCCGCTCCGATGTCGAGCGCGTCGCCGCTGCGCGGAAGGCGCTCCGCCGTCTGCCTGAGGAACTCGTTCGGAGCTTCGCCATACGCGAGTTCGTCCGTGGCGTAACGTTGATCCCAGAATGTGCGATTCATGCGCGAGAGTGTAGTCGCGGCCAAGCGCCGGGCAGGCCGACGGCTAACAGCGCTCCGGCCGATCGACCGTGCGCTCGTTTCTGACGTTCCCGGTGTTCAGCGTGGCAGCCGGTTCGAAGAGCAGCACCTGCACCTCTTCGTCCGCGACGGGGCGATGCTCCACGCCGCGCGGGACGATCAGAAACTCGCCAGCCTTCAACTCGATGCTGCGGTCCCGAAATTCCATGCGAAACGCGCCGGCCACGACGAGGAATAGCTCGTCCTCGTGCTCGTGGTGGTGCCATACGAAAGGCCCCTGGAATTTCACGAGCTTGACGTGTTGGCCGTTGAGCTCGCCGACGATGCGCGGATTCCAGTGGTCGCGGATTTGGGCGAATTTCTCTGCGAGGTTGACCCGCTCGATTCCGCATGTTCGTCGCTCGTTAGTCATAGAAGAATTCGGTGGGGTTCATTTGCATATACTTGCCGAGAAGTTTGGCCAAAGACTCCTCGTTTTCGTATGCGTCATAGAACTCGAGATCAAGCGAATTCAACACATTTGGAGTGCGAGCGAGAATGCTCTCAAGCGCGGTTTCACGCTCGTCTACGCATCGAGGTGGGCTACCGCCTGGAAACAGTGCGACGGCCTTTTGCAACACGACCGCGAACTTCGCCGCGCCTATGCGGCGCAGCCCCTCGAGTGCTTCGCACGCGGTATCGGCGCCCGTGTAACGAAAGTACGCGTCAAACCCGCCGGAATTCACTTCCATTTCAAGCTGGCGGATGGCGTAGGCCGCAACCTGCCCGGGCGTAAGCTCAAGAGTCAGCCAGATGTGTGCCGGAACGTCTCGGTCGATCGCACTCTCAATCGGTTCGGTTACGGCCAGCAGAATCTCAAAAGCGGGATTGGTTCCAGCGGCGTTGAGAATCATGCGCGAGGTTCGAAGGTCCACGTGGTACATCCCACATCTACGCTCAGGACCGCGATAAAACCCGGGCTATGGCTTGCGGCCGCGCAGGCCGAACGGATCAGGCTCTTCGCGCGGCACTTTGACCGGGAACGACGCGTGCGGCTCCCGCGTGATCTGGCCGCTCTTATCTTTGAGCTTTTCGTAGAAAATCGCGCCGTTATGCAGGTTATAGGGATACTTCTTCTGCAGGGCGATCAGCTTCGGATCGGTGACCTCGTTGCTCACTTCGACGATGCCCGTGAGCGGGTTTTGCTTGCCCTCGGCCTTGATCGCACTTTTCGAGAATGAGCCGACGAAGACCGAGCTGTTCACCTCGCCGTGATCAAACCAGGCCTCTTCGCCCTTCTCCTCGCGCAGCAGGCGGCAGTATTCCTCGGCCGCATAGCGCCGCTGCGTCATGTCGGGTGTGTTGTAAAAAACGGCGACCTGGAGCGTCCAGTAGCCCTTGTTCTTCGAAAGGTCCCACTTGGCGAACTTGCTCTTCTCGCGGCCGGGCATGGCTTCGAGCGCCGCCAGGGCGAACGGCCAATCGACGCGTTGTCCGCCGCTGGGATCGGGCAGCGTCTGCGACAGCGAGCGAATCAGGCCGAGATCGGTCTGCGGATCGGGCTTGTAACGGAAGTGTTCAACCGGCTCGCCGCGCTCGTTCTTGTCGATAACGACTTTGCGCACGTAGCGACCGTAGTAGACAATCGTCTCGCCCTCTTGATCGAGCACGAGAATCTTGTCGTCTTTGAGGCCGCGGACCTTCTTGAGGGCGTCGGCGTACGCCTTGGCGATGCGGGAGCGATCGTGGCCGCGAGCTGCGCCGCAGCGGATGGTCCAGGTGTCTTCGTCGTCGCCGCCGGCGCGGGCGATCTGGGTCGAGAGCAGCAGGAGCG
>JBGAJB010000194.1:0-6862 GCA_044225155.1 Phycisphaerae bacterium | reverse complement strand
CGCGTCGCGCGTCGCCTGACGCTGCGAGTCGTCAAAATAGGCCGGGACGGTGATGACGGCCTTGCGCACCGGCTGGCCAAGCTGCTGTTCGGCCCGGTCGCGCAGCGCGCGCAGGATCGCGGCCGAGATTTCCTCCGGCGAGTAGAGCCGGCCGTCGATCTCGACGCGCGCCGTATCGCGCTCGCCGGCGCTGATGGCGTAAGCGAGATGCGGCTGCTCCGCGGCGACGTCGGCAAGGCTCTTACCGATCAGGCGCTTCACCGAGTAGACCGTGGAGCGCGCGTTTTCCACGGCGTGCCGCCGGGCCTCCCATCCGACCGTGAAGAGCGGCGGGCCGGACTCCGTGGGCACGACCGTGAGCACCGAGGGCACGCGTGCGTCGCCGTTTTCATCGCGGAGAACGCGCGCCCCGCGCTCATCGGCAACTGCGACGAGCGAGAAGGTGGTCCCCAGATCAATGCCGACGATCAACTCGCTCATGAGGCGGCGGCCTCGGCGGATTCGAGCAGGCGCTGGAAATAGCGGATGGTGTTCAATTCGCTGCGCAAGCGACGACGCAAGTCATCGTCGCCCGGCAGTTCGCGGGCAAGTGACGAGACGCGCTCCAGCAACTCGGCATGCCGGGCGGCGACGCGCTGCCGGACGGAATTTCGCTGTGCGTCGTCCGTTGCAGCATCGAGTTCCTCACGGATTTCCAGCGTCTCGGCCAAGGCTTCCGGCGGAACGGTTCGGTCTGATTGCGCGGAGTCACCGCCGGCAAGTTCGAGTAGATATCCGGCACGCGCGACGGGGTCGCCGAGGACGTGATAAGCCTCATTCACACGCGCGCTCGTGCGCTGACCACGATCGGCCGAGTCGGGCGTCACGCGATCCGGATGGATCTGTCGCGAGACGCGAAAATACGCGGCGCGAAGCTCCTGCGGATCGAGATCAAACTCGCGTGCCAGACCCAATAGCTCGAAAAAGTCGAGCCGCTCAGGATCCGCCAGCGTGCGGCAGTGCGCACAGATGACGGCCAACTCTTTCGGATGGTCGCAGGTGGCGCACTTGCTGGGGATCACTTTCATCGCGAACTTCTACAACATAGCGAAGCGAGCGCCCCAATTCGGGAGCGCTCGCCATTCCTCTGAGATTGTCGCGACCGCACACACCGCCGCCGCAACGACTTCGGCCGCGCGTCGCGTCAGGCCGAGTAGCTGCTGCCGCAGCCGCACGTGTGCTTGGCGTTCGGATTATTGAACGTAAATCCGGCGCCCATCATCGATTCCTGATAGTCGATCAATGTGCCGGAGAGGTTTCCGACGACGTAACTCTTCAGATCGCAGACGATCGCAATCTCCTGCGACAGGAAGGTCTCGTCAGTGTCGGCCACGGGGGCGTGCGCCTCGTCGCGCAGATCGAGGACGTACTGCAAGCCGCTGCACCCGCCACCCTTCACGCCGACGAAGAGATACATCGTCGACGGATAGTTGCCCTCGGTCAGGATCTTCTTGATCTGACCGGCGGCTTTTTCAGAAAGCTGAATGCCCTCGCCGGCCGCAACGGGCTTGGCGCGGTCCTTCAGCACGATCTTCACTTCCGGTGTCGCAGTCGGCGGAGCCGACGTCGGCTGTATCGGTCGTCATTTCAGCACTCACTCCTTCTCCAGCAGACCGCCGGGCACGCGCTGACCGCCCGCTTCGCTCGCAAGGAAGTCTATTTCGCCGCCAGGGCCGGGGCGGCGCCCGCCTTGGCCGGCTTGTCCTTCAAATCCTTCACCGCCGCGCGAATGGCGTCCTCGCCCAGCACGCTGCGGCCGTTTTCACCGGCGGCAGGGCGAGTTCCTTCACGATGTCCGTGTTCTTGATGTCCAGCGCCTGATCGAGCTTGCGGCCCTTGAGCCACTCGGTCGCCAGAGAGCTGGACGCGATCGCCGAGCCGCAGCCAAAGGTTTTGAACTTCGCGTCGACGATGTTCTGATTCTCGTCGATCTGAATCTGCAGCTTCATCACGTCGCCGCACTCCGGCGCGCCGACGATGCCGGTGCCGACGTTCGGAGCGCTCTTGTCGAGTGCGCCGACATTGCGCGGCCGCTCGTAATGATCGATAATCTTGTCGCTATAGGCCATGCCTCACCTCTTATTCGTCTAGTGGTGCGCCCACTCTACAGTGCTCAGATCCACGCCTTCCTTCGCCAATTCGTACAGCGGACTCATCTCGCGCAGCTTTCGCACGGTCGAAACCACGCGGTCGGCGGTGTAGTCGATTTCGTCTTCCGTGTTAAACCGGCCGACCGAGAAGCGGATGCTGCTGTGGGCCAGTTCGTCACCAACCCCGAGACTCTTCAACACATAGCTCGGCTCGAGCGACGCGCTCGTGCAAGCCGAGCCGCTGGAGACCGCGATGTCGCCGAATCCCATCATCATGCTTTCGCCTTCGACATAGGCGAACGAGAGATTCAGATTGTTCGGCGTGCGCAGCGTCGGATGGCCGTTCAGATAAACCTCGTCGAGCTGCTCCATAATGGTCGCCTTGAGTCGATCGCGCAGCGCCGCCAAACGGGCCGGCTCCGTGTCGCGGTGTGCCCAGCAAAGCTCAGCGGCCTTGCCGAGACCGACAATGCCGGGGACGTTCAGCGTGCCGCTGCGCATGCCGCGCTCGTGCCCGCCGCCGTGCAGCACGGCCTCGCAGCGAACGCGCGGCTTCTTGCGGCGGACGTAGAGCGCTCCGACGCCCTTCGGGCCGTGAATCTTGTGGCCGCTGCACGACAGCAGGTCGATCCCCATCGCCTGAACGTCGATGGCGACCTTGCCGAACGTCTGGCAGCAATCCGTGTGAAACAGCACGTCGCGCTCTTTGCAAAGCTTGCCGATCTCGGCGATGGGCTGGAGCGTGCCGATCTCGTTGTTGCCGTGCATCAGCGAGACAAGAATCGTGTCGGGCGTCAGCGCGTCGCGCAGCTCGTTCAGATCGACCAAGCCGAACTTATCGACGCCGAGCACCGTGACGCGGAACCCGCGCTGCTCAAGCCAGCCGCAGGGATCGAGCACGGCCTTGTGCTCGGTTTTCTGCGTGATTATGTGCTTGCCTTTTTCGCCGTACATTGCGGCGACGCCCTTGATCGCGATGTTGTTGCTCTCGGTCGCGCCGCTCGTGAAGATGATCTCCTTCGAGTCGGCGCCGATGACCTGCGCGACCTGCTCACGGGCGGTTTCCACACCTTCTTCGGCTTCCCAGCCGAAGCCGTGGTTGCGCGAGGCGGCATTGCCGTATTTCTCGCAGAAATAAGGCAGCATGGCTTCCAGCACCACCGGGTCCACCCGGGTCGTTGCGTTGTTGTCGAGGTAAATTCGTCGACTCATCAGTTCATCACCTTTAGCAGGACTCCGCTCGCCACCGCGACGCCGTAGGCCTCGTCAAACGCGAGAGCCGCCACCGTAAGCGCGGCCAGGAATTTCTGAAAGTTCTCGTGCACCCGGAGCAGAGGACCCCGGAGGGAACAACAATCACGCAATTCGCAGTCCACAGACTCGTTTTCCCCGGCGCAGCGGACGAGTCGCACGGGACCCTCGATGCTCTGAATTAGCTCGGCGAGTGTCAGTGATCGCGGGTCGCGGGCCAGGGCATATCCGCCGCGCGCGCCGCGCACGGAACGCAGAATTCCGCCTTGATGAAGCGCTTTCATGACGTTCATGAGCAGCGGAAGACTGACTTTGTGTCGGAGAGCAATCTCGCGCGCACTGATCGTGCGTCCGCCTTCGCGCGCTAGATGGCAGGCGGCGATCAGGGCGTACTCTGTTTTGCGAGTCAGTGTCAGCATTGAACCGCATGAATATAGTATGAGACAGGTACACATTCAATCTCGAAGATTTGGAATCTGCTTGCAGCCTAAATTACTGGGCATTTTAGGGAATTCCCCCAGCCGCCACCGCCGGGCGTCTCAATTCGGATGCGATCGCCGCGCTGAATTTGGACGTGGGCGGCCCAATCGAGTTCTTCGGCGACGCCCGCTCGAATCAGCAAGTTTCTTCCCAGCGCGCCCGCAGCTCCGCCTTGAAGTCCAAATGGCGGTCGGCGACGACGTTGCGTGAGCAAAGAAATTTGAAGCGGTATTAGAAACTCTAGGTCCCGAATAATCCCGTTTCCGCCCGAATTCGCCCCGCTCCCGCCTGACCCGCACCGAATGGAAAACTCCTGCAGCCGGACCGGATAGCGATCCTCGATCACCTCCGGATCGGTCAGACGCGTGTTTGTCATATGGATGTGAACGGCGTCAGCGCCGTCAAACCCCGGGCCAGCCCCTGCGCCTCCACCGATTGTTTCGTAATAGCCGAACCGGTCGTCACCGAACGCAAAGTTATTCATTGTGCCCTGGCCGGCCGCGATCAGTCCGAGCGCGCCGAAGATGCAATCGACGATTCTCTGCGAGGTCTCGACATTGCCGCCCACGACAGCCGGGCAACGGGCCGGGTCGTCGTGACGCGGCGGGTTGAGCAGGCCAGGCGGGATGACGAGCTTCACGGGCCGCAGAACGCCGGCATTCAGCGGAACTTCCTGGGCAATCAGGCAGCGGAGGCAGTAAAGCACAGCGCTGGAGACGATGGCGGGCGTCGCGTTGAGGTTGCCTGAATGTACGTCGCCGCTGCCGGTGAAATCGAAAACAGCCTCGTCGCCGTTGATCGTGATCGATACGCGTATTAACGAACCGTCATCTAGCGCGTCTTCGAACGCAAGTCGGTGGACACCGGCTTTCTCGCGCAGACGGCTGAGCGCCGCAAGCGTTTGAAGCTCGGCGTTGGATTGAAGGTGCGCCATATATGCGGCGACCCGCGCCGCGCCATGTGACCGCGTCAGTTCATTCAGCAGGCGCGTTCCCAAACCGTTCGCAGCGATCTGGGCGGCGATGTCGGCCAAGTTTTGCTCCACTGCGCGGGTTGGATGCGGGCCGCTCAGGAGCACGCGTCGCAATTCGCCGTCATCGAACCGAGCGCCGGTTGCGCCGCCTTCGCCGGCACGCAGCGTCAACCGCAAGGTGCGAATCAGCGCGCCCTCGTCGGCCAATGTGCGGCTCGTGGGCGGCATGGAGCCGGGAACGATTCCGCCGATCTCGGCGTGATGCGCGCGATTCGCGACAAAATAGAGAATCCGCTGGCCCGGATTGTCGAAAACCGGCGTTACGACGGTCACGTCCGGCAGGTGACTGCCGCCACGATAGGGATCGTTCGTGACGAAGACATCGCCGGGGCGCGGCCGGTCGCCACGCGCGGCGAGGTCTTCCATCACGCAGCGCACGGCGTGACTCATCGCGCCGAGGTGAACCGGAATGTGAGGTGCGTGGGCGACGAGTTGGCCATCCGCGTCACACACGGCGCACGAGAAATCCAGTCGCTCCTTCACGTTGGTCGACAGCGAGGTGCGTTGCAGGGTTGCGCCCATCTGCTCCGCGATCGACATGAAGGCGTGACTGAACAGTTCGAGTTGCACGGGATCGGCCGGACTCGCCTTTTCGTCTGATTGATGAGCTTGGGCCTGAACCGCAGAGAGATTGGTCGTAGGGGCCGACGAGATCACTTCAGTCGCTATCAACTCGCCGCCAGCCGCGACCTGCAAGCGCCAACCTGCTTCCACGAACAGCACGCTGGTTCGATCGACGACCAGGGCGGGGCCGGAGAGCGTCGAACCTGGAGGTAGCTGTTCGCGCTCGAAGTACGAGACGCGCTGCCAGCGCCCGTGCAGCCAGACGTCGCAAACGCTCGCGGTAGATGCAACTGATTCCTCGACTGCCGGCGGCGCGGCCAGGGTGTGCGTAGCGTGCTCGGATTGTTCCATTCGCACCGCGCAAATCTCGATGGCGCGGTTCGGAAACAGAAAACCGAAGAGTCGCTGATGCGCGGCCTCGAACGCGTCCTGCCAGTCGCCGTCGGGCGGATGCTCGACCGACAGCGGCGTGTCCTGCCCCTGGTAACGAAGATCAAGCGAAAGGCGCGCGGGGGGGCGGTTGGCCGCGGGCACGCCCTCACGTTGCAGTTGCTCCGACAGAGACTCGCCAAGTCGGGAGGCACATTCCCCTACGCGCGCGAGCCCGTCGGCATTGAGAAAAGCGGAGAGATCGTGCGCGGCGTGGGCGGTGCGCAGCGCGCGGCCGATCCCCAAAGCGCTCATGGCGCTCGCGAGCGGATGGACGACGATCGTACGAACGCCGAGCTGCCGCGCGATTGCGCACGCATGCTGCCCGCCTGCGCCGCCGAAGCAGACCAGGGCGTAATCGCGCGGGTCATAGCCGCGCTGGACCGAGACCTTGCGAATGGCGGCGGCCATGTGGGCGTTGGCGATGTCGATGAAACCGGCGGCCAATTCCTCGGTTGAGCGTGGCGCGAGGCCGGCGTCTGTCATTCGAGTCGCGATTTCGGCCAGTCGCGCTTCAGCGGCCGCGCGACTTAGCGGAAACGGAAAACGCTCGGAAACGATGCGGCCCAGGAGAAGGTTGACATCCGTGATGCAGAGCGGCCCGCCGCGCCCGTAGCTCGCCGGGCCAGGGTCGGCGCCGGCGCTTCGCGGTCCGACGGTGAGCTTGCGGCCATCGAATTCGCACACGGAGCCGCCGCCAGCCGCGACGGTCTCGATTGAAAGCAGCGGCGCGACGATCTTCAGCATGCCGCCGGTGGCGCGATCTTCGATATCCATTTCCGTGCGCCGCTCAAATTGGCCGTCGAAGCGACAGACATCGGTGCTGGTGCCGCCCATGTCGAAACCGATGGCGCGCGGCAGGCCGAGCGTGCGGGCGACCTCGGCGACGGCCACCACCCCGCCGGCCGGCCCCGAGAGAACGCTGTCTCGTGCGCGAAACGTCGAAGCGCTGAGCAGCGCGCCGGCGCTACTCATG
>JBGAJB010000193.1:0-6643 GCA_044225155.1 Phycisphaerae bacterium | reverse complement strand
AAGATTGGCGGCGTAGTCGGCGATCAGAGGTGCGAGGTAGGCGTCGATGACAGTGGTCTGGCCGCGCGGCACGATGCGCTGCAATGGCGCGAGCGCGGTCGAGAGCGAAACATGGCGAAATCCGAGTTGCCGCGCGATGGATTCGACCAATTGTTCGTGCGCCGGATTGCGATAAGCGTTCAAGAGGCAGACGGCCAGCGATTGCACGCCTTGCGCCGCGAGCGGCTCCAAGGCCGCGCGAATTTGTTCGGCACGGGCCGGCTGAAGAATCGTTCCGCGGGCATCGACCCGCTCTTCGATCTCCACCGATGCGACGTAGAGATCGGCGGGTTTGCGGATGTGCAGATCAAAGAGGCGCGGCCGGGCTTGGGTGCCGATGCGAAGGACGTCGGCGAAGCCGCGCGTCGTGATGAAGGCTGTCTTGGCGCCGCGCTGTTGCAGGAGGGCATTCGTGCCGCGCGTTGTGCCGAGGCGCAGATCCACGTCGTCGAGCGATTCGTGGAGTCCGCGGCCGAGCAGCCAGCGCGCACCGATGAGCGGCGCTTCGAGCGGGCATTGGAGTTCGTAGGTTTGGCCTGTTTGGGGCGCGTAGCGCAGCGCGCGAGCCAGTTCGATTCCGTCGTGGGTGAAGTGAGCTGCTGCGACGGAAGATTCGGATTCAGCGCCGTGCGAAGGCGCGCTTATGGCGCCCGCTCCCTCCCGGTTGCCGCTCGGATCGGGAGGAAAAAGTACGAGCCGCCAGCCCGCGAAGAAATTCGGGGGGTCGGCGGCTCGCGCCGCGTCGATGATACGTTTGGAGGTCGATCCCTCCCCCACACGTCCGCGATAGACGCCGCTGCTCAGCAGCTTGTGCAAGCGCAGCGCGCCGCCGGGCGCGTGATGGATGCAATCCGTAAACGTGCCGCCGACGTCGACCCAGATTTCGTGCGACGGCCCGGGCGACATTACTGCTTGTTCAGGCCGATGATCAGCACGTTCAGCTTGATGTCATCCGAGACCACCGCGCTGGTCATCTCCGGCTTGATGCCGAAGTCCTTGCGGCTGATCGAGAAGTCGGCGACAAGCTTCAGCAGGTCGCCCTTGGCTCCGCGGATGCGATCGCCCGCGCGGCCCTTCAGGTAGGTGGCCTTCACCGGAACCGTGATCGACTTCGTTACGCCGTGACAGGTGAAGTCGCCCAGGACCGTGAGCGTCTGCTCGTCGGACTTGCCGGCCTTGGCTTCCTTCACTTCCTTGAATTCGAAGGTGATTTGCGGGTTCTTCTTGGAGTCGATCCAATCGTCCTTGAAAAGCGTGTCCGTCATGCCCTTGTTATGGAAATGAATCGACTCGGTCTCGACCACGATCTTGCCCTTGGCGGCCTTTGGATCGGCCGGGTCGTAGGAGATCGAGCCGCTGATGCCGCCGGCCATTCCCAGGATCGGCTCCAACTCGGAGTCAAGGACGATCGAAATCGTGTTGACGCCCTTCGGATCTTTGAAGTCGAAATCGAGCGCCGCCGCCGACGCGAGAGACGAGAGAAATCCACCGCAGAGGAGCGCACCGATCAAGCTTGTACGTCTGCGCATGTGCCGAAATCCTTCTATTGCTGATGAAGCCCGTCTCGCCCCTGCCGTGCCGGAAGCGAACGCGCCGATCGATTATAGTCCGAGCCCGGTGGGACGCTGGGGGCGGGGGCGCAACATTCAAAAATTCGACGAAATTTTGAATACTCGGCGGCAGACTTCGTAACTACCATGAGCCCCCATGTGATGCCCCCGACCGAATGGAGCCTGACTTGAACGCCGCTTTGACGTTGCGCAACGTAACGAAACGCTACGGCCGATGTACGGCGGTCGACAACGTATCCCTGACCGTCCCCACTGGCCGAATCTTCGGCGTGCTCGGGCCGAACGGCGCGGGCAAGACGACCACCATCCGCATGGTGATGAGCATCCTCTACCCGGATGAGGGCGAGATCAGCGTGCTCGGCCATCCGCGGGCGCTGGAAGTGAAAGATCGCATTGGCTACCTGCCCGAAGAACGCGGGCTTTATCGCAAGATGACGGTCGAAGGTACGCTGCGCTATTTCGGCGGATTGAAGGGCCTGAGCGGCGCGGCGCTCAACGTCGCCGTTCGGGATGGCTTGGCGCAAGTCGAGCTGTCCGACTGGCGACGCAAGCCGGTCGAAGCGCTCAGCAAGGGCATGCAGCAGAAGCTGCAATTCCTGGTGACCGTGCTGCACCAGCCGGAGCTGGTCATTCTCGACGAGCCGTTTTCGGGACTCGATCCGCTGAACGTGGATCTGCTGAAGCGGCTGATTCTGAATCTGCGTGATCGCGGAACAACCGTGATTCTCTGCACGCACCAGATGGAACAGGCGCAGCGCATGTGCGATCGCCTGGCGCTCTACAACCGTGGTCGGATCGTCGTCGAGGGCACGCTGGACGAAATTCGCGCGCGATTTGCAGCCCGCATCGTCGCGCTCGAAGGCGATGGCGATTTCTCGGGCTTGCGGCGGCTCGCCGGCGTCCTCGACGCACACATCGCGGACGGCCACGCCCGCATCGAGCTGGACGAGCACACCGACACGAACGCCCTGCTCCGCATGGCCGCCGAGGCGGGGCGCGTCTCACGCTTTGAAGTGCAGCGGCCGGACTTGCATGAAATCTTCGTCAAGCTGATCGGAGACGACGTGGCCGACACATCGGTCTCGCAAGGGAGCGCGTCATGAGCAAGATCCTGAAGGTTGCCATGCGCGATTTCCTGGAGACGATTCGGTCGAAGATGTTCCTCTTGAGCAGCGTGTTCATGCCGCTGCTCATGACGCTTTTCATGTTCAAGACGCGCGACTTCGCCGAGATGGCCAAGGATGAAGCGCGGCCGACGCGGACGATCGCCGTGCACGACGCCAGCGGACGCATCTACGACCAGTTCGAGGCGGAAATTGGAAAGTACAACGAGAAGAATCCGAAGCGGCCGTACGCGCTCGAGAAACTCGCGGATGGCTATTCGAGCGACCAGGTTCTGGGCCGCATTCGCGCGGCCAAGCTGTACGCCTCGCTCGACATCCCAGCCGGCGCGATGGATGGATCGGAAGCGCCGGAACTCGCGCGCTCGGACACGCAATTGCGCTCGGGAGAGCAGATACGACACTTGTTGAGCGATGCGATCGTCCAGTTGCGTTTGAAAGAGCAAGACCTTCCCCAGCTCGAAAGACTGAGGATGATCCAAACGGAACAGCAGTTTCGTTACATCGACGCGGGGACCGGAAAGCTCGTGGCGGGCGATGAGCTGGCGCGCGTCATGACGCCCTTCATTTTTATGTTCCTGCTCTTCATGGGCATCTTGAACATCAGCCAGGGTCTACTCACGAGCCTGATCGAAGAGAAAAGCTCGCGCGTCATGGAAGTGCTGCTGAGCGCCGTCAGCCCGGTGCAGCTCATGGCCGGCAAGATTCTCGGCATGGTCTGCGTGGGCGGTTTGCTGCTCTGCGTGTGGGCGGCGGTCGGTTCTGGCTATGCCAGATCGCAGGACATGAGCAGCATGGTCACGCCGTTTCGGCTGGCGTACATGGTCGCGTATTACATTCCGGGATTCCTGCTCTTCTCGGCGATTCTGGCCGGCATCGGCTCGGCCTGTAATCAGCTCAAGGACGCTCAGACGCTCGCGTTTCCCGTGACGCTGATGACGATCATTCCGATGATGCTCTGGTTCCCGATTTCGGAAGATCCGAATTCGACGTTGTCGCTCTCGCTGAGTTTCATTCCGCCGATGACGCCGTTCATCATGATCCTGCGCATCTGCTCGGACCCGAATACGCCCGTCTGGCAGATCGCGCTTTCGCTGTTGCTGCTCTGGGTGAGCGTGTTCATCGCGATCTGGGCGGCGGCCAAGGTGTTCCGCATCGGCGTGCTGATGTACGGCAAAGCGCCGTCGCCGCGCGAGTTGTTCCGCTGGGTCGTACGGGCCTGAGTTGAAAGTGTCGTTCGGCGCTAGAAGAAAACGGCCGCGAGCGCGTTCCAGACGGATCGAATGCGCGAACGCAGCCGATGTCGTGAGGGCGCGGCGACGCGCCGATGCGAGCGCGGCGCAGCCCGCGCAGACGATGAGGACGCCGCGGCGCTACGAGCGAGTTCCCGCACGGCAGCACCGAGAAATCGCTCCGCCGCCGAGCGAACGCGCTCGATTCCACGTCTCGCGCCGGCAAGATCCGCCCCAATGGCCACGAGCGAAATCGCTCCCGTGTGCTCTGACGATCGCAGGTATTTGATCCACTCATAAGCCGCGACGCGTGAATCCGGACGCGCGGAGATTGGAATGGTCAGGACCGAAGCACTAAGCAGGACACTTTCGTCCCCCTCCGTCGGTGCAAATGCGTATTCGACGAGCTGGCATTCTGGACGGAGTGAAAGAATCATCTCGCGAGCGAGCCGCACATCAGATGGCTCGCAGCCATGGGTGAGAAGAATGAGCGTGTCACGACAACGCGACTTGTTGCTCAATTTCGCGCCCACCTCCTTGCGGGTTGCCGCGGGAGACTCGCGGCCGGGCGACCGATTTGTCCTCCAACAGTAGCCGCGCAAGTCGTTGGCCGCAAGCGGGTTCCAGATCGTCGGGTACGACCTGCCCGGCGGAAAGATAGGAGGCGGGCAGCGCTACTTTCTCGATCGCGCTGAAGATCACGCCCAACCCGACGATCTCGTCCACGTGCGTCAGCGCGACGCGCGATGCACCGATCGCTCGAAACGCCTGCGCGCAGCGAATCTGCGTCGCATGCGAAAGGCTGGCCGGCAGCACGAGATGCGTCTCATCCGGTGCGGCCGCTTTCAGAAGTTCGCCGAGCTTCTGAATCCTGTTCTCGTCGGTCCAGGCCGCGCCGGCCGTGTCGATCAGCACCAGGTCGAATTCTCGCAGCTTTTCGATTTCGGCCGTGACGCCCGCGACGGACTGCGCCGAATGCACGGGGACGCGAATGATTTCGCCATAGCGACGCACCTGTTCATGCGTGGCCATGCGGTGCATGTCGAGCGAGAGAATCGCAACGCGCTTGCGCAATCGCAGGGCGTAGTGCGCGGCGAGTTTCGCCAGAGTGGTCGTCTTCCCGCCGCCGGCCGGTCCCACCAGCGCGACCTTACGCGGCGTGCCGACGCTTAACTCGATGCCGTCGGATTTCGGA
Source organism: Phycisphaerae bacterium (assembly GCA_044225155.1). GTDB lineage: Bacteria > Planctomycetota > Phycisphaerae > UBA1845 > Fen-1342 > CAYMBL01. The sequence goes on along the minus strand of JBGAJB010000193.1, from coordinate 1,485 downwards.
ATGATGCGAGCGATTTCCTCGCGCAGGGCGCGTTCGCGCGCCGCCGGGCCGGCGCTGGGGCCGGTGGTAGCCATGGCGCGCTCCACGAGGCTCCGCGCGAGGTCATCGGACACTTCGTGTTGCACGAGTCGTGTGTAAGTGTCATCTGCGAAGGAGACGGTGACGGACGGGGTTCGCGGCTTTGATTTTCGGGACGCGGACTCTGAAGCGGCGAGCGGCGCGCGCGTCTCGATCGGGGGAATCGGCGCCGGCCGTGCTGCAGACGGCGCTGCGGCCGAGGCGCGCGTGGCCGTGATTTCGCAACGCTGGCGGCCGAGCAGCCCGCCGACTCCACCACCCGGGATGACGCGCGTGCCGAGGATGACGGCGTCGGGACCGAGTTGGCCCTTCACGAGGGCGAGCGCTTCAGGCATCGACGCCGCTCGGAATGTTTGCACGGTTGAGGTCAAGTCCAATCACTCCATGAGCGTGTACATCGATGCCGCGAGCAATCTCATTCAACCCCAGCACCGGCGTCGCCGGCGCCGCCGGCTCGATGATCCGTCGCACCCAGACGCGAATCTGCGGCGAGCAGAGCACCACGGGCGTCGCCCCGCGTGCGCCGGCCGTCGCGGCCTTCAGTTGCTCACGCGTCTTGTTGGCGAATTCCGACTGCCGAGCCGGGGGGATCATCAGCGCTGAGCCATGCTCCGTGCGCTGAATGTTCCCTTGCAGGTAATCTTCGGTCGCTGGGTCGAGCGTGATGCAGTGGATAGTGTTTGAACTGTCCTTGTATTGCGCACAAATCGTGCGCGAAAGCGCATTGCGCGCATATTCGGTGAGGATCTCGGAATCCTTCGTTTTCGGCGCCCAATCGCCGAGCGCTTCGAGCACCGTCTCCAGGTCACGGATCGGAACGCGTTCGCGCAGCAGGTTCTGGAGCACCTTTTGCACTTCGCCGGCCTTCAGGACGTTGGGAATGACCTCGTCCACGACGGCCGCGTTGGTTTGCTTCAGATGGTCGATCAGCTTGTTGGTTTCGGCCCGCGTCAGCAGCTCCGCTCCGTAGCGCTTGATGACCTCGGTCAGGTGCGTCGCCAGGACGCCGGTCGGCTCGACGACGGTGTAGTGGAGCCGACCCGCGCGGTCACGCTCCTGCGGCGCAATCCACCACGCCGGTAACTGGAATGCCGGCTCGCGCGTGGGTGTTCCGGACAGCGGCTCGGACGCTAAGCCGGAGTCGATCGCCAGTAACTCGTCGGCGTGAATATCGCCCGTGGCGACCTCCTGGCCGCGCAGCAGGATCGTGTAACGGTTCGGTTGAAGCGATGTATTGTCGCGGATGCGGACCGGCGGCACGACGAGGCCGAGATCGATGGCGATCTGTTTACGCAGCGAGGCAATCCGTTCGAGCAAATCACCGCCGCGGTTGCGATCCACGAGGCGGACAAGGCCGAGACCGATCTGTAATTCCAGCGCGTCGACGCCCAGATGCGATTCGATTTT
>JBGAJB010000192.1:0-6750 GCA_044225155.1 Phycisphaerae bacterium | reverse complement strand
GGTGGCGATCGCGCACAACGGCAATCTGACGAACGCGGCGCGCCTGCGTAATGAGTTGGAACAGCGCGGCGCGATCTTTGCTTCGACGTCGGACACGGAAGTCATTCTCCACATGCTGGCCGCGCCGGAGTACCGGGCACAGGCCGACCCGCTCGGCGCAGTGCTGCGGCGCATCACGGGTTCGTACTGCCTGCTGCTGCTCTACCCGGATCGCGTCGAAGCGGTGCGCGATCCGAGCGGCAATCGGCCGCTGTGCCTCGGGCGCGTCGGCGAGAGCTGGGTGGTGGCGAGCGAGACTTGTGCGCTGGACATGGTAAACGCGGAGTACCTCCGCGACGTCGAACCGGGCGAGATCGTGACGCTGCGATCGGGCGGCATGTCATCGCGACGATTCGTGGATGAGGGCCACGGCCAGCGGCGGGCGCACTGCATCTTTGAGATGGTGTATTTCGCCGATCCGTCGAGCCAGGTCTTCGGCGAAAACGTGCACCACGTGCGCAAGGCGTTCGGAGCGGCGCTGGCGCGGGAAGCGCCGGTCGAGGGCGACGTGATCGTGGCCGTCCCGAATTGTGCGCGCTGCGCGGCGCTGGGCTATCACGAGGCGTCGGGCATTCCGATCGGGCGCGGCTTCACGACGAATCACTATGTCGGGCGATCGTTCATCCAGCCGACGCAGATGGTGCGCGACCTGACGGTGCGGCTGAAGCTCAATCCGATTCGCAGCGTGATCGAGGGCAAGCGGCTGATCGTGGTCGAAGACTCGGTCGTGCGCGGCACAACGACGCGCGGCAAGATGCGCTCGCTGCGCGAAGCGGGCGCCAAAGAGATTCACCTGCGCGTCGCCAGTCCGCCGATTCGGCATCCGTGCTATTACGGGATCGATTTTCCGCGGCGGAATGAGCTGATCGCCCATGAGCGGAGCGTCGGGCAGATCCGCGAGTATCTGGGCGTCGACACGCTGGCGTATCTTTCGCTCGACGCCATGCTCGGTTGCGTGCGGCGGCACACGGAGTATTGCAGCGCGTGTTTTTCGGGGCAGTATCCGATTCCGATCGACACGGAGTTTCGCAAGGATGTGTTCGAGTAACGTATCCAGAACGGCTGTGGCGCCGGTGTTCAACCGGTGGCTTTCGCGTTCTGGGGTATCCGCTCACGGCGAGCCGCACGGTCGGCGGACGTGTCAGATTCATCCGGAGTGACCGCTTGGAACAGGTGATCCGCACGAGCGGGGGACTGCGCATCGGGGCGCTGCTGAATCCGCCCGCGATGCTCGCAAACCTCTGGCGGCAGCGCGAACTCGCCTGGCAGCTCGCGCGGCGCGACATCCTCGGCCGCTATCGCAGCTCGTGGCTGGGTCTGCTCTGGTCGGTGCTCACGCCGCTGGTCCAGCTCGCGATCTATACGTTTGTCTTCGCGATCGTGTTCAAGTCACGCTGGGGGGCGGACGAGCATCAGCCGGAGTCGCGCGCGTTCTTCGCGCTGACGATGTTCTGCGGCATGCTGGCGTTCAACCTGTTCGCGGAGGTGGTAAACCGCGCGCCGGGGTTGATGGTAGATAACGCGAACTACGTAAAAAGGGTCGTGTTTCCGCTGGAGACATTCATCGTCTCCGCGCTCATCACGGCCACGTTCAATCTCCTCGTCGGCCTGGTCGTGTTTTTCGTCTTCTCGGTGCTCGCGCTCGGCGCGCCGCCCGGACTGCATGTGCTCTGGCTGCCGGTCGTGCTGGTGCCGCTCTGGCTGCTGGCGGCGGGCATGGCCTGGTTTCTCGCGTCACTGGGTGTGTTTGTGCGCGACATCGGGCACATCGTCGCACTCGCCATGCAAGTGCTGTTCTTCGTCACTCCGATTTTCTACAGCGTGCAGCGCGTGCCGAAGTCGTTTCGCCCGCTGCTGGAGCTGAATCCGCTTTCGGCGATCGTGGAGAACGCGCGGCGCGTGATGCTTGGGCAGGCGTACATCGTGACGCAGACGCCGGCGGTCGCGAGCGCACCGGTGGAGAGCGCGTCCGCCGCGAGTGCGCCGGCCATGCACCTGCTGGCCGTGCAGCCGGAGTGGTTCAGCCTCGGGCTGACGACGGCGTTCGCGGCGGTCGCGGCGATGATGGGCTACGCGTTTTTCATGAAGAGCAAGCGAGCCTTCAGCGATGTCATCTGACGCCACGATCGACAGGCCGGCCGGCGAGGACGTCGCGATCGAGGTGCGCGGCGTCAGCAAGAGCTATCGCATCTATCCGCGGCCGTACGACCGCTTTCGACAGGCGTTTGCATGGGGCAGGCGGCAGTATTACCGCGAGTTTCACGCGCTGAGCGACGTATCGCTGACCGTGCGGCGCGGCGAAACGGTCGGCATCATCGGCCGCAATGGCAGCGGCAAGAGCACGCTGCTCCAGATCATCGCCGGCACGCTCGCGCCGACACACGGCGAAGTGGCAGTGAGCGGGCGCGTCGCGGCGCTGCTCGAACTCGGCAGCGGCTTTCATCCCGAGGCGACCGGGCGCGAAAACGTGTTCATGAACGGCGCGATTCTGGGCCTTTCGCAGGCGCAGATCGCCGAGCGCTACGACGACATCGTGGCCTTTGCCGAAATCGGCGAGTTCGTCGATCAGCCGGTGAAGACGTACAGCAGCGGCATGACGGTGCGCCTGGCATTCGCCGTGGCGGCCCATGTGTCCGCCGACATCCTGATCGTCGACGAGGCGCTCTCCGTCGGCGACGAGGGGTTTCAGCGCAAGTGTTTCTCCTGGCTGGAGCGCTTTCAGCAGCGCGGCGGCACTGTGTTGTTTGTCACGCACGGGGCGCAGACGGTAGTGAAACTCTGCGAGCGCGCGGTGTTGCTCGATCACGGCACACGCCTGGCGATCGGGCCGGCCAAGCCCGTCGTCGACGTCTATCAGAAACTGCTCTACGGCACGCGCTTGCAGCAGCAGGCGCTCATCGCGTCACTGAAAAAGCTCGATGGGCGCGCGGAGCTGCTCGCTGATGTCGAAGCGACGGGCGGGGCCTCGACGAACGACGATCGGGTAGCAAGCGATGCCGTGCCTGCGATCGATCTCACCACCGACGACGAGGACGAGACGTTCTTCGACGAAAACCTGATTCGTCCGCCGGAAACGACATATGGAAACGGCGAGGCGGAAATCATCGAGCCGGGCATGTATGACGCGCGCGGCCGGCGGGCCAACGTGCTGCACAGCGGACAGACCTGCGAATGGCGCTATCGCGTGCGCTTCTCGCGCGCGGCCGACGGCGTGAACTTCGGCGTATTGCTGAAAACAACCGAGGGCGTGGAAGTGGCCGGTGCGTCGAGCGGGCATCTTGGACAGCGGCTGGCACACGTCGAGGTTGGTGAAACGGTCGAGGTGTCGTTCACTTTGACGCTGAATCTCGCGCCGGGCACGTACTTTCTGAACAGCGGCGTCTCCTGCATGCGAGACGGCGAAGAGACCTATCTGCATCGCCGGGTGGACGTCGCGGCGGTGAGAGTCCTGGCGGCGGATGAGCGCGAGGGCTGCGGATTGGCGTATGTCGATCCGCGGCTAAGCACGCGCGTGCTTCACGCGCGCGTCGCCGTTCGAGCTTGAGACTGACTTAATTTGGCGGCGTGAGCGACGTGTGGTCGTGCACGATCAGCCAGCGGCCGTCGATGCGGCAAAAGACGAGCGAGAAATTCCCGCCGGGCGAATCCGCGGCGCGGGCCAGCTTCCAGCGGCCCAGGAGCAGCGCCGAGTTCGCATCCAGGCGCAGCGCTTCCAGCGAGTCGAAGGTAAGCGTCCCCATGGCGGCGCGATCGGGATAGCGCTGGTGATATCGATCCCGCGTCGCCTGCCAGCCGCGCGTCGTCGCGCCGCCGGAACTGAAGGTCAGATCGGGACTTTTCCAGTAATCATCGACGAACGCGTCGATATCTCCGCGATTCCAGGCGGCGGCCTGCGCGGTGAGAACGCGCGTCAGGGTCGCCGTCAGGCGCGCGTCGCGCACCGGGCCGCCCGACCCGGCGCAACCGGCGCAGAGAGCGAGGCCGATGATCGCGGCGGCAAGTGCGAAACGACGGTGCCGAATCACGCGCTCACTACTCTTTGTACGTTGTGAACCAGCGGAGTCGCATGCCCAGCGTATTACCATAACCGGCATCCATGCTGTTCAGAGAAAGCGTGTGGCCCGAGCCGTCCCAAAAAAGATTATTCAATCCGCCCGGATGGCGGCGATCGCTGGCGACGCGCGGATACAGACCGAACGGAAGCTGTGACGTCACGAAGCAGGAGTGATAGCGAATTTCCGTACCGGTTTCGTCCTTCGGAACTTCAGACGCCAGCGAAATGTGCGGCTCGGTCACGAAGATGAAGCGCGACGGACTGAATCCGGCCTTGGCCAGTTCATCGAGCTTGAACATCTCGGCATAGTCTGGGGCGGGTTCGCCGCGATAGCTGTCGCCCGCGAATCCACCGCCGGCGACGTCGTAGACCGCATCCGCGTCGGTGTAAGGAATGGGAAACGCGTTCGAGACGTAGTCGAGCGGGTTCCACGTGACGGGATGATCGGGACACTGGAACTGGGGTACGCGGCGCAACATGTCACGCAAAGCGATCTGCGGTCCGGTCGGGTTCCACATGGTGGGAAGGAACTTCAAGTCCGGATCGAAGTACTTCAGCGCGATCGTGCTGTAGTGTCCCCACTCCTTGCCGCTGTTGTAACCGGCGATACCGCGGCAGAACCAGCCGCGATTGTCCTCGCCGTAGAAGTTCGCGACGTTGCCCTGCGTGCGCAAGTTGTTGAGGTCGATGATCGACCGGGCCTGTCGCCGGGCCTGGTCGAGCGACGGCAGCAGGATGCTGATGAGCAGCGAGATGATCGCGACAACCACCAGCAGTTCGATGAGAGTGAATCCGAGACGACAGGGACGGCTCACGGCGGACATAGACATACTCCGGATCGACGCCGAGGGCGAAGTGGGCGTTGGATCAAAGGGGAATCATACGAGAAGGGCGGGGCTGATCAAAATCGCAAATCGAGGGTGCGTGCGGCGGCCGACGTTCGGCGGATGGCTGCGGTCGGGCGAGAAGGCCGTGAAACCGGCCGCGCCAATGGGCGGCACATCTTTTTCCGATCAGCGCTGCTGCTCGGCAACCACTACTCCGCCCTGAATGACAGTGCGGACAGCTCGCGTTGCGGAAATGTCGGTCAAGGGGTCGCGGCCGAGCAGCACGAGGTCGGCCACCAAGCCGGATTCGAGGCGACCACGCTCCTCGGCTCTTCCCAGAACGGCCGCCGCACCGGCCGTGGCCGCATGCAGGGCCTGCGCGGGCGACACACCGCCCTGCACCAGCAGCTCCAACTCGCGGGCATTTTCCCCGTGCGCGAAGACGCCGACGTCGCTGCCGTTGGCGATTGTCACCCCCTGTCGCAACGCGGCCTGAAATGCCGCCCGCGCTTTGGCGACGCGCGGCGGCGCGGGCTCCTTACCGTCCCATCCGCTGTAGCGTGCAACGGCGTCACTGGCGGCGAGTGTCGGGCAAAGGACGACGCCGCGCTCTTTCATCAGCCTCAGCGTGCTTTCGCTCGCTCCGTAGCCGTGCTCGATCGTCCGCACGCCGGCCAGGACCGCGCGCCGGATGCCTTCGTCGGTCGTGGCATGCGCGGCCACGGGCCGATCGGCGGATCGGGCTTCGCTCACGAGCGCGTTCAGTTCTTCCTGGGAAAACGTGGGCGTCGCCTCGGTATCCAGGCCGCGGGCGTAGTCGGCGTAGACCTTGATCCAATCCGCCCCCTTTGCAATCTGTTCGCGCACGGCGGCCCGCACTTCATCCACGCCGCTCGCTTCCTGCGCGCCGATCGGAAACTCCCAGCGCGAATCCGTGCTGATCGGCGCATAGCAGCCGCGCGCGACGATGGCACGCGTGACGACGTAGAGCCGCGGCCCGGGAATGAGCTTTTCCTGAATCGCCTGCCGCAGTGCGACATCGGCATTGGCCGCTCCTTCGGTGCCGAGGTCGCGAAGCGTCGTAAAGCCGGCCAGGAGCGTCTTGCGGGCGGCCACGGTGGCGCGGATGGTGCGGCTCTCCAGCGACTCGAAGAGCACCTGCGACCTCCAAGGCGCTTCGTTGTAGGGATGCAGCAACAGGTGCGAATGCAGGTCAATCAGACCGGGGATGAGCCACATTCCCGTCGCGTCGAGCACCTTTGCGCCGTCCGGCGGCGCAAGCTTGCCCTCGACGATCCGGCTGATCTTGCCATCGACGATGAAAACGCTGCGTTCATCGAGCCACTTCTCGCCGGCCGGGTCCAGCACATGGGCCGCGCGAATCAGCAGTGGCGGTGGCGCCGGCGCGGGCGAAGACGATGCAGCGGTCTGGAGGGTGATGGCGGCGATGACGCATAGGTGGAACATGGGGCGCATCGTACGGCACACCGAACGCGCGTCGGCTTGCCAGCCCCGCGCACAGCCGTCACACTTTGGCCTCAAAGCCACGCGCTTCCGGCGGAGATGCAATTGAGCGAGTCGCGATCCGGTCGGATCGAGGTCATCAAGGGCTGCATGTTCAGCGGCAAGACGGAGGAGCTGATCGCTCGGCTCCGCGTCGCTGAGGAGGCGGGGCAAACCGTCCGCGCCTTCAAGCACGCCATCGACAGCCGCTATGACCCGGACCATCTCATCACGCACCTCGGCGAGCGCTTTGACGCGACGCGCGTGCCGGAGGCGGCCGCGATCGAGCGGCTCTCCGCGGACGCCGAGGTCGTCGGAATCGATGAG
>JBGAJB010000191.1:0-7600 GCA_044225155.1 Phycisphaerae bacterium | reverse complement strand
TACGGATGCCGCTGTCCCGGGCGCGACATCAGCAGGCCGAAACCCTTGTTTCGCAGCGCCCATACCGCCGCCTGAATCCCTGCATCAATAACGGGGACGGCGGGTTGACCGACATTGTCGGCGGCTAGCTCTTGCGACAGCGCTTCAAGTCGTCCGTGAAGAGTCGCCTCGTCTTCGTCGTAAAGCTCGACGACCAGCAGTGCGCGCGGCCGGCCTCGCAAGAATTGATCTCGCACGGCCGCCGGAATCAGCGGAATGCCCGCGTCCAGGATCAGTCCGTCGATCAACTCGACCGCCGCCGGCGAATGCGCCAACGCGCGCGGAGTGGCCGCGACGGCGGATAGTGTGTTTTCAAAGTGCAGCACGAGCAGTGCCCGGTAGCGCGGCAGCGGCGCCAGGCGGAGCGTCGCCTCGACCACCAGTCCAAGCGTTCCCTCGCTCCCGCAAATCAGCGTGGCAGGGTTTGGATGCGGCGAGAGGCAGAGGCGATCGAGGGCGTACCCGCCGTTGCGCCGCAAGACGCGCGGATACCGGCTTAGCGCTTCGTCTCGAATCTCGCCCCGCAGCGCGCCGAGTTCCCGTTCGATTTCCTGTTGCAGCGGCGTTTCCGGCGTCCAGGTGGGCTCATCGCCTTCAACTCTTTGCGAGCCCAGCGCGAACGGTCGCTGCGCAGTCCGGCCGTCGGCCGTCGGCGGCAGATCATCAAATGGCGCCTGCCGCCACGCCGCCACACTTCCATCCGACAACACGACCCGTAGACCAGCCAGGTAATCCACCGTTCGCCCGTAGTACACCGAATGCGAGCCGGCCGAATTGTTGGAGATCATCCCGCCGAGCGTCGCGCGACTGGCCGTGGCGACGTCGGCCGGAAAGTGCAATCCGTGCGGCGCGAGTGTGGCGTTGAGATCGTCGAGCACGACGCCGGCCTGCACGCGCGCCAGGCGCCGGACCGGATCGATTTCAATGATCCGCGTCATATGACGCGAAAAATCGATTTGCAGCCCCCAGCCAACCGCCCCACCGGCGATGCCCGTCCCGGCACCGCGCGCCACGATCGGCACCTTCAGCGCGGCACACTCCCGCACCGCCGTCACGACGTCCGATTCATCGCGCGGCAGAAAGACGCCGACCGGCGCAATCTCGTGGATGCCCGCGTCCGTCGAGTAAATCGCTCGGTGCAAGCGATCAAATCGCACGTCACCACGCGTATTCGCACGCAGCCGCGCTTCGAGCGACGCCGTGGCGGCCGCGTCGATCGCATTCGGGTTGACGGTGGACGAGAGCAAGGCGGACATCTTGGGGGGACGGGCGTTCGGGGTCGAGGGCTGATCTAAGAACGACGCAACGTGTCCGCGCGCGACCGTCGCCTACACACCCCTACTGGAACATGCCGGCATCAATAACGACGCGGCGCTGAATGATCCCGGCACGATCCCCAACCACGTCTCGAATCAGTTCGGCGTCGCCTTCGCGGAGTTCGGCACGACCGACACCGGCGCGAGCTGGACCGGACTTGACCGGGGCGCTCGTGAACTTCGTGCCGCCGAGCCGTCCCAACCGCCTCTTTGTGACGCGCATCGCGGTCGCCAATCACAAGTTGCGACACAGCGTCGAATGTGGGCGCGACCGGCTGGGATCAGCACGGAGCTCCATAGGCGGCGAGCAGAGTGCCGAGATCACTCAGGTCGACGTCGCCGTCGCCATCGAGATCGCCCTGTCCGCGGGTCGCACCGCTCGTGACACCGAAGTTCGCGAGCAGCGCCCCGAGGTCGCTCAGATCGACGACGCTGTCGCCGTTCACGTCGCCCGCACAGCCTCCACCCGTAACGGTCAGCGCAGCCGGATTCGTCGTCTTCTCGCAGAAGGAGAAGACGTTGGTCAGCGTGCACTGATAGGAACCCATGTCAGCCGCCTGGACATTCGTGATGACGAGCAGCGGCGAATGGCTGCCGCCAATGTGGCCGCCGTCGTTCAGCGGCACGCCGTCGCGGCTCCATTGATACGAGAACGTGAAAGCAGGCTCCGAAGTTGACACACTCAGAAATACAGTCTGGCCCGCAGTCACCGTCTGGCTAGCCGGTTGCGACGTGATCGTGCCCGAAGCGGAAACCATTACCGTCGAAATGTTCGACTTGGTCGTGCAGCCCGACACGCTGTCACCAACTTCGCAGCGATAGTCGCCGGCGTCTGACAGATCGACGGCGCCAATGTAGAGCGCGCGGCTGGTCGCCCCTTGGATATGCGCGCTGTCCTGTAGCGCCACTCCGTTTTTCGACCACTGATAGGTCGGCGCGAGATCGCTCGTCGCCGTCAGGAGTAGCAGGCTGTCGCCCGAACACAGCGTCTGGGCCGTCGGCTGCTGCGTCACCTCCGGACCGTAGGGCTCTAGGCAGTTGCGCGAGAGCGTGAACGGCCGCATGAACTCATTGATGGAGCGCTCGTGGAAGCGCAGGTCGATGTTCGTCATACCACCGGGACAGATGTGGCAGTAGCTCATGATCGTGCCGCCCTTGGCGAGCGTGCAATCGCCCGTGCCGCAGCCGTCCACCTGCGGCGTCATGTCGTGCGTGTGCGGCGCGGAGAAGTTGTGGCCGATCTCGTGCGACACGACCAGCAGGTCCCAGTTGCCGCCCTTGTACGAGCCGACGGGCTGCGGGAAAAAGCCATTGATGTTCGATTGGCCGTAGTTGTATGGGCCGGTGCAGATGACGCTGAGGTACGCCACGCCGCCGCCGCCCATGCCGGAGAGATAGTGCGCGGTATCGCGTGCGACGCCGGTTTCATTTGCGTTCCACCAATCGCGGAATTCGCCCAACTGATCCGCGCCGGTATAGGGGTCATTGTTTTCCGGCCAGACGCGCGTGTAGCTCAGATCGAGCGTCACGAGGATGTCGCGGCGATAAATGCTCGCCACCGCGCCGAAGAGCACCGGCATGTAAGCATTCGAGGCGACCGCGTCGCCGCCGAAGAGATTGGCGGTGTACTCATAGTCGGTATCGACCGCGACGGTCGCGCGATAGCACTGGCCGACGAGGCCGCGGTCGCCGGTTGTGTAGTGCTCCGCGCCGAGCGAGTCGGCGGAATTTCCGACTTCGATCGCCTGGCAAACGAACGCCTCCCACTGGAGCGCGCCGTCCGGCACTTTGGCGAGGTCGTAGATCACGGTCTTCGCGCCGCTGCCGTAGGGGCCGCTCGAGATGATGTGCCGCGTGCCGCCGTACTCGACGAAGCCGGCCACCACGGTCGGCGAGATTCCGAGATAAACGAACGAGTCGTCATCGCCATAGACGCGGCCCTGGAGCGTCAACACGTCGGGCCGAGCGATCGGCACGTCGCCCTGGGCCGTGCCCATCACGATCCGCGCGTCGCTGGTGTAAACATCGAAGGGCTTCACTTCGAGCGTGACCGTGTCGGTGGTCGAGCCGAGCGGGAAGTCGGTGAGGAGGGCATGCGTCTGGGCCTTCAACTGGGCGTAGGCCTCCGGGTCGAAGCTCAACTCGGTCATGACGCCGTCGGCCGACATGCCGTTGAACTGCAGCGGCGAGGCGACGACGGCCGGAAGATTCAGGGCGTCGACGACGCCCTGGGGTATGCGTTGCTGAGCGATCGCAAGGGCGGAAAACGAAAAAATCAGGCACATTCCCACATGGCGGCCAATGATCATTCGAACTCTCGATGTGAAGTGTTCCACGAGATTCCCCCAAAAAGTGTCGGCGTGCCAATGAGCGCCCGCTGCTCCCACAGCGGCGCATGGCGTTCAGAATAAAGCGAGCGGCGGCGTAGGGGCAAGCGGAAAATGGGGCGAAGGTGGGAATTCAATCACAAATTGAGAATGGCCATAGCCAAGTGGGGCGGTGCGGAACTGGCTGGAGCTGTGGGCGCGTGGGAGAGCTTTTCTGCGCGCGGACCTTGCGCGCAGAGGGAGAGGGAAAACGGTGGAGGTGGCGGGGTTGTGGCCCGCCGGCGAAACGTCTTTTTCTGCGTGGTGGGCCTGGGCCCACCCTGCGTGTTCGGGCCGCTTGGTGGGCGGTGCCCACCCTACGGTTGCTGAACAGCGCAGTTCGCCTGCCTCGTGGGTCGGACGGGTTCTCCGCCGGGTATTTTTCGCAGTTGTGGTCCTGCGCCGCGTGCGGGTGATCACGGCCAGGGCAGCTGGGCCACCAGCCACCAACCTGGCCAAGCTGGGTCACACTTTGCAGCTCAGCCGCGCGCTGGGCACACCTTGCAGCAGCACTCGCGGCGTGCCGCATCATGCAACACAGCCTCACGGCCGGGCTGCATCCGCACGAGTTCGGTCTCGGCTCCCATCTTCCGCCGCACGGCCAGCGTACGGCCCGCTCGATGTCTCGCGGCCCGCAGGTTGCAGGCAGGGGAACGTGCCGCCGCGCTAGCCGGGGCGAGGTTGGCTCAGTCGAGTAGCGAATTGCGAGTGGCGAGTAACGAATGGAAGCGCGTCGCCGCGGCTTCCGTCGTCATTCGCACCCGCACCGCACTCGGCCGTTCCGGCGGCGCAGAGCCTCGGGATTCGCCGGCCGGGGCGAGGCGCGCAGTCCCGATCGGCCTAGCCGATCGAGCCTCGCCTGGGCGAGGTCGATTGATCACAAGAGAATTTCGCCGGAGAAACGGGGCTCGTTTGGCATTGCCGAAGCGCGGCGTTGCCGATGACGCTTTGCGGAATGGCCGCGAATGGGCGGAATGGCCGCTTTTCGTCAGCTTTCCCGGCATCGATGCGAAGGGCCTGGGTCGGTCTGGGCTGGAAGCCCATGCCGCCCGGCTCCAGCGACTGGAGCAGCCGACAGCAGACCACCCGCAAAAACTGGTTGGTCCGGGCACCTCCACCGAAAGTCAGTTACGAGTTTCGAGTTGCGAGTCACGAGTTTTGTCGCGCGGCACCGTGCGGCGCGAATTTGCTTCCGCCGGGGCGATCCGGAGTCGCCGGGGCGGTTGGTACGTACCTGGTGGATTGGTAGGAGGGCTGGGGCGGCGGGGCAATTGAGGCGGATGTGGTTGACGGCGAATGACGGATTTTGGCGGGGTCTGCTTGGTGGTAGCCGATTTTTCTGGGCACAATGGTCAGCGGGGAAAGTATGAGCGTCGTGCTACACTACCAGCATCCGGAGAATTACATGGTCTTCGGCCTGGCGCATGTCACTGGAACAACCGTTCAGCCGCGGCTGATGCGCCGCAAGGACGGCGACGACTTCGGTACCATTGCGAATGGCTTCGCGCTGACGAGCGGCGGTGGCGGGAATAACGGTCAGGTGGTCGAGCGCTATAACACGGTTCCAGGTCACGAGACGATCACAATTGCCGGTGACGCAGGTTCAGGTGAATTGGGCAGCGGAAAACTCGGATCGTCAGTAAATACTCCTTTGGTGCCGGCAGGACCGGAACCCGTCAACGGCCCGGTCTATGCCACTTGGTGCGGCTATCTTTGCCTGGACGACCCAGCCTATTGCGCCTCGAATCCTTGCGGTGGCTCCGATGGGGGGCCATTGAGTCCACCACCTCCGAGCTGCGGCCCGGGCGAGACAGCCGTAGGCGGCCAATGCGTGGGCGGCGCGGGTGGCGGAGGCGGTGGCGGTGTCGGAAGTGGGCCAATCGGATCGCCGGCCGGCCCCTGCCCGCCGGGGTATGTGAATTGGGGCGAGTTGGGGTGTTTGCCGAAGGATGTGAGTCCGACGTTTCCGGACCCACAGCAAGGCAAAGATGCCGGGGTCTGGCAGCTGGCCGGGATGCCAGCAAACGCCGAATAGTGAAGAAGAAAAGCCTTTTGGCCTAACAGAAGTGCAGCAGTCCAGCCGTGCTGCTCTTGCGTCTGCGGGGCAAACAAGGAGCATGGAAACGGGCCCGCCGACATGGTCGGCGACTGTGTCGAAAAGCACGAAATGCTTCATCTGGCAAATGCTCAAGCAAGGCCAGGACGCCCGGGGGGTTGCGGCCCCAACGGATTGAGGAGAGATCGCGATGGCGAAAATGAGGAGTGCGAAGCGCAGGTACTATCGATAGACTGCGCATGTTCGGACCAGACGCTTCGTAAGTGCTTTGACTTGCCGCGTACGCAGGGAACGGCCTGCCTGCGAATGCTGGGCGGCTACGTAAAAACGCGAACCTGCCAACCCGGATACTACGAAGCAGGAAAGGACAATGAAGGAGAGCCCGTTTACGAACCCAATGCGTCCTGTCCAAAAAATCAGAGTGATCTTTGCCGCGCAAAAAGGAAAACCTGCTCGGACAAGCTAGACCAGTTGATCATGGACGCAGAAAACAACAAAAAGCCCTGGCCCCCGCCCGCGACATCCAGTCAGCCATGACAGGGACGAACCGCAAAGCGATCGGCGCGTTGCGACGGCTAAGGGCGCCCGCAGTAGTTCTCGGAGCACTTTTGTGCGGCCGTCTTACACTAGACGGAGCGCTGCTTAATCCGTTTCAAGTAGAGATCGCAAACGGCAATCTTGAGTTATCTCTTTGGGCACGAAGCCGAAGTGCGCGGTGGCTAGACGCTCGGCTGGCGATAGGGCTTGGTGTTTCTTCGTTTGATCTCAAGTCCTGGCATCCATTCTCAAGTCTATTGGCGCAGCCAAATACCGCCGGCGGAAGCACCTGGCGGATACCAATTTGGCCATGTTATGTACTCGCTGGGGCGATTCTGATGAGAGCCAAGCCGCGGATTCGCGACCAAAGTGAATTTTCTCACGCAGAAAAAAAACTCTACCATGCGCGCAAACTGCGCATGAAACCCATATTGTGTAGCGTGCCTGTTCTGATGGGGTCTTTAGCATTCGGTGTCTATATCACATTTTCGTTTCACGACGAATACACAATTTGGTTTTCGACTTGGTTTTGTGAGTCACAGAAATTTCCCAACGCAGGCGAAATTTGGCCTAGTTTATTCATCATCGCTGAGTGCGCCATTCCGAAATTCAACTCAACAAGCGGAATTAGTGAGTTGTACCTTGATTGCTCAGCCGATGGCTCATTCTACTTCCGAATGCCGCTCTGGCCGCTCTATTGCGGCACTCTTGCCTATGTTGCACTTTTTGGTGTGCGATCTTCCAATCGCAGATTTGCGCCGGACGGCTGTTCCAATTGCGGATATTCACTTCGAGGCAATATAAGTGGGCGATGTCCGGAGTGCGGATCCGGCACGCCCGGAACTCCGTCCGGCCGATGAGCGTGCTGCGCCAGCGGGTTGAGAAGTATGTGGCCATGGTAAAGTTCAGGTGGTCCGGCGGGATCAACATCGGCTTCTGCGTGCGCTGGCTGGACTCGGAGAACTGGCTCTCGATCCAGCTTCCGGCCACGGACCAGAAGGCGCGTATCCGTCGCCGGATGAAGGGCGACAGCACGAGTATCCTGGCGACGAGCGCGACGGCGTTGAGTCTCACGAATAACACTTGGTATACTGCGAAGGTGCTGATCGACGACGATCTCGGCAATTCGGCCCTGCAGCGTCTGCGGTTCTGGGTGGACACGGACAACGACGGGGATTTCTCCGACGAGACGACGCTGCTCGATTCGACCGCGGTCGACAACGACTGGTCGGCCGGCATGGTCGGGCTGCAGCGCGGGGCCGGCAGCACGGCCACTATGCAGTGGG
>JBGAJB010000190.1:0-6777 GCA_044225155.1 Phycisphaerae bacterium | reverse complement strand
CCGGGCGCACGTCATTCAATTCCGCGAGGCCCTGCTGGGCAGCGCCTTCTGGATCAGCCTCGGACTGGCGTTCGCTCTGCTGCTCTACTTCACCTGGCCGCAGCAACATCCGGACTACACGCCGGCCAAAGCCGCGCAGCAGTACCTGACGGGCTTCCTGATCGAGCTATCGCTCAGCATCGACAACCTGTTTGTGTTCCTGCTGTTGATCAATTACTTCAAGGTGCCGCGCGAGTACGAGCACAAGGTGCTCTTCTGGGGCATTCTCGGGGCCGTGCTGATGCGCGGCGCGTTCATCTTTCTCGGCGTCGAGCTGATCGAGCGCTTCGCGTTCCTGATCTACATTTTCGGCGGCTTCCTGATCTACACGGGGTTCAAGCTCGCGCTGTCCAAGGAGCAGAATGTCGATCCCGAGCGGAACCCGGTGCTGCGAATGTGCCGGGCCGCGATTCCGATGACGCCCAACTACGTCGATGGGCGTTTTTTTGTGCGGGTGGAAAATCTGCGCCGCGCCACGCCGCTCTTTGTCGTGCTGGTCGTGATCAACATTATGGACGTGGTTTTCGCGGTCGACTCGATTCCCGCCATCATCAGCATCACCCGTCACCGCTTCCTGATCTTCAGCTCCAACGTTTTCGCCATCCTCGGTTTGCGCTCGATGTATTTCGCCCTCTCCGGGCTCGTGCACCTGTTCCACTATCTCACGCGCGGCTTGTCACTGGTGCTGATCTTCGTCGGCGGAAAGATGCTCGTGCACGAAGCCATGCACATCGATGTGCCGATCGAAGTGACGCTCGGAATCGTGATCGCCGTGCTCGGCGGCTCAATCGGCGCGTCGCTGCTGTGGCCCGAGAAAATGAGTCCGGTCGCCGAAGCGCTCGACGCCACGCCTGCCGAACTCAAACACGCGGAGGATCAGCTGCGGTCCGCGACCCCGGCGGCCGACGGCTTATCAAAGGAAAAAATCGCGGCCGGCGGCGACGCCCCTTAATGCTGCGCCGAGCCCATGGTGTACTGCGTCAGGCGGATGCCTTCGGGAACGTTGCGTAACACCGCGATCGACGAGCCGTAATACTGCATCAGATTTCGAAAAGCCTCGGCGTTATCGCGCCCGACATTGCCGGAAAGAGCCTTGGCCATCTGCTCCGCGACCAGCGCGCCCGGATTCGTCATTGCCCCGCCCATCAGCGCGTCTTCCTGCTTGCTGAGCTCGACCGCGACATCGGCGATGCGGTGCTGATCGAGATAGAACATCGCGCCGCACTCACCCGGCGCGAGCTTCGCCAGCGGTGCGAACGCCGCTTCCGAAGCGAGGGACTCCGACTCGCTGCCCGGCTTGATCGCCGCTTCGACCGCCTTCGTGCTGCCCATGAAAATGGCGCTATCCGTAATGGCCAGCGAAAAGCCCATCGGCACGTCAAACACCTGCAAGCCGCCGAAATCGCGATCCGTCAGCGGCATCGGCGCGGCAGCCTGCAAGGTCGTCAGCAGGCGCGTCAGCGCCGCCCGATCGCGATGCCCCAGCGACATCAGCATGCGCGGCGACTGCGCGTCGTACGGACGATGAAAGCCCAGGCTCAGCGTCAGCGGTCCGCGCAGATTCTCAATCAGCTCCTTCCGCAGATTGATCGTCGTGTTGTCGGGCAGCTTCACCGCCTCGATCTCGCGCTGCATCGCTTCCGCCGCCGAAGGATTCGTGCGGCGCGTCATGGCCTCGACCTCGATCAGCATCTCGGCCGGATCGATGTTGACGCTCATGTGCAGCATCGTTTCCGCGCCGACGCGGGCCGGCGGGATGGTCGATTGCGGCTTGAAGTTCAAAAGCTTCGCCAGCCCGCTCCGCTCGCCGTCAATCAGCACCAGGGATTCAAGACGCGACTCATATTGCGCGTCGGCGTATTGCACGTGGCCGATCAGCGCCCGCACACCCTTCCCGCCGATGAACTCCTGCGCCTGACGAATTCCTTTTCGCACTTCGTCCGTGGCCTTCGGACGCGCGATCATGCTGTCGAAGAGCCGGCCGATATGAACCAGAAATCGAATATCGCCGACCGGCGCGAGCACGTGCTCGATCGCCTTGTACTCATCCGTGCCGGCCAGGTTCTCGCCGCTCTTTTCGCGGCGCAAGACCGACTTCACCTGCTCGACGTCGGTCGAAACAATCAGCCGGTCATCGGTCAGGCACAGCGCGAGACGCTCGGGCAGTGCGCGGCTCGAAAAAATCTTGTCGAGCATCGTGCCGAGCAGCGCGTCGATGTCTTCGCCCTCAACATCCGGCTCTGCTTTCATGTCGTCTTCGTCGTCGCCGTCGGCAGGCGCATGCTCGGCGTCCGCGCCTTCTTTGTCGGCCGGACGCTGCGTGACGAACCGATCGATCGTGGCGGAGCCGAACGAGACCGCCTCATGCTCGCTCGATTGCTGCTTCAATCGCCGGACCGCGCGGTCGTAGTAGTCGCGGATGAGCGTCGGATCGCCGACGCCGCCGACAAACGCGCCGCCGGGCGCGTCTTCGCCGGTGCCGGGCGGCGTGATGAACAGCGCCAGCGCGCCCTGGAACGGATTGCGAATTCGCTCCGGCTCGATGTCCAGCGCCGCTCCCAGCCGCTTGCGAAGCTGTTCCTCGAACTTGAAGAACATTCGCATCTCGGCCACTTCCTTGATGCGCTCGTCGGCAAACATGCGGCCGGCGCTGGTCTTGCGGAAATCGCGTTCGAGGCGCTCGACATCCGCGATGCCGATGAACGCGAGCGAATCCGGCGCGGCCCACGCCGCGGGGTCGACGGACTTCGCGTCGCTCTGCGCGGCGGCGAAAGCCGGCAGCGCCACGAGAAGACCGAGCAGAACGAGCGCGCGGGAACGAATCATGAGCGGATCCTTACGGTTGGTTGGTCATCACGGATTCTGCGGCGCGGTGACCGGCGGGGGCTCCGAGCTGCGCCGTGCCGGCGGTTGCAGATAGCGGTAGCCGGCGGCCGCGCTTTCGCTGTTGTAGGCGAACGCCTCACGGTTGCGGAGGAAATCCACGACGTAGCGCACGGGGATCGCGAAGCCCAGCCCCTCGCCGCCGACGATCTTCATGTTCGTCACGCCGACGACTTCGCCCCGGGCGTTGAAGAGCGGCCCGCCCGAATTTCCCGGGTTGATCTGCGTCGTCGTCTGGATGTAGACGAGACCTTCTTCCGCCCGGTTGCGGCGGCTGACGATGCCCTCGGAGACGCTGCGTTCCAGGCCGAGCGGATTGCCGATGGCGAACACGGCGTCGCCGTCGCGGAGTTCGTCGCGCGACGCGAGATAGACGATCGTCGGCTCCTCACCCTTTGGGAACGTCGCCTTCAGGAGCGCCAAATCCAGAAACGGATTGGTCGCGACGATTTCGACGTCCTCGATCTTCTCGCGCCGACCGTCCTTGTGAAAAATCGTCACGGCCAGCCGCGTTTCATTCTCCACCACGTGGAAATTCGTGATCAGGTGGCCCTGCTTCGATACGAAAAAGCCGCTGCCGCTGCCGCTGGGCGAAGTCACAAGCACGACGCCTTCGCCGAACTGCTCCGTAAGCGCTTTCACGCTGCGCGGCGGCAACTCGGTCGTGCTGTACAGGTCGGTGGTGACGCGCGTCGCGTCGGTCGTCGGGGCGCTCTCCGGACTCGCGTCGGCTTCGATGTGGCGAATTTGCGTTCGCGGGATGCTGATGAGGTCGTAGCCGAGGTCTACGATCACGCGATCAACCATGTCTTTAATGATCGGGGCGTTGATGATCTGCCCTTCGGAGAGCGTGATGATTTCCGCGCGCGCCGGTGCGGAAACGGTGACCGAAAGCGCCACGCCGAAGAGCATGAACGCGCCGGCCGCCCTGCGAACGAAGTTCGAAAGTCCCATCTGCATCGCTCCCCTGAAATCGCTCGTGAGGATGCTAGAAGCGGCCGTAGCACCCCACAAGGGTGAGCACCGCCAAACCCCGCCACCGTTCTTCACACACAGGTTGACCGCATCAAGGCGGAATTCCGTCCCGGAATCTCAAATTATGCAGTTGTCGGCGTTCGAGCCGGGCGGAGCAGGAGCGACGCGGCGACGGAGATCGCCAGCAGGCCCGCGATCACGCCCAGCGACAGCTCAATCGGAACTTTGTGTTCCAGTCCGTAGATCCCTTTGTACGCCGCCTGATAGAACATCTTGCCGCCGATGAAGATCAGAATCGCCGCCAGCCCGTAGGTCAGATACTGGAACAGCTTCATGAAGCCCGCCAGGCAGAAATACAGCGCTCGCAGGCCGAGAATCGCGAACACGTTCGACGTGTACACGATGAAGTGATCGTTCGTGATGATCAGGATGGCCGGGATCGAATCCACGGCAAACAGCACATCCGTGAATTCGATGAACACGAGCACGAGCAGCAGGGGTGTGGCCGCGAGCTTGCCGCCCATGCGCGTGAAGAACTTCTGCCCCTCGTAGTGCTGGCTGACGGGTAGCAGACGGCGAATCAGCCGGATCGCGGGATTCCGGTCCGGATGAATTTCCTTCTCGCGCACCCAGAGCATTTTCACGCCGGTGAACACGAGGAAGATCGCGAACAGATAGAGCACCCATTCGAAGTGTTCGATCAGCCAGACGCCCGTGAAGATGAACATCAGCAGCGCGCCGAGGATTCCGTAGAACAGGACGCGATGCTGCAGCGCCGCCGGCACCGCGAAATAGGTGAAGATCACCGCGAAGACGAACACGTTGTCGACGCTCAGGGCCTTTTCGACCACATAGCCGGCCAGGAACTCCTTGGCCTTGATGGCCCGCGCGGCCTCGGAGAACGGCCCGACCCAGCCCTGATGTATGCCGAGGTTGAAAAGCAGCGCCAGCGCGATCCAGACTACGCTCCAGATCAGGGCCTCACCGAATCGCACTTCATGAGCTTTGCGATGAAAAACGCCAAGGTCGAGCGCGAGCAGCCCTAGGACGAAGACGTTGAATCCGATCCACCAGCCCACGGTCTCTGAGATACCCGGCACGAGGTTGCTCCTCACTCTGCAATTTGCCGGTGCAGACCGGCTATCGATGAAACCTAGCAGCCCCCGGGTGGAAGCGTGCGCTACAAATGCGCGGCGAAATTGGACTCAACCCGCCGAGCGCGTGATGAACCATTCCCGGGCCATCGCCTGCTTCCCTGTTGGGCGCTTCCCGGGCGCCCGAGGTCGCGCGGCGGGTTCGTCTCGCCGAGATAGAATCGCTGCGTGGCGATCAGGCACCGAACTGGGAGCGATGCGCAATTGCGGCTTGACACCACCGACGGGCCTTTTGAGAATTCGATTTATCGGGTCCCGGGAGCTTAAGCGACATTACGCCCGTCCCGATGGAACAGGCAGCCGACCGAGGAGATTGCTCGTGGAACAGCCTTCGTCGCACCTGCGGATCAAGCGATCGGACGATGTTTCGATCGTCGAGTTCGCGGACCGCAAGATTCTGGAGGAGATCTCCATTCAGGAGATCGGCGACGAACTCGAGCAATTGGTCGAAGGTCAGCCGGGCCTGAAGCTGCTGCTGAACTTCAAGAACGTGGATCATCTTTCCTCGGCCGCACTCGGCATGCTGATCACCCTGAACAAAAAGATTAAGGAGCGCAGCGGAGCGCTCAAGCTGTCGGACATCAACCGGCAGATCTTCGAAGTCTTTAAGATCACTCGTCTGAACCGCGTCTTCGAGATTCACGAGACCGCGGATCAGGCCGTTACGGCGTTTCGGGCGTAGCGCGGCGGATGTTTCGCAGCGGCGCCGGACCGGGGAGAGGCGACGAGGCTGTGGCCATGAACGTACCCGCCGAATTCGGCGTGCGCGAGTCACAGCTCCACGAAATTGTCATTCCGAATCAATTGCGCGCCGCCCGTGAGCCGGGTGAGCGAATCCTAAACGAGCTGAACCAGAGCGGCTACGGCCCCGACGTCGTATTCGCGATCAAGCTCGCGCTCGAAGAAGCCCTGACCAACGCCATCAAGCACGGCAACCGCAACGACGAATCCAAGCGCGTCACGGTGAAGTATTACATCGATCCCGACCGGGCCGTCATCATGGTCCGCGACGAGGGACCGGGCTTCGCGCCGGGTGCCGTGCCTGACTGCACCGCCGACGAAAACCTCGAACGGCCCAGCGGGCGCGGGATCATGCTGATGCACGCCTACATGACGCGCATCTGCTACAACCACTGCGGCAACGAAGTCTGGATGTTCCGCGACAATCGCATCGCTCCCGGCGGCGAGGCGGTGCCCGCATGTTGACCACGCCCTTCCAGGTTCAGTCCCGCCGCGAAGGTGCGGCCACCGTCGTCACGCTCAGCGGCGGCGTGCAGATCGATCAGGGCGACGAGTTTCGCGCCCGGCTGCTGGAACTGATGGATGGTCTGGGCAAGTCCGTCATCCTCGATCTGTCGGGGCTCGAATTCATCGGCTCCTCCGGCGTGGCGGCCATCGTCGCCGCGCACGCGAAGGCCGAGTCGCTCGGCCGGTCGATGTATCTCGTGCAGCCTCCCGCGCCGGTTAGGCGATTGCTGGAGCTGCTGCGCATTACCGAGGTGATTCCGCTGCATCCCACGCTGTCGGCCGCCATTCGCGCCGCCGGCTGATTCCGTTTCTATCTTAATTGTGCATTTCAGTTGTCCGGCAAGTCCGCGCTGGGATGTCGCTTGCCTAAAAGAAAACAAGCGAGGCCGCCTCGCAGCGGCCTCGCCTCCTTCTCCCTCTCTCTTTGCGATCGGGCCGCCAGACAAACCGCGGCCCAGGTGGCCGATGACCCGCCGCG
>JBGAJB010000189.1:0-6805 GCA_044225155.1 Phycisphaerae bacterium | reverse complement strand
GTCATGCCGCCGAACTCATTCAGCGCGCTTCCCGCGCGAAAAATAAACGCGTTTGGGTTGATTTGTAGCGGCGGGGCGTCCGGTCAAATTGACCCGTCACCGCTGTTCATCCGTCCACTTGGCGCGCTATGGCCGGCTCGTGCCGGCCCCGAAACCTTCGCGGTGTGCCGCTCGGCGCGCAAGCCGCTCTATAATCGCCCCGCCCGAAATCGAAAGGAGCCGCGCTCGCCATGGATTGGCAGATTCTCAGAGCCGCCCACGTTTGTGCCCGCGACGGCCGCGCCATTGAGCCCGGGGAGATGTTTCGCACGTATCTCTTCGAGGCCGGCGAAGGCTATGTTCGCCACGATTTTTGCGTAAATTGCCATCCGGAAAACGAGTCCGAGGCGGTCGGATCCTGGCAGTCGCGGCGGCCGGCGCGCGGCGCGAAGGCGATCACGCTCGATCGCGAGGCGATCTACGGCTTCTTCCAGCGGCTGGCTGACGCCACGGAGCCGGCCAAAGTGCAGTTTCGTTTCGTGCTGGGGCTGTTTCTGTGGCGCAAGAAGGTGATGAAGTTCGAGACGACCGAAGTCACCGACGCCGGAGAGGCCTGGCACTTCTCGACGAAGACAGGCGATCGGCATCGCCTGTTGCGGCCGGACCTCGACGAGGAGCGCATGGAGTTTCTCAGCCGGCAGCTTGATCTGCTTCTGAGCGGTCAGCCGAGCGAGTTGGCGGCCGTAGCGCAGGAGGCCGGCGAGACGACGCACGAGGCGGAGCAGGGCGCATGACGAAGGCCGGCGCTGGGCGTATCGCGATTTCGCTGCTGGGATTGTTGGCCCTGTCTGGCTGTCAGTGTCCCGACCGCGTTCCGCCGCGCACCGCGCGCGAGGCGATGGAGCGCATCAACGCGAACGTCGACAAGGTCCGTGCGGCCGTCTACGCCCCGGCCCGCGTGTCGGCGCGCTTCAACGACGAAAATGGACGCGAGCGGCGCTTCCTCGCGCAACCTGCGACGCTGATCTTCGATCCGCCGCGCTGCCTGATGTTCGAGATCCGCAATGAGTTGGCCGGGCCGGTCGCGCGCGTGGGATCGAACGAAGAGGAATATTGGGTCTGGGTGGATTCCGGCGACCTGCGCAAGCTCTGGTACGGCTCGTGGGACGCTTACCAACGCGGCGCCGCCAAACAGACGATTCTTGATCCCGACGGCCTGCTCGACGTGCTCATGATGCGGCCGCTGCCCGAATCAGGACCGTCCGGCGAGAGGCCGATCTTGCGGCCCAAGGGAAACACGCACGAGCTCGTGTTCTACGCAACTGATCGGGAGCGCTGGCCTTACGAAGAGCGCGTTTATCTGCTTGATGCGTGCCCGCCATACCAGCCGAAGGAGATCGTTCAAAATCTGCCGGACGGCTCGGAGTACATGCACGCCTATCTCACCGGGTACGGCAAGATTGAAGACGATCAGGACGCGGCCTACATCCCGCGCAACCTGGTCGTCTACTGGAAACAGCTCGGCTCGGAATTGCGGCTCGATTTTTCGAGCGTGAAGTATCGGACGAAATCGACGCCTTTCTGCGACTTCCCGGAGCGCTGGGATGGCGAAGTCGAGGCGCTCGATCTCGGCGCGCCGCCGCGCGTTCCGCGCGCGACCAAACGGTCGACGGCAACGCAGCCGAGCGCAACACGCCCGACGAGCAGACCCGCGACGCAGCCGGGACCACGAGGCGGTAATCAGCCGCCCAATCGCGGCGCAACCCCGCCCGGTCGCGAGCCCATCGCGCCGGCTGGGCGCAATGACGCGTCGCCGGGGCGAGCGCCGACGAGGCCTGTAGACTCTCGGCCAAGCGCTTCCCAGCCGTTGCGCCCGACACAAACGCAACCGGCGCGACCAGCGGCGACCCAGCCCGCCGGCGGCGCCGGCAATCGCCCCGCCGCGGGTGGCCCGGCCACACGACCGGCTAACCAGCCCGCTTCCCAACCCGCGAGTCGGCCCAGCGGCCCGGTGACACCGCCGCGCGGCCGGGGGCCAGCCGCATCGTGAAGAGACGTCCCGATCATTCCGCACGTCGCGCTCCTCAGACTGCGCGGAAGGTGCGAGCGTTCCCACGCAGCGTGTGGAGGGCCTTGATCTCGGTCCTCCCTCTTTCCGTCGCGCTGCTCGCTGCGCTCTTCGTCGGGCAGGCCGCCGCGCAATCCAAACCCGCCGGCATCCTGGCGGACATTGATCTGGCCGCTTCCGAGCGCACGCTCTGGATTTCGGAGAGCACCGGCGACTTCACAACCATCGTTCAGCGCGACGGCGCGGGCGATTTCGATCTCGGGCGCGGCCTAACCCGGCCGATCGATCGATTGCTCGCGGCCGACGATGACGATGTGCTCGCGATTCTGCGCGATGGCGAGATCTATCGCTTTCGCCGCGGCAATGCGGAGGCCACCCGCGAACGCCAACTCCCGGTCGGCGGACGGCCGCTCGACCTGGCCGTGCAGGGCGAGCGCATCTACGGCGTTTTCCCGGGGGCGGTTTTTGACGCGCTGGCGGCCGTGGAGGTCAGCCCAGCATCCGAGCCGGCGTTGACTGCGGAATCCGCGGAGCGCCGCAACTCGGGAAACAATGAGGGCCACGCGACGACCCGCGCGACTCTGGGCCCTGGAGATGGTCCGGGCATTGCCGTTTTTGACGGCTGGGATTGGCGCGCGCTGATTCGCTGTCCGCGCGGCGTGCCGGATTCCGGCCTGTCGCGCGCGGCGCTGCTGATTCAACGCGACCGAATTCTTCTCGCCTGGCTGGATGACGGCGACCTGCCGCACGCCGCCACCGCGCCGCTGGAGGGCGCGGGCGGATGGATTTCGCTCAAGCTGCCGACGACGACGGCGAATGCGATCGCGCTTACCGAAGCAAATCAAACCCCGGTGCTGGTCGAGTTGTCCGGGCCGGAACCGCTCGCGGCCTGGCGGCTTTTGGGTCAAGGGACGGCCGAAGCGTGGCGTCCCGCGGAACTCCAGGTTTCCCCGATCGAGCACGAGACGAAGGATCTGCGCTACGCGCGCGCCGTCGGTTTCAGTCAGCACCTCGCACTGCTCTGCTCGGATGGGAATAACGCATTTGTGCGTTTCGCGCGCGTGGGTGAGCCGGCGACGCTGACGACGCTCTCCATCTCGGAAGTCTTCGCGCAGCGCGGCATGGTCGTCCGCACGCAGCAACTTGTGCAGATCGCCACCTACAGCGTGCTGATGGCGATCATGATCCTGCTGCTCGTATTTCGGCGCGACAGCATGCTCCGGCCGGCCGCGCTTCCGCCGGCAACGGCCCTGGCGTTTACATTTCAGCGCGCTGCGGCGCTGGCGATCGATTTCGCGCCCATCACGCTGATCTGCGCCGGTGCGCTCGGCCTGCCGTGGCTGGAGGCGTGGAGCACGCTGGTCCGCTGGGGACTCAATCCGGATGCGGAAAATCCTTTGCCGCCGACGCACGTGCTGACGTGGTGGGTGCTCAGCATTGTCGCTCTCACGGTCTACACGGCATTGCTCGAACTGCTCTGGAGCCGCACGCCCGGCAAGCGCCTGCTCGGCCTGCAGGTCATCAGCGAACAAGGCGTGCCCGCGGCCGCGTGGCAGCGCATCGCCCGCAACCTGCTGCGGCTGATCGAGCTGCTGCCGCATTTCTGGATCTTCGCTCTGCTGACGCTCGTTTCGCCAAACCGGCAGAGACTCGGCGACATCGTCGCTCGCACGATCGTCATTCGGCCCGCGGCCACAGCGCCCGAAAAGCCGGAAAAAAGCAGCACGGAAAACGACCAGAATTGACATAGCGGCTGACGAGGCTAAGGTTTACGCTCGCGGCGGCGCATTCACCAGCGGGCGATTGCAAGAGGTTTCAGCGATGTCGGTTGAGAACTGGTCTGAATCCGTGATTCTCGGCGAACTGGCCGACGACCCCCAGTACACCGACGACATGGCCGCGATCCTTGAGCAGTGCACGCGCAATCCGGCCTCGGACGTGCTGCTGAATTTCTCCGGCATCAACTATCTGAATTCCTCCAACATCGCCAAGCTGCTGAAGTTGCGCAAGCTCGTCACGATCACGAACAGCCGCAAGCTGCGCCTCTGCGGAATCAGCCGCGCCGTTTGGGGCGTGTTCCTCGTCACCGGGCTGGACCGCATCTTTGAAGTCGTGGATGACGTGCCCACCGGCCTGGCCTCGCTGCAGGTTGGCGGCTAGCCGCGCGCGGCGGCCGATCGGATGCCGTTCATGTCCGAGCGACTGCGGATCAACGAGATATTCCACTCGATCCAGGGCGAAGGCGCTCGCGCCGGCGTGCCGTGCGTTTTCGTGCGTCTAACCGGCTGCCACCTGCGCTGCACCTATTGCGACACGGAGTATTCGTTTCACGAGGGCAACTGGATGACGCTCGCCGAGATCGTCGAGCGTGTCAGATCTTTTGGCTGTCCGACGGTCGAGATCACCGGCGGCGAGCCGCTGCTTCAACCGGGCGTGTACGCACTCATGGATGCGCTTCTTTCGCTCGACCTGAGCGTGCTGCTGGAAACGTCCGGCGCAGTGTCGATCGAGCGCGTCGATGCGCGCGTGGTGCGCATCGTCGATCTGAAATGTCCGTCCAGCGGCGAACAGGACCGGAATCTCCTGTCGAACCTCGCGTTTCTCACGCCGCACGACGAGCTCAAATTTGTAATCGGCGACCGGCGCGACTACGAATGGGCGCGCGAAATGTTGAGCGGCCACGACCTGGCGCGCCGCTGCACCGTGCTCTTTTCGCCCGTACACGGCCTGCCGGAGAATCGGCTCGCGACCTACCAGCTTTTCCGCGGAAATCTCGAACCCGCAACATTGGCAGCGTGGATGCTCGAAGATCGCCTACCCGCGCGCCTCAGCCTGCAACTGCACAAATACATCTGGTCGCCCGAAGCCAAGGGGGTATAGGCGGCCGCATGAACGTTCGGCGCTACGCATGAACCAGCCGAGTCGGCGACGCGCTAATCCTTCATCACGCCCACCTTCAGACACGTCGCGTGCTTGCCGTCGTGGTAGACGCGCTGCGTAGCGCGGATGAAGTCGCTCTCCTGGGCCTCGAAGATGTTCGGCACGAACTTCTGCGGATTTCGATCCACCAGCGGGAACCATGTGCTCTGGACCTGGATCATGATTCGGTGTCCGGCTCGGAACGTGTGCAGGACGTCCTGGAGCGGCAGATCGACCTTGGTCGCCTCATTCGGCGTGAACGGCTTGGGTTTCGAGTTGCTCTCGCGGAATCGCCCGCGAATCACTTCGCTCCGCACCATCTCCTGATATCCGCCCAGATGCTTGCCTTCGCTCATGCCCGGAAAATCCGCCGCGCCCGCCGGCCAGACGTCGATCAATTTCACGACCCAATCCGAATCCGTCCCGCTGGTTGAGACCCACAGATCCGCCAGCGACGGGCCCGCGAGCGTCACGTCCTCATTCAGCACTTCGGTCTGATACGCCAGCACGTCCGGCCGCCGCGCGGCAAAGCGCTGGTCATCCGTCATGTACTCGGCCGTCATTCCGATCGCCGTGACTTCGGTGAACGGCACCGGCTTGGCCGGATCACTCACGTACTCGTCGTAGGCCACTTCGCCGCCGCGCGGCTCGTCCCAACTCAACTTTCCGCCGGCGTGGAAATAGAGATTTCGTTCCTTCAATCCGTGCGGCGGCCAGTGATCGAATGTGCGCCACTCGTTGCGCCCGGTCTGAAAGACATACGCTTCCGGCAGCTTCGGATCAGCGCCATCCTTCAGATAGTGCACGAAAAAAGGCAGCTCGATGTTCTGTCGGTAGAACTCGCTCGTGTTCGAGCCGAAGTGGATATTCCCCAACGACTCACCCGTGCTGCGCGACCAGCCGCCATGCCGCCACGGCCCCATGACCAGCATGTTCATGACGCCGGGATTCTGCTGCTCGATCGCCCGGTAGGTGTTCAAGGCACCGTACAGATCTTCCGCGTCGTACCAGCCGCCCACGACCATCACGGCCGGCGCGACGTGCTTCAGGTGCGGGAGCAGGTTTCGCGCCTGCCAGAATTCGTCGTAATTCGGATGCTGCGTGAGCGTGTTCCAGAACGCGATCTCATTGTGGTAATAGCGATCATTCGCATTGCGCAACGAGCCGAGATCGAGGAAAAACTGATAGCCATCCTGCGTGCCGTGATCGAGCCCCGGCGACCAGTCGGCGGTCGGCGCCGGCCGCGGTTTCCCGAACGACGCGAAGAAGTTAAAGCAGTGCGGCAGAAAGAACGCGCCGTGATGGAAGAAATCGTCGAAGAACCAGTCCGCGATCGGCGCCTGCGGCGACACGGCTTTCAGGGCCGGATGGGCGTCGATCATCCCCGCGGACGAGTAAAACCCGGGGTACGAAATTCCCCATTGGCCGACGCGGCCATTGTTGTTTGGCACGTTTTTCACCAGCCAGTCGATCGTGTCCCACGTGTCGCTCGCTTCATCGATCTGCTGCGGCGTGCTCTTCTGGTCAATGTGCGGGCGCATGTTCTCAAATTCGCCCTCGGACATGAATTTCCCGCGCACGTCCTGGTAGACAAAGATGAACCCCTCGCGGGCCATTTCGCCGTCGCCCGAGCCGAGGCTGTCGCGCATCTCGTTCTCGCCGTAAGGGCCGATGCTGTACGGCGTGCGGAAGAGCAGAATGGGGTAGGCCTTGCTCGTGTCCTTTGGGCTGTAGACGATCGTGAACAAATGCACGCCGTCGCGCATCGCGATGCGCTGAATCGACTTCGTGTAGTTCTGCTCGACGTATTCCTTGAGGGCCGTGTCCACCGGCCGAGGG
>JBGAJB010000188.1:0-6811 GCA_044225155.1 Phycisphaerae bacterium | reverse complement strand
CCAGGTGCCGGCGTAGTAATCACGATAGATCATCACGCGCGCGGTGTAGGTTCCGAGGCCGGGCAGGCTCATCTCGTCGACGACGATCACAGGCGCGTCGTCTGCCCACGCCACACGGAATCGCAGGGCGGGCAGCGTGACGTCGTGCTCGCCGTAGACCACGCGCGCGGTAATCGCCCAATAATCCTGGTCGGACTTCACGGCCGAGTCGATGTAGTAGGTCTCTTCGCGCGGCTCGCCCAGCGTGATCTTGCCGTCAGCCCCGCGCGTCTGCATCCGAAAGCTGCCGCGAAACTGGGCGTGCGAGAGCGTCTCGCTCAGGCGTTTTTCCAGTTCGGCGCGGCTGGGTTTGGCGGGATGTGACTGTGCGGCGGCGGGCTTGGCGGTCCCCGGCTTTTCCTGCGCGGTTTGGGTGAGCGGGCCGGTCGAGGCGAGTAACGCGGCGAAGAGCGCGGCAAACATCGACGTTACCTCCGGTTCGGCCGAGGGCGTGGTCGTCGCCCTAGCCGGAAGGGATGATAACCGTGGGTGATCGCGCGGAAATCGCCCGGCTTCATCACTCCGCCGCCAAGATGCGATATGAATATGACTTATGGATCGCTCCGGCTCCCGCAACCGTCCGTCGGCTACTCGGTCTGAGGCAGCGCCGCCGCGTGATCTCGGCCGCGTGGGCCGCGTCGTCGTCAAGGTCGGCAGCGGCGTCATTGCCGGAAAGGGCAAGCTTAGGAGCAAAGTCATCGCCGACCTGGCCTATGACGTTTCCGTGCTGCGACATCGCGGCTGTGAAGTGATCATGGTCGTGAGCGGTGCGGTCGCCTCGGGCTATGCACTGCTTGGCCTGGAGAAATCGCCCTCGGCTGTGCTCGAACGCCAGGCGGCGGCCTCGATTGGTCAGCCGCGCATGATGGCCGCGCTGGCGAAGGCCTTCGCCGCGCACCGCACAAACGTCGCGCAGCTCCTGATGAGCGCGGACGACATCGACAACCGCAAGCGCTTCCTCTCCGCGCGGCACACGATGGAAGAACTGCTGACGCGCGGCGTCGTGCCGATTCTCAACGAGAACGACGCGCTCTCAGAACATGAGGCGACGATCGGCGACAACGACCATCTTTCAGCCCTCGTCACGAATGTCGCGTCGGCCGATCTGCTGATCATTCTCAGCCGCGTTCCGGGAGTTTTCCCCACGGGCCGGACCGATGCGGTCATTCCGCGCGTCGATGTCGGCTCGTCGCTGGATCAGCACATTACAAGCGACCTGACCGAGACCGGCGTCGGCGGCATGATCGCGAAAGTGTCGGCCGCAAGGCTCGCCAGCAACTGGGGCGTCCCGACGATCATCGCGCAGGGCGGAGTGGCCGGCCTGCTGCCGCGCGTCGTCGATGGCGAAGAAATCGGCACGCTTTTTGTGCCGCGCGCGAATACGCTCAGTTCGCGGAAGACCTGGATCGCCGTCCGCAAGAAGTCACGCGGCAGTCTGCAGCTCGATGCCGGCGCGTGCCGGGCGCTGGTCGAGAAAAACGCGAGCCTGCTGCCCGCGGGGATCACGGCCGTCGAGGGCCGCTTTCCGATGGGGACGCGCGTCGATCTGCTCGATGAGAAGGGGCGGACTTTTGCGGTCGGGCTGGTGTCCTATTCGTCCGACGAGATTCGCCTGATCAAGGGTCGCCGCCAGAACGAGGTGAAGCAGTTGCTCGGCTACGAATATGTGAAGGAAGTGATCCATCGCGATGACCTCGTGATATTGGAGGAGTCGCGCGCATGAGCACCACTTCGCCCGTGTCCGCCGATTCGCCCGCTTATCAAATGGCCGCCCGCGCCAAACACGCGGCTGAGCAGTTGGCGTCGCTCTCCACGGCCGTGAAGGACGCTGTGCTGCGCGATCTGGCCGTGCGAATCGAAGCGCGGGCCGTCGAGATTCTTGCCGCGAACGAGGCCGATCTCGCGGCCGCCCGCGCGTCCGGCCTGGCCGATGCGAAGCTGCGCCGCCTCACGATCACGGACGCGGGAATTCGCCAGATGGCGGAAGGGCTGCGGC
This sequence comes from Phycisphaerae bacterium, assembly GCA_044225155.1. GTDB lineage: Bacteria > Planctomycetota > Phycisphaerae > UBA1845 > Fen-1342 > CAYMBL01. The sequence goes on along the minus strand of JBGAJB010000188.1, from coordinate 4,776 downwards.
AGGTGGCCGACCTGCCCGACCCGGTCAACCAGGTGACGAAGGAGTACGACGTCCCGAGCGGCCTGCACATCCGCAAGGTGCGCTGCCCGCTGGGCGTGATCCTGATGATCTACGAGGCGCGCCCAAATGTGACGGTCGATGCGTTCGCGCTCTGCTTCAAGTCGGGCAACGCGTGCATTCTGAAGGGCGGGCGCGAGGCGGCCCACAGCAATCAGAAACTCGCGGAACTCGCGGCCGAATCGCTCGCCGGGCAGGGCGTGTCGCGGGATGCCGTGGGGCTGCTCACGACCAGCGATCGCGAACAGATCAAGGAGTTGCTGCGGCTCGAGCAGTTCATCGACCTGGCAATTCCGCGCGGCGGCGAGGAGCTGATTCGCTTCGTGCATGAGCACGCGCGCGTGCCGACCGTGCAGCATTTTCACGGCGTCTGTCACATCTTCGTCGACGAGACGGCCGACTTGTCGCAGGCCGCCCGGATTTGCGTCACGGCCAAAACCAGCGGCCCGGCCACTTGCAACGCCGTCGAGGCGATACTCGTGCATGAACGCATCGCGCCGCAGGCCGTGCCGCTGCTGGTGCGGGCGTATCTCGACGCGGGCGTTGAGGTGCGGGCCGATGCACGGGCGCTGGCGCTCGCCGGGCCGGCGAATTCCGGCGGCGGAGGCCAGGCGGCTGCATCGTCGGCGGATGCGGGCGCGGCGCGGGCCAGGCTCGTCGCCGCTCGGCCGGAGGACTTCGGCCGGGAGTTTCTGGACTTGATTGTGGCAATGAAGGTGGTGCCCGATTTTGAGTCGGCGATCGAGCACATCAATCGCTGCGGCTCGCATCACACCGACGCGATTCTCTCCCAGAACGAGGCCCACCAGGCCGCGTTCCTCGACCGCGTGCATTCGTCCTGCACGCTGGTAAACGCTTCAACGCGCTTCAACGACGGCTTCCAACTCGGCCTCGGGGCGGAGATTGGCATCAGCACGAGCAAGATTCACGCCTTTGGGCCGATGGGGCTGGAAGAGCTGACGACGCAGCGCTATGTCGTGCGCGGGAGCGGGCAGTCGCGTTGAGAGTTTTCCTTGAAATTCGAGCGAGGCCCGACGCTTATCCGACTAGCTCAGCGTGACGGCCGATTTCATATCCGCGCTGACCGGGCGTTGCTCGCGAACATAAAGCATGAGTCTGCCGCGGCCTTGGCGATCGGAATCCGCGGCGCTCGCATCGTCGGGTGAGACTCCGCGGCACGTAAAGCCGCAGCGCTCGAGAATCCGTATTGACGCCTCGTGCCGCTCAAAGGTCGTCGCGTCGATTCGAGTGATCCCGGGCTGAGCCGTTACCCAGTCGATCAGCGCCAAAGCCGCTTCGCTTGCCAAGCCGCGTCGAAAATATGCGGGCAGCAGGCCGTAACCGAAGTAAAGTCGATTTTCCGGGCCCCAGCGTGAGCAGCCCACGGTACCGATCAACGTGGCACTATCCGCGACGACGCCCGGCCGGGCGATGACATACCAACCCCACCACCCGGTCAGACCGGGGTCGGCGGCGAGCTTTTCAGCCATCAATCCTTGCACATCGGCCAGCGTCTCCGGCGGCCAGTCGGCGGGAACGTCAGCTTCTAGCAAACGGGAAAAACGCTCACGATCGGCAATCGCGGCCGCGGCGGATTCGGCCGTCAGGGCGAGGAGGCGCAATCGAGGAGTAAAAAGTTCAAACGACGTCAAGGGGTCGATTTGCCTTGGTCCGGCGCGACGTACGGTGTGTCAGAACTGGCGCTTCGCTGCCGCAACGAATGCATCAACTCAAGCATTTCGGTCAGCCACTGAACGCGCGCGTCGGGGCTGAGCTGCGCAAAGTGCAACAGATTTGCGACGCGCGCCGACTCGAACGCCGCGGAGATGGGATCAGCGGGGTCATACTCAACTGGCAAGCGTCTCATTCCCGCTTCTCCCGCGCGGCCCGGATGGTCTCCAAATTTTGCACGTCAAGTTCGTCCTGCGGGCGACCGCTGGCCTTTTTCAGTTGGATCAGATGTTCAATCGAGCAGACACGGATCGGAACCCCTCCGCAACGATCGTCTCGGCGTCACGCTGAAGCTCGTCGAACGGCAATGGCTCCCTGACAAACCGGTCTACGACCAAGGCCGACTTGGGGTCGAAAAGCGAGAACACAAGCATCTGTTTTTCGCGAATCCACCGCGACCGGGTGACCGCATCGGCGAACGTGTCGGTGTCGACGGGGATTCGCGCCGTCAGCCCCATTCCAACCAGCGTGCGAATCGTCTTCAGCGCCGTCGTGGGAGAAAGATCTACCACGAGGTCCAAGTCGGCCGTAAATCGATTGTTACCGTGCAGCAGCGCGGCAAATCCGCCCACGACGACGTAGGGTTCCTGCTCCCGATTGAGAGCGTCTATGACCCGCAGAAACGCGTTCATTCACGAATCATAGCGAGTCCGAGCGAAATGCCGGCCCGCGCTTCGCGTGGCGGCGCGGACAACGCCAAGGTCGAGCATCTCGTTGCCGAGCGTCCAGTTCGCGCCGCCGTTCGTCGTGGCGTTGATCCCGCCTACGGCGCTGACGAAATCGCCGCCGGCCGCACGCGACTGCCCCGCCCGGCCAGCACCACAAACGAAACCGCCGCGAGGCTGAGCGTGCAGGGTTCGGGGATGGTCGCGAGGAAGACGCCGTTCTCGCCGCAATATCTCCGCGCTTGGTCCGCCAAAATGCCACATAGTTCCAGGCCGCGGCCGGCCGTGGATCAAGAAAATGGCCGGGATTTTGGGGCCGCAAGGAAAGAAAAAAGCACCGGGCACCCAAGCGCCGCCATTTTCGCGCGGGAAGCGCGCTGAATGAGTTCGGCGGCATGACTGGCTTAGCCCCGGAGGGGCGAGTGAAGGTAGCCACGGGCGCAAGCCCGTGGATATCCATCCAGGAATCGTGGAGCCCCGGAGGGGCGATTGAGCCGCTCACGCGCTGACCGCTCACGCGCTGACCGCTCATGCGCTGACCGCTAATGCGCTGATCGTTCTCACCGCGTCGCGCTGCTCTCAGCGCTCCGCCGTTCAGTCGCCCCTCCAGGGCTCTCTCCCGACCGCCGACATGACCACGGGCTTGCGCCGGTGGCTTCATTCAAGCGCCCCTCCGGGGCTCCTGAAAGGAGAAGTCCTTTGGAGAAAACAAACCGGGCGGCGGTTTTGAGGCCGCCGCCCGGGTGCTGGAATCATTCGCAGGTCGCAACTCAGAGCAAGACACGGTCGGAAATAGAGTTACGGCATGGTCCTGACCACGCCGCAGTGGCAATCGCACGGATAGAGGCTGCCCCTCAAATGATCAAAGTCGGGTGGGGTTTAGGCTACCTCGCTGGAGGGGAGATCACTGCCGGGGCGGCTGTGCTACATGTCGGTTCCGGAGACCACTTTGATGCGATTCACGGGGCAGCTCAACCCCCAACCGCCTTGGTCGCACACTGAATCGCATCATCCGCGCGCTGCAAATCAACATGCCGCCGCCATTCTGGATCTTCGCTCGGATAGTCGGTGCGAAAGTGTACGCCGCGGGATTCGCAGCGCGTGGCGGCGGCCGTGGCGATGCACCAGGCGATGGAGAGCAGGTTTTGCGTTTCCCACGCGACGGGGGCGTCGAAGACCTTGTCCATCACGTAGCGGCTCCAGAATTCGACGATCTCCAGCGTCTCGCGCAGCCGGTCGGCCGAGCGCTCGATCGCGACGTTGCGTGACATGACGCTGCGCAGGCTGTGCAGCACGTCTTCGAGATCTAGCTCGGTGCGCGCCGATTGCGGCAGCAGGTGGCTGAGGCGCGGCGGCGAATCGGGGCGCGGGCGCTCCTGGGCGCGCTGGGCCGCGAGTGCGCCGGCTCGCGCTCCGAAGACGAGTCCTTCGAGCAGCGAATTGCTGGCCAGCCGGTTCGCGCCGTGTAGGCCGGTGCTGGCCACTTCGCCGGCGGCCAGCAAGCCGTCGAAGAGTTTGCCGCGCGCGTCGCTCAGCACGCGGCCTTGGGCATCGGTGACGACGCCGCCGACCGTGTAGTGGGCAGTAGGACGCACGGGGATCAGGTCGCGCTCGGGGCGAATGTCGAAATCGAGGCAGAGCTTGTGCAGCCCCGGGAAACGCTGCTCGAAATGGCCCGGCGCGAAGTGCCGCACGTCGAGATAGGCGCAGGGCGCGCCGTCCTTCTTCATCTCGGCGTTGATGGCGCGGCTGACGATGTCGCGCGAGGCAAGCTCGCCGCGCGCATCGTAGGCCTGCATGAAGCGCTCGCCGGCGCGATTGCGGAGATACGCACCCTCGCCGCGCACCGCTTCGCTGATGAGGGCGCGGGCCGCGCCCGCAATGTAGAGCGTCGTCGGGTGAAACTGGATCATCTCCATGTCGCGCAGCACCGCGCCGGCCCGCAGCGCCATCGCGAGACCGTCGCCGGTCGCGATCGGCGAATTCGTCGTTTCGCGATAGACGCGGCCGACGCCGCCGGTCGCGAGAATGATCGAGCCGGCCCAGAAAATCTGATGGCCGTACTTGGGATGAAAAGTGACGCCGCCGAGTGCCGCGCCGTCGCGGGTGAGGAGATCGATCGTGAAGCAGCGCTCAAAGACGCGCACACGCGGGCGGCGGCGGACTTGATCGATCAGCGTGCGCATGAGTTCGCGGCCGGTGGCGTCGCCGTCGGCATGCAGGATGCGTGCGGCCGAGTGTCCGCCTTCGCGGCCGATGGCGAGTTGGCCGGCTGTGCGGTCAAAGCGGGCCCCCCAGGCCAGCAACTGCTCAATGTGATGCG
>JBGAJB010000187.1:0-7149 GCA_044225155.1 Phycisphaerae bacterium | reverse complement strand
CGAGTTTTGAGTCGGGCAACCGAACCACGGTGATCGGAGCAGCCGGCGCGGTGAACTCGGTCGCGGGCAATGCCGTCCTCGACCGTAACGGCCCCTACGGCGGCGCCATGCCGCCGCCGAATCGCGGCACCGAGATTTATCCTCCCATCAGCGCCGAACTCGGCGGTCTGCATGCGCCGCCCGTCGGCCTGATCGTGCAGCGCAGTTCCGCCGGTCGTTGGATGGACGATAACAACGGTGATTGGACGTATTACGTCGCCGACGGCGGCACCCACTCGCGGCGCGTCGCCGGCTGGCAACTGATCGATAATGACGTCGCCGTCATCGATGCCAACGCACTGTCCATCAGCTATCTGACGGACATGATGCAGGCGTGCATGAACCTGGCTGTACAGCCGGGCACGGGCAATATTGCGGTGGTCGGCACGCAGGCGACGAACGTCATCCGTTACGAGCCGAACCTGAAGTCGCGTTTCGTCCGCGTGGAACTGGCGCTCGGCAATCAGGCGACGCCGTCGACGCCGCAGGTCGTCGATCTCAATCCGCACCTGGATTATTCCGACGAGCAGGTAGCCGAGCAGGCCAATCCAGAAACGGCGTCTCAGTCGCTGCGCGATCTTTCGATCGGCGATCCGCGCTTCATCCTCTGGAACGCCGCCGGTTCACGCGCCTACATCGCCGGCATGGGCTCGAACAACGTCGTCATTGTGGACGGCAGCGGACTCCGCGTCGCCGATCCGATCAACGTCGCCGAAGGCCCGACCGGTCTCGCTTTGAACGAAGCAAACGGAAAGCTCTATGTACTGAGCCGCTTCGCCGCCAAGATCGATGTAATCGACACGGCTTCAAATCTCATCGTCGCCGAGCACGGCTTCTACGACCCGACGCCGGCGGCCGTCAAAACCGGCCGCAAGCACCTCTACGACACGCACAAGAATTCCGGACTCGGTCAGTTGTCCTGCGCGTCCTGTCATCCCGACGGTCGCACCGACCGCCTCGGCTGGGATCTGGGCAACCCGGCCGGCAGCATGAGCGTGATGGATCAACTCTGTCGCGCCGGCGTCGCGATCGTCAATCCCGAGCGCGACTGCCCCGACTTCCACCCGATGAAGGGCGTGATGGTCACGCAGACGTTGCAGGACATCATCGGCCACGAGCCGTTCCACTGGCGCGGCGACAAGAATGGGCTGGAGGAATTCAACGAAGTCTTCATGACGTTGCTGGGCGACGACACCGTGTTGTCCACCCAGGAAATGCAGGAGTTTGAGGACTTCCTCTCGACGCTTTATTTCCCACCGAACCCGTTCCGCAGCGGACCCAGCTCTCTGCCGCGCTGCCGCTGCCCGGCCATTACACCAACGGCGAATTCAGCGGGACCAAGCTGGGCGATCCGCTGCCTCCCGGCGACGCGGTCAAGGGTCTCTTCACCTTTCGCACCGAAGCCGCCCACTCGTCAAACGGCGTGACCGACCGCACGTGCGTGAGCTGTCACACTCTGCCGACCGGCCTCGGTACGTCGCACGTATTCATGGGCGACTCGGCGTGTCCGAACGCGGGCTCCGGCAGCTACGTCCCGGGAACTCCCGGTCCGAACGGCGAAATCTTCCACACGGTCGTCGGACTGCCGTTCGATTACGGCGATCTGCCGCTGACCGTGAAGGTCGTGCAGCTCCGCGACCTCTACCGCAAGAATGGGTTCGTCCGCGAGATTGCCAAGAGCCGCGCCGGATTCGGCGTCTTCCACAACGGGTCGGAAACGCTCGCGGGCTTTATGGAGCAGTTCCAAAAATTCCCGAACACTCTTCAGGACTTGTCCGATCTCATCGCCTTCCTGATGAGCTTTTCCGGCTCCGACCTGCCCGTGGGAAATGATGAGTGGCTGCTTGAGCCGCCCGGCCCGCTGAGCAAGGACACGCATGCGGCCGTCGGCAAGCAGATCACGTTCGACACGAGTAATCGCCAGGATGTCACTGCGATCGGTTTCCTGACGTCATTTCAGAATTTCGCAGACAACGGGAAAGTCGGCCTGATCGCCAAGGGTCGCCGCAACGGCGAAAATCGCGGTTGGGTTTATGTCGGCGCGGGCCAGTACCAAAGTGATCGCACCGGCGAAACGATCGGCACGGTGACGTTGCGAACCGGCGCCGCTGACGGAAGCGAGATCACCTTCACCGTCGTTCCGAAGGGCACCGAGACGCGCTTGGGAATCGATCGCGACCTCGACGGCGTTCTCGACGGCGAAGAAGCCCCGATTCAAGATTGCAACGCGAACGCAATCCCCGACGAAATGGACATCTCGCACGGCACCAGTTCCGATTGCGACGGCAACTCAGTGCCCGACGAGTGCGAAGGGCCGAAGCTCTCAATCGACGACCAGCCGGCAACGGATATGAACCTCTGCGAAGGTCAGTCGTTCGAGGTATCGGTGGCCGCCAGTGGCGCGACGGAAGTCACCTATCAGTGGCGCAAGGATGGCGAACCGATCGAGGGCGCAACCTCCGCGACCTTCTTGATCGCTGCGGTAGCGACGACGGACGCTGGCGTCTACGACGCCGTCGTCACGAACTCGTGCGCGACGATGTACTCGACGAACTCGGTTCTGACGGTGACCGCTCTGCCGACGGCGGATGCGGGCCGCGACCAGGAAGTCTGTCTGGGCGGATCGGCGACGCTCGCGGGTGCTGCGACGAGCGCCGCCGGCGTGCTCTGGACCACCGCGGGAGACGGCACGTTCGACGACGCCACCTCACCGACAGCGGTTTACACGGCCGGGCCGGCCGACGAGGCGGCGGGCAGCGTCTCGCTGACGCTGACGGCCGATCCACTGGCCCCCTGTGCCGAACCCGCGGCGGATTCGCTCACGCTCACGATCGCCCAGGCGGCCGTGGTCGATGCCGGGTCCGACATGAGCATTTGCAACGGAGCGGCGACGCTTTCCGCGACGCTGGGAAATGCCGCCAATCCGATTTGGACCACCAGCGGCGACGGCACGTTTGACGATGCGACCAGCCTCACGGCGATCTACACGCCGGGAGCGCAGGACATCGCCGACGGCGCTGCGACGCTGACGCTCGCGGCCGAAAGCTCCGGCGCGTGCGGCGGAGTTGTGAGCGATTCGCTGCTGGTAACGTTCGGAGCGATGAATGTGACGGTGGACGCGGGTGCGGATCAGTTGATCTGCGGCGGCGATGTTGCTCTTGCAGGTAGCGCACAGTCCGGCGTGAACCTGCTCTGGTCGACGACCGGCGACGGCGTCTTCGCGGACGCGACTTCCGCAGTCACGACCTACACGCCCGGGGCTAACGACGCCCTGGTCGGCAAAGTCACGCTCACGCTCAGCGCGGATTCGGCCGGCCCGTGTACCGGCACGATGAGCGATTCGATCACGGTGACGATTGGCGCGGGCGCGCAGATTCAGCGCCAACCGGTCGACGTCGATGCTGCTCTCGGCGGCGAGGCCGCGTTCAGCATCGAGGCCACGGGTTCTGAACCGCTGACATACCAGTGGCGGAAGGACGGCCTCGACCTCGTTGACGGCGACCGCATCAGCGGCGCGCAGTCGGCGGAACTGACGATCACCGCCGTCGAGGAAGGCGACGCCGCCGCCTACAACTGCGTCGTGACCGGCTCTTGCGGCTCGGCGACCAGCGACTCGGCCAGTCTGCGCCTCACAACCCCAGGCTGCCCGAATGCCCAGCTCGGCTGCAATGTTGCGGATATCTATCCGGAGAATGGCGACTGCGTTATCGATCTCCATGATCTCGGCATCGTTCTGACGAACTACGCGCCGACAGTGACCGGCAGGACTCGGGCCGAAGGCGACCTGTTCCCGATCGATGGTGGTGATGGTGTCGTCAATTTGAACGATCTGGGCGTGGTGCTGGCCGCATACGGCCTCGATTGCCGCTAAGCCGGCACAAAAGCTCGTCCGATCCACCCGCGCGGCATGCAGACTCCCAGCGAGTGTGCATGCCGCGCGGCGTCTTGCGCGCTAATTGTCGCGGCGCGAAGTTCGATTCTCGGGGTCGCAGCGCGGATTCGCGTTGACTGGCCATCGGCGCGTCGATAGCTTTTCCGCCGGAAGATCGGCGATGCCGCGACCACGCGGGAACGCCCAGGCGACGGGAGTTTCTGATGCGTCTTGCTCGAATGTCAGCGCTGCTTCTGCCCCTGCTCGCCGTGCAACTGGCGCGCGCCGAGGAAGACTACATCTCGGCCGCCGAGTTGGCACCCATGGGGCTGGCCAAGAGCTGGCAGTTGCGGGTTCCGCTTTCGCCGGGTCAGACCGTCGCGGACGCCTATCTGGTCGACGATCAGGTCTACGTCACAACGCTCGACGGTTACGTATTCGCGATCCACGCCCCGTCCGGCGCGCTGCGCTGGGCCAATCAGGTGACGCGCGGCGGCTATCGCCTGACGCGCCCCTGCCACATCCGCGAACGGACCGTGTTCGCCACTGTGCCGCGCATCGCGCAGTTTGATCGCGTTTACGGCACGGCGCTCCGCGCGACCGAGTTGCGCTTCCCGGCCGGCTCGCCTCCGGTAAGCGATGATGTGACGATTTTCCTCGGTGGGATCGACGGGCGAATCTACGACTTCAAGGCCAATTTCGACTATCCGATCTGGAAGGCCACGATCGGCGGCGAAATTGTTTCGCGCCCGGTGATGCTCGATATCGCGATCTACATCGCCAGCGACGCCGGCTACGTCATGGGTGGGCGCCGCGACAATCGCCGTCTGCTTTGGAAATCAATCCAGATGGGCCCCATCACGGCCGACCTGATGGCCGACGACAACGGCGTCTATGTCGCCAGCAAGGACGGCTCCCTTTACCTGCTCGAACCCGGCAACGGTGCCCCGCGCTGGCGTGCCCGTTTGAACTCTCCCTTGCTCGATCCGCCGCTGCTGACGCCCAAGCAGGTGTATCAATTCAGCGATGCGGACGGCGTGGCCGCGATCGACACGGGCGGCATCGACGTGAAGGAACGCATTCACTGGAAAGTGCCGGAAGCGCGGGCGGCCCTGACGGTCGAGGGAGATTCGGTCTATCTTTGGTCGCGTGATCAATCCATCTTGCGCGTGCGTGCGAGCGATGGCGCGGTGCAGGAGACGGCCGAGGCGCCCGGCTTCACGCTGTTCATGCCCACCAGCGACGAGACGGCCGTCTATCTCGCCGATGCGAGCGGCCGCGTGTTCTGTGCCCGTTCGAAGAACGCTCCGCTGCCGAAAGCCAAGGATGTGCGGGCCGCGATGACGCACGTGACGGCCCCGGCCGCGACGCAGCCGGCCAGCCAGCCCGCGGAGGCGGCGCCGCCGAAGACCGACCTGCTCGGCGCGCGCCAGAACGGCGCGACCGTCGGTGGTAAATCGAAGGTGACGCGCGAACTACTCGAAGGCAGCGGCACTCCGAAGCCCTGAGGCGCTGCATGCGCTCGCAATCCGAACTGCCGATTCTTTCCGTCCGCGAGCTGGTGGTGCGTTTTCCGACCGCCGACGGCGGCGAAAACACCGTCCTGAGCGGCGTCACGTTTGACGTTCATCGCGGTGAAACGCTTGTGATCATGGGCGGGTCGGGCTGCGGCAAGTCCACGCTGCTGAACTGCCTGATCGGCGAAATCGTGCCCGCCGCCGGCTCAATCATTTATCGCCTGAACGACCAGCCGGAAACCGAAATCGTCCGCGGCAATCAGCGGGCGCTCGAGCAGGTGCGCAAGCGATTCGGCATTCTGTTTCAGTCCGGCGCGCTCTTCAGTTCGCTGACCGTGGCCGAGAATGTGGCGCTTCCGCTGCGTGAACATTCCTACGTTGATCGCTCCGTCATCGACATCGTCGTCGCCATGAAGCTCCAGCAGGTGCATATGCTCCAGCACCGGGCAAAGTATCCGTCGCAACTCTCCGGCGGTCAGAAAAAGCGCGTGGGGCTCGCGCGGGCGACCGCGCTCGATCCCGAGATGATTTACTACGACGAGCCCAGCGCCGGCCTCGACCCGGTCACGTCCACGGCCATCGACGAACTCATCATGGACCTGTCGAAAAAACTCCAGGTCACCAGCGTCGTCGTGACACACGAGATGGATTCGGCGTTTCGGATCGCCGACCGCATGGTCATGCTGGAAAAGGGACGCATGCTGCGCATCGGCACGCGGCAGGCATTCGATGAACTGCGCTCCAGCCCCTATGACGCACTTCGGAGTGACGAAGACCGGCTGATCTGGCAGTTCCTTCGCGGCGCATCGAGCGGGCCGCTGACCGACGCACAGGGCATGAGCCTCTACGAAAAGCTGCTCGTCGAAGGCGAAGGCACCAGCGTCTTCAAAATGGGGTAACGCGGTGGATGCGTCAGCAGCCGTCGCCGAAGGCTCACCCCTGCCCGCGGCCGCCCCTGCCCGTCCGCTGCTGCGCGTCGAGAACCTGACCGTGCGGTTCGCCGGCAGACGCGAACCATTCACCGCCGTTGATCAGGTCAGCCTGGAGCTTCATCGCGGCCGCACGCTCGGCATTGTCGGCGAAAGCGGCTGCGGAAAGACGACGCTCTCGCGCGCCGTGCTGCGACTGATCGAACCAACGGAAGGCCGAGTCGAGTTCGACGGAATCGATCTTGCGACTCTCTCCCGCGCGGCACTCCGCCGACTGCGGCCGCGCATGCAGCTCATCTTTCAGGACCCCGGCGGCAGTTTGAATCCGCGCTTGACCGTCGAACAGCTCGTCGGCGAAGCGTTGACCGCGCACGGGCGGGCGCGCACGCGGAGCGCGCGAAGAACGTTGGTCATCGAAGCTTTGCAGGACGTGGGTCTGGGAGAGGACGCGCTCCCTCGGCGGCCCGCCGAATTCTCCGGCGGGCAGCGGCAACGGATCGTGATCGCGCGGGCGATTGCACTCCGACCGGATTTGATCGTCTGCGATGAACCGGTGTCAGCGCTCGATGTTTCGATTCAGTCGCAGATTCTGAATCTGCTGAGTGACCTGCAGGCGCGGCATGGCCTGGCGTATCTCTTCATTGCTCACAATCTCGCCGTCGTGCGGAGATTCTGCGAAGACGTGGCGGTGATGCAGCGCGGGCGCATCGTCGAGCGCGGCGCGGCCGATGCGCTCTTTCGCGATCCGAGGCACGCGTACACGCGCACCCTGATCGCGGCGATTCCGCGCCTT
>JBGAJB010000186.1:0-6867 GCA_044225155.1 Phycisphaerae bacterium | reverse complement strand
GCGACGACGCGAAAATCGGCTTCCGGCATTGCAGGCGCCTGATGTCGGAGGAAATCTGCTTGCAATCCATCCGGCGCGGCCGTCTTCGTTGTTGAACGGCCGCGCCGCAGGTACGATTCACGCGTCCAGCTTTGTTCGAATACGGCCTGGCGGCGGCACTTCTCGTGGGCTGTTCAGCCTGCTCCGCCTCGTGGGCTTCATGTCTTGATTCGAACGCTGGGAGCATGTGGGAGAGGATCAGTCATGAAGAGTTTCAAGGGATGGATCCGCGCCGGTTCCGCGCTCGCAGGGCTGTCGCTCGCGCCGTTGGCGCTGGGGCAGAGCTCGGCGCTGCCGGTCGACGACTTGCAGGTGATCGAGGCGTACCACTCACCTTTCGCCCATTACACAATTCCGGGCGATACGCAGGTCGTGACTCTCCCGTGGGGGGAGGCGATCGAGTTCCCGACCGAGACGGTTTGGAAAGCGGTGTGCTCGACGCCCGCTGAGCTGGTGACGGCCGACGATCTGGTCGCGATGGCCGAGGACCATGCGCTGCAAATGGAATCGAAGGACATCACGATCGTCGATACGACGCACAATCGCGCCGGTCTGAACCTCGTGTATCAGCTCGCGGCAAGCGTTCCGGCGGCGGCCGTGCCGGCCTTCGCGGCGGCCGAGGCGTACATCGAGGGGCAATTCACCGGTGATACGATGACGGTGACGATCTCCGTGTCGTTCGCGCCATTGGGGACGGGCGTCATCGGCGGCACGAGCAGCAGCTACGGCTATGTCGATTGGGCGACGACGCGCTCGGTGATGGTGGCCGGCAAGGACGCCAACGACACGATCCAGGATTTCCTGCCGACCGGGACGACGATTCCGGTGCGCTACGGCGCCAGCAACACGCCCACCAACGAAACGCGCGTGTTCTTCACGTTCGCGAATTGGAAGGCGAATGGCGGAACCGTGACGGGTAATGATGCGTCGATGCAGTTCAGCACGACGTTCCCGTTCGACTACGACCCGTCCAACGGCGTCACCACCAATACGATCTCGTTGCAGGACGTGATCTGCCACGAGACGGGTCACGCGCTGGGCTTTACCAGCGGCATTGATTTCCGCGTGAACGACATCGAGGCGCTCGACATCTTCCGCTTCCAGAGCACCGACGGCTCGGCCGACCTGAATCCGGACACGACGGCCGAATTTCAGGTGCGTCCGCGGCTGGGACGCTTTAACGCGCCAAACGACAGCCACAACTTCGACATGATCAGCGTGGAGTACCGGATGTCGGACGGCTCGCCTTATCAGTGCAGCCATTTCCGCGAGCAGGTGCCGGCCATCGGCATCATGGACCCGGCATTCAACTACGGCGAGACGTTCTATCCGACGTTCTATCGCACGTCAGATCTGACCGCGTTTGATGCGATCGGTTACGACAAGTAAGCCGGAAATCGTATCTACTCTGGGGAAGGGGCGGGTCGCGCCGGCCGCGTGACCCGCCCCTCGTTTTCGTGCGGAGCGGTCGCCGGTCCGCGGACCGTGTGATCCTTCGCCGGGCGGAAGCGTATACTTCGGCGGAAGTTGTTCCTCAGGGAGGCTGCATGGGGATTCTTCAGGATCTGGGCGTCTGGCTGTGGCGTCTGCTCCCGGGCAACCCGATCCTGCTGCGCGTCGTGAGTACCGCCGGAAAGCGACAGCGCCATCTCTGGGCGCGTGTCATTTATCTAGGTGTTCTTTTCGCCATCATGGTTGTCCTCGGCACGAACGCGTTCGGGGCCGAACGTTCGTTGGCCGAGCTCGCGAAGAACGCGACGAAAACTTTCTATGCGGTGAGTCTGGCACAGCTATTCCTCATGTGTTTCATTGCGCCGGTGTTCGCGGCGGGCGCGATCACGCAGGAAAAAGACGCGAATACTTTTCACATTCTGCTGACGACGCCGCTCAGCAGCGCCCAGATCGTGCTGGGCATGCTCTTTTCGCGCCTGTTCTTTGTTTGGGCGCTACTGCTCTCCGGCCTGCCGATCTTCTGTATCTCGATGATTTATGGCGGTGTGACTTGGCTCGAGGTGCGCGACAGCTTGTTGCTCGCCGCCTGCACAGGGTTTGTCGCGGGGTCGCTGGCGATCAGCCTGGGCGTGATTCGCGTCGGGACGCGCAAGACGATTTTTTCGTTCTTTGCCGGCGTGGCGGCCTATTTGATTGCCATCGGTGCGTATGGCATGTCCAGCTATGGCGCGCTGCCCGAGGCCACTTTCGGCGCGGGCCAGACGTGGCGGATGAGCTGGCTCGCTCCGGTTCACCCATTCCTCGCGCTGAATGTCGTCACGGGCGAAACACCCGCGCCGCCACTCTACAAACTGGAGCACTACGGATGGCCGTGGAGCTGGATGCTCGCCCGGCCGCAGTATGCCTATATGTTTCTGACGTCGGCGGTGTCGGCGTTCATGATCGCGCTGTGCCTGTTCTTCGTGCGGCGCTCCAGCAAAGAGGGTGAGGTCGGCTGGTTTGGTCGGGTGAAGGCGGCGGTGACTCGCACCGAGGCGGGCGAGCGCCGTAAGAAACCGCGGCACGTCTGGAGCAATCCGATCGCCTGGCGCGAGGCCACGACGCGCGGCTCCGCCGGCGGACGCTCGGCCATGCGGTGGGTCTATCTGGTGGGCGGAATCCTGGCGGGCATCGCGTTGCTGGTCGGGCATGAGCAGTCGCGCTGGGGCCTATCGCCGGCCAAGCCGGAGATCGTAAGAACCTGGCTGACTGTGCTGATCTGGATCGAGTTGGCGATTGTGCTGCTGATCGTCACGAACACGGCCGCCACGACGCTGACGCGCGAGAAAGAATCCCAGACGATCGAAATGCTCCTGACGACGCCGCTGACGAGCCGCTACATCATCTCGGGCATGGCCCGCGGACTGGTCAGTTTCGTGATTCCGCTGTTGATCGCGCCGACGGCGACATTGTTGATCTTTGCGATCGCCGACCTATTCCGGCACGCGCCGCCGGCCGCAGCCGGAGTCCTGCCCATCAGCCTGGCCGTTACCACGCCGGAGGCGGCCATCCTCGTCCCAATTCTGATGATTGCGTTCTGTGCCCTGGCGGCGGTGATCGGGCTGCATTTTTCGCTACAGGCGAAGAAAACCGTGCCGGCGGTCATGATCAGCACGGCCGTTGTGCTGGGAGCCGCGGGATTGCTGACCGCGTGCGGCGCTGCGCTCCAGAACTCGGGGAACAGCGGCGTGGTGGCCGCGGCGCTGATGCCGTTTACGCCATTTCCGGCGATTCAGGCCGTAATTCACTCTTCGACGGTGTTCTCTACCGGCGCCGGCACCACACCACCGACGCCGGACGATCTCGCGGCGGCGCGAGTGATTCGCGGGATATCGAGCCTGATCGCGGTCGCGATCTACAGTGGTATTACCTACAGCATCTACACGCACCTGGTCCGCAGTTTTGACATGACCGTGCGGCGCCAGTCGGCTTAGCAAAGTTCGTCAACCTTCGGGATGCAGGAAACCCAGGTGCAGCTCCGCGTGGCGGAGATTCAGCGCCTTCCATTCCTCGTGCGTGAGCGGGCCGAAGATCACGCTCGCCTGCGTAGGCGGTGTTCTCTCCAGCCGGTCAATCGCCTTCACCAGCCGCGAATAGCCATCTTCCAACGTCGCTTCTTCCGTGGCCTTCGTGCCCTGCGGCTGGCCGGGGATGCGCACGCCCACCGGCATCGCGCCATACAGAAAGCTCTTTTTGCGGAACTTCAGAATCAGCTTGATGAACCAGGGCGGCTTCAGGTCCGAAGGAAAGCCCTCATAGGAATAGTTGATCCAGGCGGCCAGATGATTAAACACCTGGCCGGCGCTCCAGTTTCCCGTGGTTCTCAGCTTTCCGGCGCGGGCGGCCGCGGCGCTGCGATCGACCTCGGCGCGAACGTCAGAGAGTGTCGCGAAACGCAGCGGGCGTCGCTGCGCGGTTTTGGTATCGACGGGCATAGTGATCCTCTCCGCTGCACGACCGGAAAGGACTATTTTGGCAGCGGCGGCGGGAGGTTGGCAAATACCGTGGCCAAATCGGTCACCTCCGCGGCCTTCGTCCAGGCGGCCATGCCGCTGCGCCAGACCAGCGATTCGCGAGAGAAATCGCCCGCGCGCGCTTTGGCTTGCAGCGCGCCCAAATCAAACGGGCCGGCTTGTTGGCCGTTGATCGCGACGAAATAGCCGGCCTGTTGCGGCAGGGGAGGAGGCGCCGCTGCGGCCGGATGCATCGCCTGCGTCATCTGCGCGCCGAGCGCGACGCCCATGCCCGCGCCGATTCCCGCGCCGGCGATTCCACCGGGATTCTGGGCCGCGTCGCGCATCGCCTCGGCCGCCTGAAACTGCGTGTAGCGCGAGAGATCGCCGATGACGCCCATGCTGGTGCGCTTGTCGAGCGCCTGCTCCACCTCGGGCGGAAGTGAAATGTTCTCGACCAAAAGCTTCGTGACCTCGACGCCGAACGAGCCGTCCTGTTGGCGGAGGCGCTCGCTGACGAACTTGCCGAGTTCGTCGTAGTTCGAACAGAGGTCGAGGACCGGAATTTTGCTCTCGCCCAGTATGTCGCTGAAGCGCGCGACGATCTGGTTTCGGAGCTGCTCGGTGATCTGGTCCCGCGAAAACTCGGCGTTCGTTCCGACGATCTCGCGCAGGAAGACGGCCGGGTCGGAGACGCGCATGGCGTAAGTGCCGAATGCGCGCAGACGTACAGGACCGAACTCCGCATCGCGGAGCATGACGGGATTCTTCGTGCCCCACTTCAGGTCCGTGAACTGGCGCGTGCTGACGAAATAAACCTCGGCTTTGAATGGGCTGGAGAAGCCATATTTCCAGCCGGCCAGCGTGGAAAGCACCGGCAGGTTCTGCGTTTCGAGTGTGTAGGTGCCGGGCTGAAAGATGTCCGCCAGCCGCCCTTCGCGCACGAAGATGGCCGCCTGACCTTCGCGGACGATCAGCTTCGCGCCGTATTTGATTTCGTTGTCGTAGCGCTCGAAGCGGTACACCAGCGTGTCGCTCGATGAATCGAGCCACTCGATGATGTCGATCAATTCGCCCTTGATTTTGTCCCACAATCCCATGGCATTTCTCCTGCCGAGGTCTTCGGCCATTTTAGCGTGGCGTTCGCGGAAACCGCCGGGCAAGGCTTTCGGAAATGGCGCCGACCTTATAATCCGGCGGACTCGCAGCGGAGCGCGGATGATCATCACGATTGACGGACCGGCGGGCTCGGGAAAGAGCACGGCCGCCCGAAAACTCGCTGCCCGACTCGGGATCGCGTACCTCGACACGGGGGCGATGTATCGCGTGGTAACGCTGGCCGCGCTCGAGAGCGGAACCACCCTGACCAGCGAAACGGACCTGACCCAACTGGCGGATACGGCGGAATTCGATCTGGACTGCGGCCCGACGCACGTGCGCGTGCATTTGCGCGGGCGCGACGTGACCGAGGAAATCCGGTCGATGTGGGTGAGCGAGCACACGCGCTTTGTGGCCGCCTCGCCGGGCGTGCGACGCATTCTCGTTACCAAGCAGCAGGAATTGGGCCAGCGGCTCGGCTCGATGGTGACGGAAGGACGCGATCAGGGCAGCGTCGCGTTTCCGAAAGCGGAATTCAAGTTCTTTCTCGACGCGGACGTCCGAGCGCGGGCCGAGCGGCGTTACCACGAATTGCAGGCCGAAGGCGAGGATGTGACGCTCGAGCAGGTGATGGCCAATCTCATCGAGCGCGACCGAACGGATTCACAACGGGCAATTGCGCCGCTTCGGCGGCCGGAAGGGGCGATCGTGATCGACACGACGCATTGCACCATGGCGCAGGTGATCGATCTGCTGGTGGACCACCTGCGGCGCGGCGGCGTGGCGGTGGACAGCCAGCACGCGGCCGAAAGCGGGTCGCACTCTTGAGGCTCTGGTACCGGTTCTGCCGGCTGCTTTGCCAGGCGACGTTTTTGATCGTCTTTCGTGGGCGCGTGTTCGGTCATCGGCGCGTGCCGCGAAAGGGCGGCGTCATGCTCGCGTGCAATCATCAGAGCTTTCTCGATCCGGTGCTGGCGACGCAGGCGCTCTCGCGCGAGTGCGCCTACATGGCGCGCGACACGCTCTTTCGCCATCCGATCTTCAAGAAACTGATCGAGTCGCTGAACGCGTTTCCGATCAAGCGCGGGACGGCGGACATCTCGGCCGTGAAGGAGACGCTCCGGCGGCTGAAGATGGGGCAACTCATCACGGCCTTTCCCGAGGGGACGCGCACGCTGGACGGTTCGATCCAGGCCATGCAGCCGGGTTCGGTGCTGATCGCTCGAAAAGCCCGCGTGCCGCTCGTGCCGACGCTGATCCTCGGCGCGTTCGAGGCGTGGCCACGGAACGCAATCGTTCCCAGACCGTTCTCACCTGTGATCGTGGCCCATTCCGAGCCGATTCTGCCGGAGCAATTGGACGCCCTGTCGGACGAAGCGTGTATTGAACTCGTCCGAAACCGAATCGTGGCGATGATGGAGCATTACCGCCGGCACTCGCTGGTCAGGGGACGGCTGCGGCGGTTGCCGGAAAAGCTGCGAGAATCGCATTCAATGCGGGTTCCTGAGCCGGTCTTAGCGGTTTCTTAATGAATGCTTTGTAAACCGCTAACCAGCGTTTCCGACACTGAACCACGCTTCAGTAGAGCCCACGACTAAACTGGACGTTCAGCGGAATGCGCACCAATAAGAAATCCATCCTGGTGGTCGAGGACGAGGCCGATCTGGCGACGGTCTTAACCTACCAACTCGAAAAAGAGGGTTACCTCACCCGCAAGCAGCTCGACGGGCAGGCCGCCGTCGCGGACGCCACGCGCGATCCGCCCGACCTGATCATCCTCGACCGC
>JBGAJB010000185.1:0-7041 GCA_044225155.1 Phycisphaerae bacterium | reverse complement strand
CGTGGCCGGTGAGCGGCCGCTGGGGCTGGCCAGGTAGACGATCGCGTCGCCCTTTTTCTCAATGCGCAGGAACTCCCATTCCCGGGTTTTGCCGTCGCGCACGGTCCGGCTCATGCCCATCAGCGTTCCGCCGCTCGGCGCGGTCCAATGCTCTTCGATGAGCGCCCCGCGATAGTCACACGCCCAACTGCCGGCGAGCCATGCGACGGACTGGAGCGCTGGATCGCCCGGCCGCAGCGGGCGCGGCTCACCCGTTCGGGGTGCCATTCCGAGCAGGAGCGCAGCGCCGAAAGCGGCCACGCCCAGCATCGCAGACTGTTTCATCGGATTCTCCAGAAAAGCGGTTGGGAGCGCATTGAAGCCGAACGGCCACGGAAGCTTATCGGGGATGGCGTATCTTTCAGAGCTTCCTCGCGCTTCCTGCTGGCGGCGACAGGGCACACAATAATCACGCATGTCCTCAAAAGCCAAACGCCGTCGCCACCGCCGGGCCGCCTTTCAGAGACGCACCGAGCCAGGAGCACCGCCGGGATTTCTCGTCCCCGAGCCGGGAGCGCCACCGCCACGCATCACGGCCTTCGCATTTGGCGGCGAGGGCGGGTGCATCGAGCGCCCGATTACGAACGCTTCCGAGATTCGCCCGCTGCTGGATCGCTGGCTCGTCACCTGGATCAACGTCGACGGCCTGGGCGACACCACGGTAATCAACGAACTCGGCGAGTTGTTTGGGCTGCATCGCCTCGCCCTTGAAGACGTGGTCCACACGCACCAGCGTGCGAAGGCCGAGTCGTATGGGAACGTCTACTTCCTCGTGGCGCGCATGCCGCATGTCGGGCCGGAATGGGGCACGGAGCAGGTCAGCCTGTTCATCGGACGAAATTTTGTGCTCACCTTCCAGGAACGAGCGCATGGCGATTGCCTGGATTCCGTCCGGCAGCGCATCCGGGCCGGCCTGTTGAGTACGCGCGCATCCGCGGCCGGCTACCTGGCGTACTGCATTCTCGACGCGATTGTCGATAACTATTTTCCGCTGGTCGAAGCCTGCGGCGACCGGCTGGATGTGCTCGAGGACGAGGTGCTCGACCAGGGCGGACACGACGTCATGGCCCGCATTCACCACATCAAGCGCGAACTCCAGCAGGTGCGCCGCGCAGTGTGGCCGCTGCGCGAGGCGTTTAACACGTTGTTGCGCGACCAGACGCCGCTGATCTCCGAAGAGACGCGCGTTTATCTGCGCGATTGCCACGATCACACGATTCAGATCGTCGATCTGCTGGAGACGTATCGCGATATCGCCTCCGGCCTTTCCGACGTGTATCTATCGACGCTCAGCAACCGCACCAACGAGATCATGAAGGTGCTGACGATCATCTCGACGATCTTCATCCTGCCACTCTTCATTACGAAAGCGGCATGAACTTCGCTGACGTCTTCAGTCTTTCAACATGCCGATGCAGCAATCCGATCGTCATGCTGTTGATGGTTTGGCGCTGGCGGTTTGGCATGCTGCGTTTTGCTCTGCACCGCCTTGGAACATGCCGGAGCTGCGCTGGTACTGGGGTTATCCGATCGTCATGCTGCTGATGGCCGTGCTCTCCGTGTTCATGCTGGCGGCGTTCTGGCGCCGCGGCTGGCTTTGGCGACGCTCCGCACCGCCGTTTTTCGTAAGTCATCCTGGAACGGCTGATTCTTCCGCGCCGCAGGCGGAGGAAACGCCGCGGGGCCACGGAGCGTCGGAGCGGGCATGATCGACACGCTGGCGTGGATCTTTCTCGAATCGCCGATGGCGCTCGGCGTCTTGAGCGCCTTCGTGCTTTTCTTGTTGCTCGTCTATTGGCGGCGCGGCGGCAGTCCGAAGCCGCTGCTCGTCGGCCTCATCGTGTGCTCCGGTCTTTTCATCGCCCAATCGCTGATTCAAACCACGCGAGAGCGCGTGCTCTCCGTCATGGGGGGAATCGAGAGCGACGTAGTCGCGAGCCGCGCGGGGGCGCTGCAAGCTGCACTTGCGCCCGGATTCCAGGTCGATCTCGGAACCGGAGTCGTGGATCGCTTCGCATTTGTCGCGTATGCAAAGGCCTGGCTGGAGCGCATCCGCGTCACGTCGCTGACGCGCACGGACTTGAAGATCACGCGCGTCGACTCCGGCACGCTCGACGTGCAGATCAGCTATCTCGCTCATCTGCGCTACAAGGATTACGTTGGACTTCATCCGTCGAGCTGGCGCATCCGTTTTGTGCAAGTCGGGGACGACCTGCAGATCACCAAGATCGATCCGGTGAACGTCGCCGGGGCGCAGGGGCCGGGCTGGGCTGGGATTCGCGATTAGCGCCATCGCGCTCAGAGCAAAGGAACGCAGCCGAGGGCGGCGTTGCCCCACGCCGGCCCGCGGAGTCCGAGCGCACCTACGCCCGACAGAGCGGAGCTTCACGCAGCCAAGGCATCGTCGCGAAATACAGTTCGCCGATGCTCTTCAGGCCGTGGATCATCATCGCCAGGCGCTCCAGGCCAAGCCCCCACGCCAGCACGCGATTCGAGATGCCCAGCGGCTGACGCACTTCCGGCCGGAAGAGCCCGGTGCCGCCCATCTCGACCCATTCGCGGCGATGTTCCAGCCAGAGATACACCTCGGCCGAGGGCTCGGTGTAGGGGAAGAAGCTTGGGCGAAAACGAATCTTCGGAAAGCCCATCTTGCGATAGAACGCGCTGAGCGTGCCGAGCAGCGTCGCGAGGCTCGCGTGCGGGTCGACGATGATGCCGTCCACCTGGTGGAAGACGGGCAGATGCTTGTAGTCCACCGTTTCACGGCGAAACACGGGGCCAATGACGAAATACTTTCCGGGCGCGTTTGGGCCGCCGGGCGCGGACTTCGCGTGGGCCGCGAGCGCGCGGATCGTGGCGGCCGTCGTGTGCGTGCGCAACACGGGCTTGTGCGCGAGTTCGCGATTCCAGCGGTACTGCCAACCGGTGGAGCCGGTCTCGCCCCCATTTTCGTGCGTGGCCTTGATCCGCTGCACAAGGTCTTCGTCCGGCAAGCGGCAGCGATCGGGCCGCCGGGCGTAGAACGTGTCCTGCATGTCGCGGGCCGGATGGTCCTGCGGCTGAAAGAGCGCGTCAAAATCCCAGAAGCTCGATTCGATCCACGGGCTGACAGTCTCGGTGAATCCCAACTCGAGGAAGACGCGGCGCACCTTGTCGAGCGTGCGCTGAAAGGCGTGCTCTTTCCCCGGATAGAGCTTGCGGGCCGAGACGGTCACGTCGTAGGGGGCCAGCTCGACCTCGCGCCATTTGCCGTCGGTCAGCAATTCCGGCGTGAGTTGCGTGACGCGCGCGCGGCCGCGAACGCCGCTGGCGAGCAGCGACATTCCGGCGTCGGTGAGCGCGACGTAGCGATCGGTGCGCGGCTTAACGTTCAAGACGTTTTTTCGCGGCTTCAATAGCTCGATCGCCGCGGTGACATTCAGACCGCCGGCCGCGAGCTCGTCCGCCCGGACCGTCTTGCCGCCGCGCAGCGCGGCCAGCAGCGCTTCATCCGGCTGTTGCGGCGCCGCGGCCGCGGTCGAGTCGAATAGAACAAGATCGTCGCCCTGTTTCGCCGCCCAGCCGCGCTGTTGCAGGAAACGCAGCGATTGGCCGACCTGGCCGGCGTTCAGGGGGCAATGATTGGGGATTTCCGTGATCTTGCAGCGGCCGCCGTGGGCGCTGAGCACGCGGACAATTACGCGTTCGGGCAGTTCGGCGGCGGCGAAAGCCTCGCCGTCCTTTCCGAGACTGAGTTCGTCAAACTGCCGCTCTTCGATCGACACCAGGCCGCGTCCGCTCAACTCGACGGCTGCTCCGGAGACCGGCGACTGATCGACGCCCATGCGCGCGGCCAGGTCGGCCAGGCGCAGCGGTGCCGTGGACGCGCCAAGTTGCTGAAGCAGGTCGGTGTGGAGCTTGGAGAGTTCCATGATCGCTTTCTTGTTCTGCCGCACGCGCGGTTGGAAAGGGATAGCGGATCGCCGCGGACGGCTCAAGCGCGATGCCCGGGACGCCTGGGGTAACGCTTCCTGATCGTCGGTGCCACCGGGCGGCCGTGGCTCAGTCTCCGTTTCGGCGGCACATGTCGATTCGTCGCAAATTGGACGGCGCGTTTCGGCTCGCCGGGCGAACTGGGCCCAAGACGCTCCTGTTGGCGCATGGCTTAATTGACCTCCTTGGGGAGCGGGACGAGAGCGGTGGGCATCGTGCCGGCGGCATGACCGAAGCGCAGGCTGTGCGTCATGGACAAGCACGTATCGGTTCTCCAACTCGTGGATTATTCGCGTGGCGACTTGGAGTGCGGCGGCGGGTGGCGGTGAGGGAGCGGCGCGGGCGCGGTTTGTTGGATTCTGTTGCGCCAAGTTGCCGGGTGCTCGTGGAATTGGGGCAGGGCAGAAAGCCGGGCTAGGGGGCCAGCGCTGGGACCCAAGGCCAAGGGGCACTGCTCAAGAGCAGGGTAATGGCCCGGTTCGAGCGAAGGCGCCCGGCAGAGCCCCGACTGTAAGGGAGGGGGCGTTTCCGCCTGCGAAGAAAAGCCCTCCCTTACGGTCGGGCCTCGGCTGGTGACGCCGCGCGTTCAAGCTGACAGTCCACCAAGAGCAGCGGCACATTTGGCAGTCGCAGGCGCCAAGAACACGGCGGCTCGGCGCTCGGGAATCATTCTTAAGCGCCGGGTTTTGTAGTTGCCATTGCTCGTTTGACCGCAGTCCTCGTTCGATGCTGTCAAGTGAGCTGAGAGCCTACATCACCCTGAGCATCGGCTTGGGTGGCATGCTCGCGGCTTTGGGCGAGCATGGCCTCGGCACGTTCTGCGCCGATTGACGTCCAGCATGGCTGCCAAAATCCGCAGCCATGCCACCTGGCCGTCTCGCTACGAACACAACTAGCTCAAGGCGCGGCTGTTCCCTTATGGACATTTGTCAATGCGTAATACGTAAGGATGTCATCTTCGCCAAATCGCAGGTAAATGGTCCAACCCGTGACCGCCGGAGATCGCATTGTGTCCTTTGCTCGGATCGGTTCGCGAAAATCCACGTATGCGTTTAAGTCATGCGTCTTTTGATCGCGGCTTTGCAGCATCAAGTGGCGACCAAACACCTGCTTGACGTTACTTAGACTTTGGCCAGTTGTAATGACACCGTCATCAATCGCCTGTATGACCACGTCGCGCCGCTGCGTGGGACTCCCCTTGTCAAATGCGGTGCCGACAGAAGTCAACCGTTGAGGATCGGTAACGACGCGTGACGCCTGAGTATTCGGCAACGCCATAGACAGTACCCCAAGCGAAAACACGAGCGACGTCGGGCACATATTGACTCCTTACTTCTCTTTGATGCATGATGCGCACCAAATTTTGTCTATGTAATTAGCATTATCGCTCGGGAATCGATGGATCGTTACCTCCATCGGAGGCAAATTGGGATCGACCCCATTATTCGCTCAGATACAGCACTTGGCATTAATCCCTTTACATCTCCGGCCCACCATCATATGGCCCATACACATCCTTCAGCGTATCCATCATCTCGCCCACGGTCGCCAGCGCCGCACTCGCTTCGATCAGCGCGGGCATGACGTTGCCGCCGGCCAGGGCGATGTCGCGTAGCGCCTTCAGGGCCGCGCGGTGGCGGTCGCGGGAGGTGGGGTTGCCGTCGCGGCGCTGTTTCATGTCTTTCAGGCGCTGCACCTGCTGCCGCTCGACTTCGCGGTCGATCTTGAGCGTGGGGATGCGTTCGTAGTCTTCCTCGACGTACTTGTTCACGCCGATCATCACGCGCTCGCCGCGGTCGAATTCCTGGCCGTAGACGTGGGAGCTGTCGGCGATGCTACGGCGGAAGTAGCCCTGTTCGGTGGCCGGGAGGACGCCGCCGAAGGTTTCGTAGATGTGGTCGATGAGTTCGGTGGCCTGCTGCTCGATCTGGTTGGTGAGGCTCTCGATGAAATAACTGCCGCCGAGCGGATCGACCGTGCGCGTGACGCCCGTTTCGTCGGCGATGATCTGCTGCGTGCGCAGCGCGATTTTCACCGCGTGCTCGGTGGGCAGGGCGAGCGTCTCGTCCATGCTGTTCGTGTGCAGGCTCTGCGTTCCACCGAGGGCGGCCGCGAGCGCCTGATACGCGACGCGGATGATGTTCACGTGCGGCTGCTGCTCGGTGAGGCTGACGCCGGCCGTCTGGCAGTGGCAGCGCATCCACCAACTGCGCTCGCTGGCGGCCTTGTAGCGGTCGCGCATGATGTTGGCCCACATGCGGCGGGCGGCCCGCATCTTCGCGATTTCCTCGAAGAACTCATTGTGGACATCCCAGAAGAAGCTCAGGCGCGGGGCAAACTCGTCAACCGGCAGGCCGCGGCGCAGCGCTTCTTCGACATAGCACATGCCGTCGGCGATGGTGAAGGCCAGCTCCTGGGCGGCGGTCGCGCCGGCCTCGCGGATGTGGTAGCCGCTGATGCTGACGGTGTTCCACTGCGGCATCTGGCGCGTGCCGTATTCGATCGTGTCGATCACGAGTTTGACGCTGGGAGCGGGGGGGAAGACGAATTCATTCTGGGCGTGGAATTCCTTGAGGATGTCGTTCTGCAACGTGCCGCGCAGCTTGTCGAAGGGCACGCCCTGTTCGCGCGCGACGCACAGGTAAAAGGCGAGAATGATCGCGGCCGGGGCGTTGATGGTCATGCTGGTGCTGACGTCGGCGAGCTTGATGCCGTCGAAGAGGACGCGCATGTCCTCGAGGCTGCTGATGGCGACGCCGCACTTGCCGACTTCGCCGAGCGCCAGCGGGTCGTCGCTGTCGCGGCCCATGAGCGTGGGCAGGTCGAAGGCGGTGGAGAGGCCGGTCTGGCCGTGTTCGAGGAGGTATTTGAAACGCTCGTTGGTCTGGGCGGCGCTGCCGAAGCCGGCGAATTGCCGCATGGTCCAGACCTTCGAGCGATACATGTCGGCGTGGATGCCGCGGGTGAACGGGAACTTGCCGGGCTCGCCGATGCTCGTGGCCGCATCGGGGGGGACGTCGGCGGGCGTGT
>JBGAJB010000184.1:0-7349 GCA_044225155.1 Phycisphaerae bacterium | reverse complement strand
TGTAGTCGTGGTCATAGCGATAGCAGCGCACGATCGCCGCCCGCTGTCCCGCGTCGTTGTGATGCGGCACGTAGTAGTTCCAGACGATGTCGCCCGCGGTGGTCACCTCGAACGCCTGTCCATTGTCGGCGTTGCCGATCAGCGTGTTTCCGTTTGCGAGGCGCTGACACGAGCCTTTGCTGTTTGAATAGAAATCGGACGGATGCGGCGCCTGGTACTGCCAGATGATCTTGTTGGTTCGCGGATCGACTTCCACCGCGCGCGACCAGCCGCGCCCCGTACCGTTGTCGAAGATCAGGATATTGCCGTTAGGAAGCAAGCTGGCGTCATGCGGGCCATACAACTCTCCCTGCCCCCAGGCCCAGATCAGCGAGCGTTTCTGTGGATTGACGATCGCAATACTGTTTTGGTTGCGGAAACAGATCAATACGTTTTCGAGAGCGTAGAGCGGATTCGATTTCGCGAGTTCAGTGTTCGTGAAAAACTCCAGCGAATTTGTATGCAGTAGATCGATCCAGCCGGAGCCGCCGGCGCGTTTCGGCACGCCGCGCCCGAGCTTCAACTTGCTGGGATCGGAGCGGAGCATCTCCAGAATGGAGACATTGCTGACGAAACTCCCATCGGCGGCATTCAACAACGTGATGCCGTCATCGCGAAAGTCTAGCTTGGCACCAATCTCGCTTCCCGGCCGCCTTTCCAACGTCAACGCGGCGATGTGGCCATCCGGCGCGACCACCGCCTCGTGGTGAGCGTTAATGCTCTGCTGCCAGCGGACCCGGCTGTCCCACCCGATCCGCATCAGGTAGCGCGTTTCGTCGTCCACGCTCGTTTGAGGGTTCGGTGAATTCTCCGCGCCCACCACGATCAGATCACCGTCGGGCAGGAGCGTGACGTGCGCCCAGTGGGCGCCGGGTTTGGCGGCCTTCCAGCGATGGATCAGCTGGCCGTGCTCGTCGATCAACTCGGCCATGCACAGATAGTGGACGGTGTAGAGATTGAAGCCCGGCTGCGAGCGCTTGGGATCGATGAAATCGACGCCGCTGCGCTCGTCGGCGTTCGGCGAGAAGCCGGCGTAGGGCAGCGCCTTCAATCGATCGACCTCAGACATGCCCTCTCCCGGGCCTGAGCTATCGCTTGCCGCGGCGGAGGTTGGTTGTGATTGCGCCGGCGGCCCGCCGCAGCCGGCGAGACCGAGCGAAAGGAGTGCGATCAGCGAAATTCCGCTAAGGATGACACGCCAGCTTCGGGTGCTTCGAGCCATTCCGAAAAACTCCCGCAAGTCAGTGAACGCGCCGCGCCGGTTGGGAACCGGCCGCCGCGCGCGATGCCGGCGCGGAGGCCGGATACCGCCTTAGGATCGCGTCGATCATCGCCCGGTCATAGCGATAGCAACGCACGATTGCCGCCCGCTGTCCCTGCTCGTTGCGCTGCGGAGCATAGTAGTCCCACACCACTTCGCCGGCGGCCGTCACTTCGAACGCCCGGCCGTGATCCGAATCGGCGATCAACGTGTTGCCATTATCCAGCCGCTGATTGGAGCCCTTGCTCATCGAGTAAAACTCGCTCGGCTTCGGCGCTTTGTACTGCCACACGATCTCCGGCTTGCGCGGGTCCAGCTCCACCACGCGCGACCAGCCGCGACCGAGTCCATTGTCAAAGATCAGGATGTTGCCGCTCGGCAGCAGGCTCGCGTCATGCGGACCGAGTAGCTCGCCTTCGCCCCAGGTCCACACCAGTTCCTTCGTGGCGGGATTCACGACCGCGATGCGGTTCTGATGCCGGAAGCAGACCAGGAGATTGCCTTCAGCGTAAAGCGGATTGTCAGAGCTGGAGGCCGGTGGTCGCATGAACTCGATCGTGTTCGTATGGAGCAGGTCTACCCAGACCTGACCGCCGAAGCGCTCGGGAGCGACGCGCTCAAAGCGAAAGCCGGGCGGCGCTCGCAATATGTCGAGTGGAAAGATTGGAAAGAACATGCCCATCCGCGGCCGAAAGCCAGCATGATCTCGTCGTCGCGCGTGTCGAACTGCGGCAGAAAATCAGGCAAGGAGCCGCCGCCGCAGCGTCAGCGTGACAACGCGCCCGTCGGGAGCAATTTGCACATCGTGATGCGCCGTGACATCTTCGCCTGCCGGTACGGCTCATCCCACGCCAGCGCACGACGTAACGCATTCGTCGACGATGTTCTCGATCCGGCTTGTCGGGCAGGTCAGCTCCGACCGCAAGCAGATCGCCATCGGGCAGCAGCGTGACGGATCCAATTCCGGCTGCGGCCCGGCATCTTCTCCAGCGATGACCACCCGCCCTGCTCGTCGACCCCAGCCTGCTGCACTGAGCAGGCTGGCGAGGTTGTAGTCAGCGCGGAACGGCCGGGTTCGTCATGCACGACGCCGTTCTGATCGCCGGAATCCTCCGCGTAGCCCGCGTACGGAATCGCGCGCAGGCGATCAATGTCATTGCTCGGAGCGGATTCAGTCGTTTGATTTGTCGGCGCGGATGTTGGAGCTGACGTCGGTGCGGCGCGGGGCGGCTCGCAGCCGACGAGCGCCAAAGCAAGACCCGCGATCGTCCAGAAGCCCGGCCGCAGCGCAATTCTTGCCCGCATTTCAGCCCTTATACGGGTGCCCGCCGCGCTCGGCAACGCCGTCGCGCGCGACGGATTGCGCCGCACGACCAGATACGCAATCACAGCGATGATCGGACCGATGAACAGATCGGGAATCGCGCCGCGCGGCGCGACGCGCGGAAACTGCCGGGTGCCACTCGATGCCACTGGCCGATCGCCTTTACCGCTGGCTGGCGCAATCGAGCGAATCGGGATTGGACGCCGCGCTCGGCGAAGCGTTGGCGCACGCCGAGCCCGACTGGTTTGAGAAAATCGTGCAGGTGCTGCTCGGGCGCGACAACGAAAGCTCCTGGACCGCGCTCATCAGTCGCTTTGAACTCTTGCCGGAATCCGCCCGTAAGCAGCTATTCGCGCAACCGGCCCGACGACAAGCCGCGGTCGCGCACGCACTTCGCAGCAGCGATGCCACGACGCGCCAGAACGCCCTGCAGGCAGTCGAACTCGATCCCTCGGCCCACCTCGCCTACCTGCTTCCCGACACATTGCAGGATCCGATGCCTCACGTGCGCGACGCCGCTGCCCGCGTGTTTCGCTCGCTGGCGGCGCAGTTCGCCGATCCGCGGAAGGAACCCTCCGCCGGCGATGAGCATGTAGCCGATCGCCGCCGAGTCGCCAGTGCCGTGCAGGAGGCCCTTTCGCGCTTTGAAGTGCATCACCGGCTCGAAGTCATCGAAGCGGCGCTCTGGTACGCGAATGAAATCGGCGCTCCCCTCTGGGACGCGCTGGCATCGCATCGCGTGAAGGCCGGACAGATTGTTCATGATCAGCTCGAGCACTGGGCGTCGCCGCGCCTCGCGGGATTCTTGTTGGCGGCGCTGAAGCACGCGCAGTGGCACGAAATGGCGGTGGCCGCGCTGAAGCGCTGGCATACGCCCCAGGAACTTGCGGGACTGCTCGACCGCACCGTGCTGCTCTCCGACCGCGAAATTGCCGCACAAATCGCGACCGTGCGCGAACCGCAGTGGTTCAGCAAGGCCGGCAAGGGTCTCTCGGAAATACCCGCTGCTCTGCGTCCAAACGCCGTGCGCTGGGTTCTGGGAACGGCACTCAGCGAGCAGCAGCGCCTCGATTTGTTCGCGGAGTGGCTTGAGCATGGCGATCGCGACCTTCGCTGCTACACGCTGTTCGGGCTGGCGCTGCTCGAACACACGGATGTACCGCATGCGCTGCGCCGCGCGGTTCGATTGCGCAACCCGCTGGCGTCCTACGCACACTGGATGCTCATGAGTCTGCGCGGATCGGTGGACGCGCTCAGCGGCCGCGCGCGGAACGCCGTCGACGAGCAGGCCGCGGGCGAATTCGCGGCTCTGGGCCGAATCTGCCGCCGCATTCCACTTCCGCACAACGCGAACCATTCGTAGCGCTGCTGCGACTGAACGTCGACGCGTGGCGCTCACAGGTGCCGCATTACCTGGCATCTTCTGATCCACGCGATCGGCTGTTGGCGTTGCAAGCCGCCGTTACGAATGACGCGATTGCCCGACTTTCCGCGGAACTGGCCCCCGTCCTGCTCGACCCGCTCAAGTATCTCAAGAAGATCGCGGTCGACATCGTCGCCGAGTTGGGGCGGGCGAATCCCGGCGCGCCTCCCCGGGCGCTGACCATTCCGGTCGCCCTCGAAATCGACGATTCGACTTCGCCTCCGCGACGGCGATTGCAGCAACTGCTGAATCACCTCGACTTGGAACTCGCGCCGATTCACGCCGGCAACGCGGCCGAACTGCGTCAGCTCTTTCGCGAGATTCACGGCGCTCCGTCCACAGCTCCGCAGGAGACAAGCAAATGAGATTGTTCCTGCTCGCCTCCAATAAACCCGACACGGATGATTTTCTCCGCGCGATGCGCAACGCGCTCGAAAACGGCGCGGACATGCGCGGCACGCTGATCCTTGTTTCGCTGCTGATCGTCCTGCCGCTGCTGATCATGCTCGGCTATCGCATCGCCAACTGGCGCAAGCTGAAGCGCCCGGCTCCGGCGTCGCGCTACCTGACGATGGCCGTCGATGTGCTGGGGTTGCCGGAGGATACGCGGCGCGACCTACTGACTGTGGCGCGATTGGCGGCGCTGGATCAGCCGCTGTCGCTGTTGCTCTCACCCGCGAATTTTGCCCGCGGCGTGGAACTCGCGCTGGCGGCGGGCGGCGACAAAGACATCGAGCTGAAGCCGCGCATGAGCGCGCTGCACGTCAGCATGTTCGGCGCACCGCTGGCGGAAAAGAAGCCCGAAGAAGCGACCGGGGGGCCGACCGGCGAACAGAGCGCGGCCGCAAGCAACGCCGGTGCGCCGGCAAAACCTTCAAAGCCGAAACCCCAACATTAGGGAAGCGACAGACGGTTAGCCCGCCCCAACCGGACGGCGCGGCACGGCCGCATCCGCCTCTTCGGCCCACGCCTCGGCCGCGGTCACGACGCCGGCGGCAAACTGCGTGCGACAGAGCGTGACGTAGAACGGACAGCTCTCCATCAATTCTTCATGCGTTCCTGCGGCGATCATCCGGCCGCGGTCGAGCACTACGATGCGATCGGCGCGGGCGATCGTGCTGAAGCGATGGGCGATGATGAAGGTCGTCCGGCCGCGCGTCACGTCTTCCAGCGCTTCCTGAATCTTCCGCTCTGATTCCGCATCCACCTGACTCGTCGCCTCATCGAGCACGAGAATCGACGGATCGCGAAGAATCGCGCGGGCGATCGAGAGACGCTGACGCTGCCCACCGCTGAGCGAGCGAGCCGTGATCAGTGCGTCGTAGCCGGTCGTGGTCACGCTATCGTTCGTGACGCTCAAGGTCTGAATGAAATCGTCCACGTGCGCTAGCTGCGCGGCGGCGCGCACCTGCTCATCAGTGACTTCGCTATCCACGCCGTAAGCGATGTTGCCGCGCACCGTGCCGGAGAAGACCACGGCGTCCTGCGTGACCAAACCAATTTGGGCGCGCAGCGAATCCAGTGTGACATCCGCGAGATCGACGCCGTCGATCAGGATGCGGCCGCTGACTGGCGTATAGAAACGCAGCAGCAGAGACATCAGGGTCGTCTTACCCGAGCCGTTGGACCCGACCAGCGCGATGCACTCGCCGCGTCGCACGGTGAGATTCACATGATCCACGACCAGCCGCTCGGGATGCGAGGGATACGAAAAGGTCAGATCGCGAAACTCGATGCGATCTGTCAGCGGCGCGAGCTTGCGCGTCGCGATCGAATTCGTCGGTTCCTCGACGGGCAGATCGAGCAACTCAAAGAGTCTCTTGCCCGACGCTTCGGCCGCCTGTACGCGGTTGTTCACGTTGCCCATCTTGCGGACCGGATCAAACACGCCGCCGAGGCAAATGACGGCCGCAAAGAACAGGTGCGGCTCCAACTCCTGGCCGAAGACGCGGCTCGCACCGTAAAGAACGAAGGCGGACACGCTCATGACGGCGAGAACTTCGAGCGCCGGGTTGGTCGCAGCGTCCACGAGTTCGATATGCGTCTGGGCTCTCGTGAGCTGACGGCCCTCGATCTCAAACATCCGGCCCTCATGCTCCTGCATGCCGTAGGCCTTCACGACGCGGATGCCGGCCAGTTTTTCGCCAAGGTGATCGAGCAGGCGACCCCAGGACTGCGAAGCACGTCTCTGGGCGCGCTTCACTTGCCGGCCGAACGAACGCATGACGATGACGCCGATCGGCATGCCCAGGATCGCAACTGCCAGCAAACGCCAATCGATCAGCAGCGTCAGGGCGAGCACACCGAGCGCCTTGATCGGTTCGCGAATCGTCTTTCCAAAGAGCGTCGAAATTCCGACTTCGACCTTGTTCAAATCCGTCGCGAAGCGCCCCAAGGTGTCTCCCGGCGGCTGGGCGGTATGCCAGGCGAGCGGCAGGCGAAACACATGGTCGGCGAGCTGGCTGCGGAGATCGTGCATCCCGCGTTGCACCGCCAGCGCGACGAGACCCTCGTTCGCGACGCGACAGAGTCCGCCAAAAATCGTGATCAGTACCAGAAGTCCCATCACGACCGTCAACGTACGTAGGCGCGCGTCGGCGTCTTTGCCGCGCGGCAACAGCCCGGCCAGCGCCCGCACCGGCTCCGACCAGAAGTGATAGGCGCGCAGGTTCAGCGGGACGTCTTCGTGAACCCGAACCTGATCGTCCGGCCGTTCGTAGTCGATCGTGACGCGCGCGAGATTATTGTCGGGATAGGTCGCGATGAACTGCATGAACTCGTACGAGCTCATTTTCTTTCCGTCGACGGCCGCGATCCGCATGCCGGCCTTGAGCGTCGAACCGCTACGGGCCTCGGCGCGCACGTGCTGCACGATCAGTCCGTCGGGATCGTCGGGGGCGTCCTGGGCGATGCCGATGTCGAGCCGCCGCTCGGTTTCGACGCGGTTCAGCCAGTCCGCCAGGGACTCGTTGTCGGCGAACATGACCTTCAGCAGCGGAATGACGCTGGAAATGCTGAATGTATAGAAGATACCAACGCCAAAGGCCGAAATCAGGCCGATAAGCATCGCTCGACGGTGCGGCCACAGGTATTTCACAGCGCGGCGGAAATGCGGCAGCCAGCGCGGCGCGGGAGAGCTACTGTCCATCGGACGATATCATACGGGGCTCGGCGAGGGGCGGAAACGGCCTACCGCCGATAACTGACATTCAACGAGGGCGCGCGGCGTGGCGCGCTTTCCAAACGAAGGAAGTCTCTGTGTCGCAGATCAGCCTCTCCGGACCGGACATTACTCAGGCCGA
>JBGAJB010000183.1:0-6915 GCA_044225155.1 Phycisphaerae bacterium | reverse complement strand
GTCGCGGATCGAGCTTTCGGCCGCCGTCGTGTTTTCGAGGGCGATGTTCAGTGCGTTCTGCGTCGTATCCAGCGTGTTCTTCTGGAAGGCGCCCAGCCGGCCGCGAAGTTCGGCCACCTTGGTGCTGGCTTCGCGAATGATTCGCTGAGCCGTAAAGAAGTTGCCGGAATCGAGCGAGTTCGTCTGACCGCTGCCGAGCGAAGAGAGGAATCCGACGCTCGAACCGCCCAGGCGACTGGTCGTGACAGCTTGAATGCCGATGCTGGCCAGACCGTTCAGGTCGACGCTCGGAGAGATCGAGAAGTCAGCGCCGCCGCCCTTCACGACGAAAGTCGAGCTGCCGAGCGTTGTGCCGAAGGTCGAATCCAGCACAAATTCACCGGCAAGGGTCGAGGTTTGAATCTTGGCGGTCAATCCTTTTACGCTGGCGTTTACGCCGTTCACGCGAACAGTCGCATCGCGGCCGTAATCCGTATCCGAACCGGTGTCGCCGCCCTGAACGGTGAAGCTGCCCTGCAGCGCCTTGATCGTGACGAATTGGTTCGAGCCGTACTCCGTGCTATGAAACGTCAGTCCGGTCGCGGAGGTGACTGAGGCCGAGACACCCGTCAGTTCCTTGCTCTGGTTGATGGCGGCCGCGACGGTGGCGATGTCGCTGCCCGAGGCGAAGCTCAATGTTTCCGTGCCCAGCTTCCCGGTGATTTCGAGCGTGGTCACGCCCGTTCCGGTTGCTGATGCCGCATAGGTGAGCGACGCAAGCTGGGCCGAACCCGCGACTTCGACGACTACCGAGCGCTGCGAACCGTTGGCGATACGCGAGCTCGTGATGTTGATTTGGTCGAAGTCCGACGAGTTGACGCCCGACGTGACGTAGTCCAACTCACCCGCCAGGAGCTTGCGGCCCTGGAAGGCGGTGGAGTTCGCGATGCGGTTGATCGAATCGAGGATAGCGTCGATCTGAAGCTGGTTTGCGGACCGCTCGTCGTCGCTGATGCCCGCCTCGTTCGCGCTGCGATCGACGAGGTCTTCCAGCTCAGTGACGAGCTTGCTGACTTCGTCGAGACCACCCTCGGCCGTCGCGACGACATTATTCGCGCGGCTGATGTTGGTCAGAGCGCCGCCGATTGCCGCCTTCTCGGTCCGGAGCAATTCGGAGGCGATCAAGCCGGCCGGGTCATCCTTGCCGGAGTTAATGCGCAGACCGGTGCTCAGGCGATCCAGCGACGTGCTCAGGTTGCGGTTCTGCAGGTTGAGCGTGCGTGCCGCCACAAGCGACTGGATGTTCGTGTTGATTCGACTCATCTGACCCTTGCCTCCCTAGGCATTCGTCGCATGGACCTGTCTGCCGCGGCCGGAACGACCCGCGCGACTGTTGGCCTCCGATTCCTTGATCGGGGCCGTCCTTGGAACGCGAGAGGCATCGACTTGCCGCTGGGGGCGCTTGAATAGCGGGCGTCGCGAGGCAGGCCCGCATATGCAAGACTGTGAGTGTCGCATGTTGAAATCCTCTTTCAGGCCGCGCTGCCCCGTTTTTATGGGCGCCTTGGGGGGGCGGCGCGCGGCGTGAAACACCGAAAAAAATGCCCGGCATGACGAAGATTTCGCCATGCCGGGCGGTGGTGCGTCGGATAATTCTCCGCCGGCGCGCGCCGGGCCGTTTCCCGTTATCCGCCGAGCAGTCGCAGGACGTTTTGCGGCGTCTGGTTGGCCAGACCCAAGACCTGCGTACCGGACGAAACGAGGACCTGATTCCGCGAGAGGTTCGCCGTTTCCTGCGCGAAGTCCGCGTCGCGGATCGCCGACTCGGACGAAATCAGGTTTTCCATGGTAATGCTGAGCTGATTCACGTTCGTGTCGAGCGTGTTCTTTTCGAACGCGCCGAGACGACCGCGCAGCACCGCCACCTGTTTCAAGGATTCGGCGACGATCTTCTGCGCTTCGGAGGTCTTGCCTGCGACGAGCGAGAACGGTCCGCCGGACTGAACCTGCGACAGGAAGCCGTTGGCCGTACTGCCGAGTTCGGAAGCGGCGACAGATCGCACGCCGACGTTCACTTGCAGATTACTGTTCACTTCCGGTCCGACCTGGAAGAGCGCGCCGCCGGAAGTAATCGCAAAGCTCGTCGTTCCGACGCCGAAGTTTCCGGCCAGCTTGAGTTGTAGATCCAGGCTGGCGGTCTTGAGTGTCAGGTCGTTTCCGTCGCCCAGGCTCAAAGCGCCGTTGACGAGGGCTACCGCGTCGCGGCCCGTGTCACGAGGCGTGACACCGCCATTGACATCCGTAGTCTGGAAGGTGCCGGTTCCGAGCACCTTCACGGACACGAACTGCCGGCTGCCCAGGCCATTGCTGGTAAGCACGAAGCCCGAGGTCGCGTTGGCGGAAAGCGTCGCGGTGACGCCGGTCGCATCGCTGACCGCGTTGATGGCGGCGACGATACCGGACGCCGGCGTACCAGACGTGAAGCTCAGCGTCGTCACGCCGTTATTGCCGGCCACCTCGATGGTGACGCTGGAGCTCACGTTCCCAAATGGATAGTTCAGGATCGCGGGCTGCGCCGACGTGGTGACGTCGATCGAGACCGGGATGTACGGCCGCGTGCCGAATTGCGCGCCATGAATCTGCAGGCCCGTAATCGTGGATGTGTTCACGCCGCTGGTGATGTAGTCCAGCGAGCCGTTGAGCAATTGCCGGCCGGCAAAACTCGTGCTGTTGGCGATACGCGTGATGCTGGCGATCGCCGAGTCGACCTGGAGCTGATTCGCCTCGATTTCTTCCTGGCTCAGCGCGCCGGTGTTGGCCGACTGCACGATCAGGTTTTGCACGTCATTCAGCAGGCGGGACACTTCGTCCAGCGCGCCTTCCGTCGTGGCAATGATCGTGCTGGCACGCTGGGTGTTACTGATTGCCTGGCCGACGGCCTGGATCTCGGAGCGCAGCCGCTCAGACGCGATCAGACCGGCTGGGTCATCCGCGCCGCGCGTGATGCGCAGGCCGCTGGATAACCGCTGAATCGTTGTATTCAACGCCCTATACGATTGATTTAGGTGTCGCTGCGCGACCACCGCGGAAACGTTCGAGTTAATACGAGCCATTCGCCATCCTCCTTGAACGGTTTGTGGCTGAGAAAGGTGGGATTGTCAGACCAAATTCAACGGAACGAGGGATACCCGTCAGGCACGCTTCGCCGATGAGGCTCGGGCCGAAGCGGCTGCGGGCGGGGGTGGCGCCGCGGCCGGTTGCACCGGAGTTGCCTCGGCTAAATCCTTTTCCGAGACTCCGGCGGCCTTGCGGTTTTCCCGTTGAATGGCATCGAACACTTCCTTGCGGTGAACGGGGATCTCGTTCGGTGCGACGATGCCCAGTCGCACTTTGTCCCCGCGAATGTCGACCACTGTGATCTGCACATTGTCGCCGATCATGATCGACTCGTCGCGCTGCCTGGATAGCACCAACATCCGCGGCTCCTTCCTGATGGTTGCCGATGCGCCGAGTGGATTTCGCTGCCAGTGGATCGGAAGGCATCCGTGCGAGACCGCCTGCCCGGGCGGACTCACGTGTCGCGGCATTCCTGATTTGCCATGCGACTTCGCCGGAATTTCGAAACCCGAACAACATTATAAGCCCTTCCGTCCACAACTTACTATGGGCGTGCCGGCCGGCCCCTGGGGACCATGCGGGTACGCTTCGCCCGCCCTGCCGCGCAAACACGCGGCGGCGCGGACGTTCTGCTGTCGCTGCCTGAAGGGCGCGCCGCTCCGGAATAACCGCCCGGAAGCGGAAACACGCCGGCCGGCGCACGATTTGCGCCTGCCTTCATTCGCCGCCCGCGACCGCAGCCGGGCAGGCTACGGACGAGTCGTCGCTCCGGCACTTCCGTGCGGGGCGAACACAGCGCGCGACCGGCAGCGGACGCGCGTCGGGCGCACGCGCCGTTTCCACGGCCGTGCGGAATGTCATGCGGACGTACCGCTACTGGCGCACTGTCGGTGATCGCGCGGCATCCGTGCCGGCTATGGCGCCTCCGTGAGCGCACGAGAATCGTGCGCGGCGGGTGCCGGGGCCGGGCGGGTCGATCCCCCGCAGGTGCGCAGCCGCTCGCCCGTCCCTAGGCGATGCGTGCGATCGCCGGCGTCTCGCTCGGACGGCGCATCAGACGCTCGCGCGTCGAATAGCGCTTATCCGAGAGAATGAGCTGCTTTCCAAGCAGCGACTGTGCGCCGACCACCAGCGGGCCGAGCAGGTTCGCGGTCAGGTAGTCATCTACCTTGTTCACGATCACCAGCACCTGGCAGTCGAGCAGGTCACGCAGGCCCAGCGCTTCGACGTCGTCGTTGCGAATGGGGACCTGGTAATCCGGCACGAACGCCAACGGATCGCAGACCACGAATGCCAGCTCCGCGTCGTCCACGCTTTGCAGCCAGAAGAACACCGGGTCTACGGCGGTCTGGATCAACGCGAAGCGA
This sequence comes from Phycisphaerae bacterium, assembly GCA_044225155.1. Classification (GTDB taxonomy): domain Bacteria; phylum Planctomycetota; class Phycisphaerae; order UBA1845; family Fen-1342; genus CAYMBL01. The sequence continues at coordinate 2,452 of JBGAJB010000183.1, read as the reverse complement.
CGATGCTGCGGAAAACCGAGCAATCCGTCGCGGAACGTGATGATCCGCTCGCCGTCGATGTCGACCGGCCCAAAGCGACTCGTCTGGATGAGCATCTCCGTTGCTCCCCGTGGCTCGTCCCAATCCGATCTGGCGGCAGGACGCCCCGACCCGCGTGGGTCGGACGACCAGGCGCGCGTCGCGCCGCCCGTGCCCTCCGGACACATCACCCGCATCATGCGGATGAATCGTTGCCTGCGTGCGCCAAGCCACGGCCGCGCACGCACAGCTTCAATCCCCACCCTCCGTCACTCGCCCGCCCGCGCTGGGTGTCTCATCTAGCGCAGGTAGTCGAGCAACGAGAGATTCAGAACTTGCGACGCCGTCTGCAGGTTCGCCTGCAGCGCCGTCTGCACCTGCTGAAAATTCACGACCGCGTCGGCGATATCCACGTCGCGCGTGTCGCTCAGCAGAACCTGAGTCGCCGTTGATTCGTCTTCGACGCGCGAGGAACGCTCGCGCATCTGATTCGCCTTCGCCGCGAGCTGACCCTGGACGCGCTCCATCTGCGTCAGGGCCGCTTCGAGCCGGGCCGAGGCGGCATTGATTGCTTCGCGGTCGTTGTTCGCCAACCCGTTCTTCAGGTCGAGCAGCGCGCTGAACGGGCTGTTCACGTGCACGCCGTTCGTGTCCGTGCCGGTGATGACGCCGCCGGAGGCGGTGACATTCAGGCCCAGGTCGTCGATCGCCGGCGAGAGTCCGAGCTTCTCGATCGTGAGCGTGCCGGCGCCGGTCGTGTTGTCCTGAATGACGATGCCGCCGCCGTTGTTCGAGAGGCCGGCCGTGATCGCGCCCCCGCCCGCGCTGTTCAGCAGATTGATGACGTCCTGGATCGAGCCGGTCGTCGCCGGCGCGATGCTGTCCAGGTCGATGTTGACCGCGGTGCCGTCGGCGGTCGTGATGCGGAAATCGTCGCCCTGCACCGTGCCCACGCCCTGACCGTGATTCAGCGCCGTCAGCGGCGTTCCGGTTTGCAGCGAGCGGATACCCAGGGCCGCGGCCGCCGTGCCGCCGCGTTCGCTGACACGCAGATCCGCTCCGGAAAGCTCGTTGCGCACGAGCAGGTGATCGCCGTCCGGGGCGATCTCCGCTCGTACGCCGATGTTCGTGCGATTAATGCGGTTCAGAACTTCTTCGATCGTCGTCGCGCCGGCCAGGTCCACCTGCGCTTGCTGCGGCCCGTTCGTGATCGTCAGGCCGGCCGAGAGATCGACGCCGGCTCCGTTCTGGAGCGACGCGAGCGTGCTGCGGGCCGTCAGGCGCGGGTTCAGATCCTTCCCGTTGATGACGCTCACCGGCGTGGCCTGAATGATGCCCAGCTCGATCGCGGTCGATCCGCCGTCGTCCTCGATGGTGATCGCCGCGTCCGCGCGGGTCGAGTTGATCACGATCGAGTTGTTGCTCAGCGTCGCGGTCAGTGTGTCGGGCATGTGCGCATTGAGCTGATCCATTACGTCGCCGATCGTGTCGGCTCCCGAGAGATCGATGAGCGCGTCGGTCGTGCCGTCGGAAACGTGAATACGGCCGGGCGTTACACCCGTGTCGATCGAGCCGCGCAGGTCCGCCAGCCGCGTGTCCGGCGTAACGGCGGGATTCAGATCGACGTTGCCTTGGACTGACGGCGAGACGGCCGCGAAGAATTCCTGGCCGGAGATCGTGAACGTGTCCTGCGATAGATCGCTGTCGACGATCGTCTGCAGCCGGCCGGCGTCGCCGGTGAACTGCACGCCGTAATCAGTGCGCTGGAACGGGTAGCTGCCGGCCGCGCGACCGCTGAAGAGGAACGTGTCGAGGTGTTTGCGATTGGCAACGGCGATGACCTGGTCGGTCAGCGATTCGACAACCGTGGACAGGCTGGCCCGCTCATCCGCGCCGATGGTGTCGCCGACGCCTTGCAGTGCGATGTCGCGGGCATTCCGCAGGAGATCGATCGCATCTGACATGGCCTGCTCGCCGGAACCGAGCACGGCATTGGCCGAGTTCAGATTGCGCTCGACGATCTTGAGTGTGTCGAGCCGCTGATCGAAGCGACCGGCCGCGGTGGCGCCGGTGATGTCGTCGCTGGGGCGCTGGAACTTCAGCCCGGTGGCGAGCTGGTTCTGCAGGTCAAACAGGCGCGTCTGGCTGGCCCGCACGGTGTTCAACAAGTTGAACGCCCGCAGGTTCTGGCTAATACGCGGCAGATTGACCGAAACGCCCTGAATCACGACTACATCACTCCTTACAACAGGTTGAGAAGGTCATTGGACAAATCGTCCAGTACGGACAAATAGCGCGCCGCGCCCTGGTAGGCGCGCTGATACTTCGTGAGATTCACGGCCTCTTCGTCGAGATTGACGCCGCTGAGCGCCTCGCGCTGCGCGTAGAGGCCGTTGTAAACCGCGTCGGAAGCGTCGGCCGCCGTCGAGGCGTT
>JBGAJB010000182.1:0-6923 GCA_044225155.1 Phycisphaerae bacterium | reverse complement strand
CGTTTCTGCACCTCGTCGGGCTGATTCCTCCCAACTGCGATCTGCGGAAAACAACGCTCGACGTGCTGCTGAGTCAGATCGGCGGCTTCTACGATCCGCCGACCAAATCTTTCTACATGCTGAAGCGCAAGGGCGTGGATTACGGACCGTTGCTGAACGGCGTGCTGATCGCGCACGAATTGACGCACGCGCTCGACGATCAATATCAGGATTTGCAGAAGCTCACGGAGAATCCCGACCTGAGCGAAGACGAAGCGATGGCGATCGCGAGCGTCGTGGAGGGTTCGGCAACGATCGTCATGATTCACTACATGCGCGACGCGATGGACAAGATGTCCGGCGCGGACGAGCAGACCATGCAGCGCGACATGCAGCGCGTGATGGAAAGCGAACTGGAACGCGCGCGGCCGTTCATCGAGGCGCCGCGCTATTTCTCAGCGCTGGTCGCGGCGTACATGTGCGGCGCGTGGTTCCTGACGCGGAACAACGCCGAAGAGTGGGCCGACCCGACGGCCGGCAAGCGGATCGGCGAACGTGTGTTGCAGGCGATGAAAGACCCGCCGCAATCCACGGAACAGATCCTGCACGGCGAGAAATACTGGGATCGAGCGCACCGCGATGAGCCGATGCGGTTTGACGACGGCGCGATCACGAAGCTCCTCGAAGGATCGGGCCAGTACGTCGTGGATCGCAATACGGTCGGTGAGCTTTATTGCGCACTGCTGGCGGCCGGTCCGGGCGATACGTTCAACATGGCAGCGGCGGCCGCGCCGACCTATTGGACGAATGATGCGGCGACCGGGTGGGGCGGCGACCGGTTCTTTCTGCTGGCGGAAGGCAGTTCGCGTGAGGATGCGTTGAAAACGCTCCGCAATCCGCGCGGAGTCTGGATCACCGCCTGGGATAGCACCGATGATCGCGACGAGTTCTTCGATGACTACAAGCGGATGCGCGACCTTCCGGAGTGGGCCGCGGTAAAAGTCGGCGCGCGGGTTGCGATTTTCTATTCTGGTTGCAAGCCAGATGAAGCTGAGAAAATTCAAGCTCGAATATCCGCGCAGCCGCTGACGCTCCACCAGGGCTCGTCTTCGGTGAAGAACTAGGGCCGTCAGGACTGACCCACTACCGTAAGGGAGCGCGGGGCGGAGAAACCCGCTCGCGCCAGCCGGAATGACGCTCGATTCCCCGCTTGTGACGGGCGCGGCTCGGCCACACGCAAACTGACCCAATACCGGTCTATTGCTCCCCCTTGCCGAGTCCGAAGGCGAGTGTTAACGTTCCCGCCGCAAGTCTTGCGCGGTCTGTGCTATTGCGGCTTGAGTGGGCCGCAAAGCGAAGAAAGAGAACATGGAGGTCTCATGCGGAAACTGTGCAGTTCCGCCGCCGCCTCGATGGCGCTTGCCGCGTCAGCTCTGGGCTACGGTGAAGACCAGCAGAAGGTGCAGCAGCTCGAAGCGCGCATTGTGAATCAGCAGCAGGAGTTGGCGCAGCTTCAGGATCGGCTCGTCTCTCTGCGCGGTGTGGATCAGACGGATCAGGCGCGCGCGTCGGCGATGCGCGAACAGATCCGGGCGATTCTGAGCGAGAAGGAGTTTCGCGATTCGCTGGCGCCGTCCTCGCTGCAGGCCGGCTATAACGACGGCTTTTACATCGGCAGCAGCGACGAGAACTTCCAGCTCAAAGTGAACGGCGTGCTGCAGTTCCGCTGGACGAGCTACGGCACGCGAAGCGACAACAAATATCGCCAGTTGCGGCTGGAGCGGAACGACCGCACCGGATTCGATCTGCAGCGCACGCGCGTCGTGATTAATGGTTATGCGTATTCGAAGGACCTGACGTACCACATTACATTGCGGTCGGATGCTCCGGACGGCTACGACACGAACCTGCATTATGCGTGGGTGAACTACCGATTCGCGGATGAGTTCCAGATCCGGGCCGGTATTTTCCGCCTGGCTTCGACGCGGGCGCAGGTGACGGGCGATCAGAATTTCCAAGGTATTGATCGTCCGCTCAGCGACGCGGTGTTTGGGCTCGGTATCGGCACGGGCGTGCGATTCTGGGGCCGCGTGTTCGACAAGCAGTTGGACTGGTATTTGGACGTGGTGAACTCGCTGGGCAGCCCGACGGCGCGCACCATTACGCCTGATCCGGCCGAACACGACAACAATCCCGCCATCCTCGCCAAGCTGGTGTGGCACGCGCTGCAGCCCGACGGCGAAGACGGCGCGAAGGAATTCGCGACCGAATCCGATCTGAAGTTCCACGAGCAGCCCGCCCTCGACATCGGTATGCACTATGCGTTCAACGAGGACGACGGCGATCGCCGCACGCTGCGCATCCCGTTTCCGCAGACGAATCCCGGCCCGAGCGAAGGCGGATTTGGTCTGACGAATACCAATGGGCTGCAGATCAATCAGTTCGGCTGGGATGCCGCCTTCAAGTGGCACGGTTTCTCGATCATCGGCGAATACGTGCTGCGGATCGTGGATCCGCGCTCGGCCGGCGGATCGCGGCCTTGGACCAACTGGTGGCTGCTGACCGGCGATGACAGCACGACGGCCCAGCATGGGGCTTATGTGCAGGCCGGCTACTTCCTGCCGATCCCCGGATTGGAAAAGAAGATTGAGGCATACGCCCGCGTGGGCGGCATCTCGACGCTGGCTCAGGAGCAGGAAGGCACCTGGGAGTATGCCGGCGGTCTGAATTACTTCATTGAGGGCCACAAGGTGAAGCTGCAAACCGAAGTGACGAAAGTCTCCGAAGTGCCGATCAGCAGCAGCACGACGAGCCTTGCGAATGTGAATGATGATGCGTTAATTTGGCGCGTCCAAATGGTGGTCGCGTTCTAAGTTTCTGCCGTACCGTTTGTTTTGCCGGGAGTTCAGGGACGAGAATCCCGGCCGACTTGATCAAGTCCAAAGGAGAAAGCATGACGAAGCGTACGATGAAGGCGCTGGCCCTGGTCGCAACGGGCGGCGCGGCGTTCCAGTTCGGCCTCGGGTTCGGCGGCGTCAGCGGCTGCGCGACCAATGCCTCGCTGACGAACTTCTACACGTCGGTCGGCTCGAATGCGATCGACACGCTGACCGATCCGGCGCGCGCCATCGGCTCGGATTTTGAGCAGTTCGTCGTCGACCCCACCACCAACGTTCTGCAGGACTGGTGGTCGGTGTTCGTTCAGACGCGCATTCCGTCTGATCCGGTGTTCCAGCCGCTGATCGTGAACTGAGGAACCGGTACTACCCACTGGTACGCACGGGCCGCGGGGCAAGTCCTCGCGGCCCTCTGCTTTTCCGGCTGATGCGCGCCCGCCCGTACCGCCGTATTGCAAGGCGGTCGGTCAGCGCATTTCGTTCCATTCGGGCCCGGCGTATTTCTTCCGCCGCTCAGCGACGTCGGTCAGCGACTCCGAGTTCCAGTCGGCCGTGCGCGCCTCCAGGGACAGCGCTTTCGCGATCTCGTGGACGGCCTGTTCGATCCAAGTCGCCGCGTCGCCCTCGATCCCCAGATTTACGCCCGGATGACTCGCATAGCGCTGCTCCAGAAGCAGCGATCCGTGTTGCAGGACACGTCCCGGTATGCGGCGTTGGGCGCTGCCCAGGAGTTTCTCGGCGCCGATGATCAGGTCGGTGCGTCCCGGTTTCTAAAAACATAAGAACGGCCCGCTGCGCGGCGACGGCAGCGGAAACTCGTCCATCGGCCGCCAGTACCTTTCGCCAGCATTCATGCACAACGCGATACAACTCGGCCGGGGCCCGCCGCGCGATCGGGATGCTGTCGTCGACGACGAGGCAGTAGGTGATTTCGCGATCGTGCAGAATCGCGCCGCCGCCGGTCGTCCGCCGCACGACCGCGAGCGAACGGACGTCTTCGGGCAACTTTCCGACTTCCGCAATCGACTGAAAATAACCCAGGCTGATGGTCGGCGGCGACCAGCCGTAGATGCGCAGGGAGGCCGGGCGAAACGCGTTGCTGTAGAGCAGATGCTCATCGCGCGCCATGTTGGTGGGGCCGTCATGCGCCCCGTCGCGGAATACGTGCAGATTCGCCATTGCGAGTGAGGATATCGTCGCGCTGCCGCCGGGCGCTCTTCAGCCCAAGCGCTCAATCACCGCCTGGCGGAGCAGCGGCAGGAGGATTTCGTGATGGCCCGTCACCGCATGGCCAAAGCCGGGCTCAACGGGGCGCGAGATCACATTCTGCGAGGGGCGATAGTGACGCAGCATGTCGAAGTTGGCCGTGTGCATGCCGGTCAGCGGGTGGCCCAGATTCCGGGCGACCGAGACGGCCTTCAGGAATACTTCCGGCATGATGACGGCCGATCCGCAATTGAGATAAACGCCGCCCGCCTGACCTGAGGACGCCGCGCCCAGATCGGCCACCACGGCACACAGCCCGCGAAAATCGATCATGGTCGCCGCGCCGATCGCCGCGCCGTCGGCCTGCGGGTGCATGTGTACGGTGTCGGTGCCCAGCGCCACGTGAACCGTCGCGGGGATCCCGGCCCGAGCCGCCGCCGCGAAAATGCTGAATTGGGAACAGGGAGCGCCGCGCTCGTTCAGAATTTCGCCGAGCGCTCGTCCGAGTCCCGCACCGCGCGCGCCCCGCCGCGCGGCCTCGTTCATGCGATCGCACGTTTCGTGCACCATGCCAAAGCTGCCGTCGCGAATCGTGTCGGCAACTTCCTCGCTCGTCGCGCCCGTCTCCGCCAGTTCCAGATCATGGATCGCGCCGGAACCGTTCGTGGCGACGGCCGTGATTGCCCCGCGCTGGATCAGATCGACGACGAGCGGCGAGCAGCCGGTCTTCACCACATGACCACCGAACGCGAAAACCACCGGTCGGGCGGCTTTCCGGGCCGCAACGATCGCGTCGACGGTTTTTCGCAGTTCCGCTGCGCCGAGAAAATCCGGGAGCGAATCAAACCAGGTCGCGAAGGTCGCGCCGCGCTCGACCGGCTTGCCCTGCGCCGCCACGTTGACCTTGTGCGCGCGGGCGTCGCGCGATTTCAGGCGCAGCCGCGAAAAATCCAGGGGCGAAGGAGACTGGTCGTCGAGGGGTTTCTTCATGCAGCGCCTGCCAGGCACTCGCTCAGCCGGCGATCGAACTCGCCTTCCGGATCATGCAGCACGGTGCGCACGTCCAGCCGCCAGAGCGGCACGGCCGCCTCTCGCGGCCAGAGCGGAGAAAGTTTGACCCAATCCTTGCGGCTTGTCACGACCGCGTCGGCGTCTTCGTGCCGTGCGACTGCGAGAATCTCGGCCGCATCCTGAGGGGTGTAGCGATGATGATCGCGATATCGGCGGGGGGGAGCGACGCGACCCGCGTGTCCCGCGACGAGCCGCTCAAAGCCGGCCGGATTGCCGAGGGCAGTGACGGGCAGAACGGCGCTATGGGCCAGATCGTCCTCTCTCATATCCCCGGCGTGCTCATCGACGATGCCGCAAAGCTCACTGTGTGCATGCAAGAGCAGCGCCTGCGGTTGATACCGACGTAGCGCTTCTTCGACTTCCGAAATGGTCTGCGATGAGGCGGCGTCGCTGCGCGTCAGGATGACGATCGCCGCGCGCCGTAGGGACGAAATCGGTTCCCGCAAGCGCCCGGCGGGCAGGAGCCAGCCGCTGCCCCACGGATCGAGTCCATCGAGGAGCACAATTTCCAGGTCGCGCCGCAGTCGCCGATGCTGGAAGCCGTCGTCCATCACCAGCACGTCGGCGGAGCGCTCGCGAATCGCGCGCGCCGCGCCGGCGACGCGATCCGGATTCACGATGACCGGGGCCGCTGGAACCGCCAGTCGATACTCCACAACTTCATCCGCCGGCGCACCGGGTTTTCCGCCGTAGCCGCGCGTCAGTACAGCCGGTCGCCGCCCCAGCGCGAGCAAACGCGAAATCGTCTCGATGACGAGCGGAGTCTTGCCCGTGCCGCCGACGGTCAGGTTGCCGATGCTGATGACCGGAACGCCGGCGCTGCTGCTGGCCGAGGGCGTGAAATCGTAGCGCGCGTTTCGCAACCGAATGACGAGCGAGTAGAGCAGTGCGGCCGGGATCAGCGCCGTGCGGGCAAACTCGGTCGCAAATCGGCCGAGCCCGCCGCCCGTGGGCGTCGCAATGATGGGCGCGATGGGCGTACGCACCGGCATGGCGGTCACACAATAACGGCCAGGGACGGGGGCGGTCGCTTTTGGAATCCGGCTTTCCATGCCGCCGTGCGTCCCGCATACTCACGCGACGCGCGACTGAAAAAGTCATGATCGACGTGAGATTCGTCGCGTGTTCCAGCGAGAGCAGTTTGGTAATGAAGCGATTGCGAATTCTCGTAACGGCCGGTCCGACGCGCGAATACATCGATTCGGTTCGCTTTCTTTCGAACGATTCCTCCGGCAAGATGGGGTTCGCGATCGCGGCCGCGGCCGCGGCGCGTGGACATCGGGTCACGCTGGTTCACGGGCCCGTCGCGCTTGCCGCCGCGGACAAGGTGAAGGCCGTCGGCGTCGTCAGTGCGGCCGACATGTTGCGGGCCTGCCGGAAGGAGTGGCCGGGTCATGAGGTACTCATCATGGCAGCGGCGGTGGCGGATTTCACGCCGGCGCGGCGCAGTCGGTTCAAATTGAAGAAATCGGGAGATGGCCTGTCCCTGGAACTTGTGCCGACCGTGGACGTGCTGCGTACGCTGGCGGCTTCTCGGGGCACGCAGCAGCGTGTAATCGGTTTCGCCCTCGAGGATCGCGCTGCACGCCAGCATGCTGAAAAGAAATTGAACGACAAGGGCCTGGATGCGATCGTTTTGAACCGCCCGACGGCGATCGGGGCGGACGCCAGCAGCGTCGAGCTGCTGCGCGCCGGGGGGCGCTGGAGGCGAGTTGCCGAACGCGACAAACACAGCCTAGCGCAGATCATCGTGGATCTGGCCGAGGCGAT
>JBGAJB010000181.1:0-7327 GCA_044225155.1 Phycisphaerae bacterium | reverse complement strand
GAGCGCCGCGATTCTGCGAGCGAATCCATCGGCCGTGATTGTGCCTTTCGAGCAGGACGTCGTAAGCACGACGCGGCTCAAGCTCAATCCGCGTGACAGCGTGATGACGAATGCGGCACTACTGGCGTCCATCGGCGGGGGCGGAACGAACTGCTCGGCCCCGCTGAAGTGGATCAACCGAAAGTCCATCCGGGCGGACCTCGTGGTCTATGTGTCGGACAATCAGTCGTGGGTTGATTCGAGCGTCGCCAGCGGGGCGACGGAGACGATGCAGCAATGGAACCAGTTCAAGCACCATAATCCCGGCGCGCGAATGGTCTGCATCGATCTCCAGCCCTATGGCACGACGCAGGCTGTGGAACGTGCAGATGTGTTCAACGTCGGCGGATTTTCGGATCAAGTGTTCGAATTTCTCGCGGCAGTCGCGGGCGGCCGTGCGGCCGCCGGGCACTGGGTCAGCGAGATCGAAGGGACGCGGTTGTAGCGGGTTGGGTGAGACCGATCAGCGGCCGAAGCGAATGCCCGCGGTGACTACATTTTGACCATGTTCGGTCGCCGCAAATCCTTGTTGCTTCGGAGCGCTGATCTGCAACGAGAAAATCAGGAACGCGTGACGAATGCCGGTGGAACTACAGGGTTCTAACCCCCAGGTCGCAGGTTCGACTCCTGCCAGACCCGATTGACATGTACGGGTCTGTAGCTCAGTCAGTGGAAGAGCAGGAAAAACGTTTCATCAATCTTGTCGTCACGCGTTTCTGATGTTTACTGGTGCGATTCGTTAGTCACGCTGGCAGGTGGACCAATGACCACGACGCGAAAAATCGAACTGATTCCCACCGGAGAGGCGACCGCTCTGCTGCCCGTGGAGGGCGGGGCAGTTGTCCGCCTGATCACGGTAATCGGTACTGAAGCCATCCGGCGACGTTTGACGATCAGACGTTGCAGCAGGCCCTGAACACGCGCATCGCGCCCGGCGTGGACGAGGTCGTGCTGAATCCGGACGCGCACGTCGGATACGGCGCGCCCATTGGGTGCGTCATGGCCTCCGCGTCGCACATTTATCCGGGGCCAGTGGGCGTTGACATCAAGTGCTCTATGAGCCTGTTGCAGCTCGATCTGCCGGCCGACGAGATTCGCGAGCGGCAGACGCGGCGAGCCGTGATTGACGCCATCGTTGCGCGCGTACCGACCGGTGCGGGGCGCGGACAGCGAAAGGTGCCCAAGTCGCGCGCTGTGAGTGCGGAGCTCGGCCGAAAGGCTGTGCTCGAGGGCGCATCGGAAGCCGTTTGCACGGAAATGGGCATTCCTGCGCATTGGGCCGCGCGCTGCGAGGACTCGCACCACCTGGGTCACGACGGCACGCGGGATGCGCTGACCGCGCGGCTGGACGCGCACAGCGCGCTGCGGACCTTCCGCGACTTCCGCAACACCGTGAGCCAGCTTGGCTCCTACGGCGGCGGCAACCATTTCGGCGAATGCGAGATCGTGCATGTCGGAGACAACGACCGCGCGCGGGCTTGCGCTGCGACGTTTGGATTGCGCGACGACTGCGTGGCATTTCTGTCGCATTGCGGCTCGCGCGGCATGGGCCACAACCTGGCGATGGGGCAGTTCCGTGCGATGCAGGACAAATTCCGGCAGTGGAACATCGCGTTTCCGGGAAATGACCGGGAGCTGTGCTACGCGCCGCTCGGAACGCCGGAAGCGAATTCGTACCTGGACGACATGGCGCTCGGCGCGAATTTCGCGACGGTAAACCACATGCTGATCAATGCGCTGGTGCTAGAGGCGTTTACGGAAGTCTTCCCGGGCGTGCGCGGTGAGCTGGTCTACTTCATCAGCCACAACATCGCGCGGCGCGAAATCCTGCGTGGCAAACCAACCTGGGTGATGCGCAAGGGTGCCACGCGCGCCTTCCCGGCCGGTCACCACGAACTGGCATCGACCCCCTTTGCCCAGACGGGGCACCCGATCCTGCTGCCGGGCGATCCGCAGCGCGGCAGCGCCGTGATGGTGGCCGACGCCGGCGCGGAATTGAGCTGTTTCAGCATCAATCACGGCGCAGGCCGCGTGCTCGGCCGCAAGAATGCGATCCGCACGCTGGACCAGGCATCGATCAACGCCTCGTTCGACGAGCGTGACATCTTGACCAACTGCCGGAACTATCCGGTGGACGAAGCGCCGGCCGCGTACAAGGATTTCGACGAGGTGCTGCGCAGCGTGCGGCTGGCGGGACTGGCGAGCGAAGTCGCGCGACTGGAAGCGCGGTTTGTGATCAAGGATGCGAGCGAGGCGGATGATTAGGAGGGGTATCGTGCCCTACGCAATCTCGATTGAGAACTTACCAGCAGGCTACGTGTCGCGCGTGCTCCCCGACACAAATCAAGTAGAAATCTGTATGACTGGGTTACTTACATCAGACGACGGCGGAGCAATGACGGACGTCCTCGAATCCTTGGTTGATCCAATTGTCAACCTGCTCCCCGCTGGCGTGACTCACCCTCGTTCTCAAGTCGACCACTTCTTGGCCATTCTCGGTCGAGACAAATCCGCCCGCATTTACCTAAACGAGCTCCCAATGAGCATTTGTATCCGGGCGAAGAATCGACTTGCGCCCGGCAGCATCGTGATGGACGAGGACATAGCCGACGTCTTGCGACTAAAGCTAGGAGATGTATTCGTCCCGCAAGATTGCGGGATAGTGTTGCTACTTTCCGCGGGGTGGCATAAGGGACTCTTCTTCGATCTTGCTCCGCTGAGCCCATTGGGGGCAGACCGGCAATTCGAGATCGAATTTGTCGCGGGTCAGGTTTACGCGCAATTGATGTTTCAAAAACTCCACCGCATTACCGATTCGACATGGGACGAGCTGATGCGGCAAAAATGGTTTCCGTTCCGCGGCCTTAGCAATACACTCACAGAACAAGTCATATCGCTAGCTAAGAATTCAAAGTCGATCGACGATCTGCTTCCCCAAATCAGCGCACACGTGCGCGAACGCCTGGCATTCATCGCGGAGGGTTTGTTAAAAGAATTGCACTTGCGAAATCACGCCTCTATACTCTGCAAAGCCATCGAACGTTTTCGCGAAAACGATTTTGTAAGTTGTGTGACAATCCTTTTCACTCGAATTGAAGGCGTCCTGCGTGAGCTGTCCACCGCAATCGGCGCAAACGTCTTCTGCGGACAAGGCTCATTGGCAGGTTCCGTGAGCGCGAGCAGTCATCCACGAAGTCCCTTGTTGCCGCGGCGTTTCGAGCAATATCTTCGCGAGGTATACTTCGCTAAGTTTTCGCCTACCGATGTCGCTGTTTCCGCTTCCCGTAACAGCGTTGCACATGGGCGTAGCATCGGAAAATGAGTTTCTCTGAAAAGGCAGCGATCCTCGGGATACTTATCGCGGAGCAGTTGTTGTTTTGCCTCCCGTCGCAACAAATCAGAGAACCAAAATGCTAACCATCGACGGCTCCAAAGGCGAAGGCGGTGGGCAGATTCTTCGCTCGTCCCTCGCGCTGGCGATGGTCACGGGCAAGCCCGTGCGCATCGAGAAAATCCGCGCCGGACGCAAGAAACCGGGGCTCATGCGGCAGCACCTGACGGCCGTGCAGGCCGCGGCGCGCATCTGCCGGGCCGAGGTAACAGGCGCGGAGTTGGGCGCGACGGAGCTGACGTTTCATCCCGGAACGGTCATCGGCGGCGACTACACGTTCAGCATCGGAACGGCCGGCAGCACGACGCTCGTGCTGCAGACCGTGCTGCTGCCTCTGCTTCTGGCGAAGAATCCGAGCCGCCTGACGCTGGAAGGCGGCACGCACAATCCCTTCGCGCCGCCCTTCGATTTTCTCGCGGAGGCATACCTGCCGCTCGTGAACCGCATGGGTCCGCGCGTGACCGCCACGCTCGAGCGTCCGGGCTTTTATCCGGCCGGCGGCGGACGCTTCGTCGTGGAGATCACGCCCAGCGCGCGCCTGACGGGCTTCTCCTTGCTGGAACGCGGGGAGCTGCGCGGCCGGCGTGCATCGGCGCGGATCGCAAACCTGCCCGACAACGTGGCGCGACGCGAGCTGCGCGTCGTGCGCGAGGGGCTCGACTGGGCGGAAGACGAACTCGAAGTGCGCGGCGTGTCCGGCAGTGCCGGTCCGGGAAACGTGCTGTTGCTGTCGCTCGCATATGAGCACGTGACGGAAGTTTTCACCGGCTTCGGCGAGGTCGGCAGGCCCGCGGAAGTGGTGGCGAGCGAAGCGGTGGACGCATGCCGCCGTTACCTGGCGAGCACGGCGCCGGCGGGCGAATATCTGACGGATCAGCTACTGCTGCCGCTGGCGATCGCGGGCAACGGGGAGTTTCGCTCCACGGGCCTTTCGCGGCACGCTCAGACGCATGCGGAGTTGATCCAGCTCTTCCTGGAAACGCCGATCCGCACCGAACGATGCGATCGTGGAGATGTGCTGGTCACGATCGGGTCGTAGGCGCGTCGACCACACTCCACTATTGCATGCGGACGAATTCGTAGCCGCCCTTAGCTGGGCCCCAGACCTGCTTGCCGGATGCGTCGAAGCCGCGATCCCAGATGACCAGTCGATCGGCGAAGTACATGACGTCGGAAGTGGCGTAGGCGGCCCCTTCGAGATCACTGGCGCAGGTGTTCGCCCGCGTGCCGCCGGCGAAGCTGCCGTCCGGGTTGCGGCGAAGGGAGAGGGAGCAACCGGCGCGCAGCGTGAGGTTCTCGGGTCGCAGGGCAGTAAAGCGGGCTGGATCATGCCAGGCACCGGCGTATCGCAGCGGATCGGCGGGTATCAGAAATACGGCGCTCTCCAGCGTGCCGTCCGGATGGGCCGTGAGTTTGTACACACGCTGCCGAAACGGCCGTTCCGGCTGGGCGGCCATCGTCTGCTCAACATACAACCAGCGGCCATCGGTCCGGTCCGTCCAAATCGGTGTGATGTGCATTTCCATATTGCGATCGCTCTGCGGTTCGGCGCGCGCTTGAGGGTTGGTGGAGAACGAGCCGCTCATGATTCGCACGAGATCGGCGAGGTTTTGCTCGCGCTCTGCGATCGGCACTACGGGGCCGCGGGGACTGGGCGTGGTGCAGCCGGGAATCAGAAGCAGCGAAATCACGCTGACCACCAGCACGAGGGAAGTTTTGCGCTGTGAATTCATGCTTTCATCGTAACTGATCCAACTGGCGCGCGAACGGCGCAAAGGAACGGGCCCCACGCTCGGCGCGCGGGGCCCATTCGTTACTCGCCGCTCGTTACTGCTACTTACTGCACGCCCGCCTTCTTCACCGCCTCAGCGAGTCCCGGCACGCTTTCCGCGCCGCTCTTGATCTGGGCCGTGCTGCGGGTCAGCTCATCGGCGATCGGCTCCGCTCGGCCGCCGAGGTGTTTGGCGAGGAACGACTCGGCCACCGCGAAGAACGCCATGTTGTTCTCGGGGCGGGCGAAGCCGTGACCCTCGTCCGGGAACAGGACATAGGTGACGGGAATCTTCTTGTCCGTCATGGCACGCACGATCTGATCGGCCTCGGCCTGCTTCACGCGCGGGTCGTTCGCGCCCTGGCCGATGAGCAGCGGGCGCTGAATCTTGTCGACGAAAGAGAGCGGCGAGCGCGTGTCGAGGAACTTCTTGCCCTCATCCGTACGGAAGTCGCCGACGCGCTTGGTCATCAGCTCGATCATCGGCGCCCAATAAGGCGGGATGGTGCTGAGCAGTGTGTTCAGATTCGACGGGCCGACAATGTCCACGCCGCAGGCGAACTGCTCGGGCGTGAACGTCAGACCCACGAGGGTGGCATATCCGCCGTAGCTGCCGCCCATGATCGCGACCTTGTCCTTCACAGCGATCTTCTGGTCGACGGCCCATTTCACCGCGTCGATCAGGTCGTCGTGCATCTTGCCGGCCCACTCCATGTTGGCCGCGTTGAGGAATTTCTTGCCGAAGCCGGTCGAGCCGCGGTAGTTCACCTGCAGCACGGCGTAGCCGCGGTTCGCCAGCCACTGTGCTTCCCGATCGTAGCCCCAGTCATCCGCGGCCCAAGGCCCGCCGTGTACGAACAGCACCATTGGCAGCGGCTCGCTGGGATGGCCGTTGGAGCGCGTGTCCGCCCAGGGCGGGATCGAGATGAAGCTGGGCAGGGCGAATCCGTCGCGACTCTGGATGAAGACCGGGTGCATCTTTGCCAGGGTCTGCTTTTCCAGTGCCGACGTGTTCGTGTAGAGGAAGGTCGCCTTGCCGGGTACGCCGAGGCTGCCGCGCTCGTAACGGAACACGCGCACCGGCCCGTTGTCGAGCATGTACGTGACGATCCACGTCTTGTCGTCGGTCGTGCGGCTCTGAACCGCTAACTCGCCATCGGCCACCGTCTGGAGATAGTCGATATCCACCTTGATGGCCTTGTCGACGACCTTCCACTCAGAGCGGCCGTACGCAAATTCGACGGCCTGCACGCGGCCGGTCTTCGGATCGCGAATCGTGCCGCCGACGTCGGCCTTGGGATGCTCGGCGATGAGCGTCTTCTTGCCGCTGGCGACATCCACGGAAAACAGCGCGGCGGTGTCGCGGTCGCGGCTATCGGCGAGGTAGGCGGTCGTGCCGGCCTTATCGAGGCCCTGATAGCTGGTGGTCAGGGCATCTTCCATCGAGATGTCGTCGATTTTCTCAGCCTTGCCGTCGGTCAGCTTGAACCACTCGGTGCCGCCGGCGGGCGTCTGCTTCAGTGCCATGCGCGGCGTGTAGGTCTGATCGAAAACGAAGCCGGCGTACTGATCGTTTTGGAGGATCAATTTGCGCTCGGCGGTGCGAATGTTGATGCGGTAGGCGTCGTGGTACTGGGGATTGCGGTCGTTCAGTCCGACGACGATTTCGTCGGGGAATTTTTCGCTTGTTTCTTCGAGCTGGGCGGCCACGTTTTGATAGGGTGTGAGATCGGTCGTCTTGCCGCTCGCGAGATCGACGCTGAAGACGTGCCAGTTTTCGTCGCCGCCAGTGTCCTGCAGATAGACGATGTGCTGATTCGTATAGGCCCAGAAATACTGGCGGATGCCGCGCTTGGCGTCATTCGTGACCGCCTTCGCCTTCGACAGGTCCTGAGCCGGTGCGACCCAGACATTGAGCACGCCGTTGACGGCGGACAGATACGAAATCTGCTTTCCGTCGTGGCTGATCTGCGTGTTGGCCCGATCGGGATTGCCGAACAGGATGGCGCGCGGGATCAGGGGTGTGGGCTTGCTGTCTTCCAGGACGGGACCGGCCATGACGACTCCTGTCGCGCCGAGGGCGACCGATGAGAAGAGACCCAATAATGCCAAAGTGCGTCTCATAA
>JBGAJB010000180.1:0-7132 GCA_044225155.1 Phycisphaerae bacterium | reverse complement strand
CAGCGCGCGATACAACCGCGCGCGCCGCCGCAGCCGCGCGAGTGGAATCAGCAGTTTTTCCTGCGCGTTACCGCTCATAACAGATGGTTCCTGCGGCGCAACGTCCACTCCACGCCGAGCAGCCCCGCGATCAGTATCATCAACCAGCCGCGATCCCACAGCGGCGTTCGCAATCCCGCCAACGGCGTCGTTACGCTCGCCGCCGGAATTTCGGCCGGCAGCGTTTCCGCTTCACGAATGTTCAATACGCGCCCGCGCGTCTGCTGTGCGAGCTTTGCGAGCGCCTCGCCGTCCACGCGCAGCCGCCGCAGCTCCACGTCGCTGCGCTGCACCTGTACGTGCTTCACGAGCGCCGCATCCTCCGCTTTGGCGGCCGGGTCGGCGTCGGGCAGCGGAATCTTCAACGTCGTCGGGCCGCCCTCGTCGAACGCGACGCGCCCGGTAAACCAGCCTTCGCGATCTGTCGTCGCCTGCAACGTCACGGTGCGCGGCTCGCCTTCGCCCGGCTTGATCTGCAAATCGATCGACGGCTGATGCCACGGCACGAAATTCGCATCAAGCATCCGTGCGTCCACCTTCACGGATTCACCGACGCCCGGTGCGTCGCGATCGAGCACGATCGCGCCGCGCTTGCTGGCGCCCTGTCGGCGTGGCTGAGCCAGATAGCGAACCATCTGAATCCAGAAGCGGTTGAATTCCGCTTCGGCCGTCGCGCGCCAGCGCCAGGTGCCGTCAAACGCCAGGAAAACCACCCGCCCTGCTCCGAGCGGCTGCGTCGCCAGCAAGATGGGCTGATCGTCCTTTCCGCCGACCGTCGCCGCCCGAATCGCCGCCACGGCAAGTTGTTTCGTCCGCAGCAGCGGCAGATGCCACCAGACGCCGGGCAGCGCCTGCCAAATCGCCCGATTCGCGTCGGGCGACGACGAAAACTCAACCAGCGGATTCGAATTCGCGTCTTCGGGGATCACCATGGCGCTGGAGCGCGCCGTAAACGGCCCGCGTTGCGTCAGCCGCACGGCCGCATCCGGATCGGGCACGACCGGCAGGATCGTCAGCAACTCTTCGAGCCGCTCGTCATTCAGGAATCGCGCGGAGAACTGCGGCCCGGCCGCCATCAGCAAGCCGCCGCCGAATTCGTCCACGAAGCGCCGCAATGTCACGGAAAGCGACGAATCGAACTCGCGCGGATCGGGATCCATCAGGATGATCGCGTCATACGCGAAGATTTCTTCGGGCTTGCGCGGCAATTCCGTTATCTGCACATCGCCGTCGCGCAGCGCCTCGCGATCCGCCGATTGCAGCCAGCAACTCAGATCAATCGTCTGGTCGAGTTCGAACAGTCGCGTCACGGCTCGATAGTCGTACGACGGCCGTCCGGCCACGAGCAGCACGCGCAGATGCTGATCCAGCACCTGCACCGATGTCGCGCGTACGTTGTCGAATTCCACCGCTTCTTCGGGCAGGGCCGCCACGCGTGCTCGATACACGAACTCGCCGGCGGTATCGGGCGTCACGCGAAAGGTCAGGTCCGCGATCTCGCCATCGGCGCCCAGATTTGCCGTCGATCTTCCGAGCACAACCGGTTCGCCCGCGGTGTCGGCATGCAGCGGCTGTGCCGTCAACTCTACCGGCGTCCCCGGCGCGACGATGCCGTTGGCCGCCACGCGCACTTTGACTTCGATTGGATCGCCCTTCGCGGCGGTTGCCGGCGCACTTAGATCACTTACCCGCAGATTGGGAGGCTCGACCGAATCCCCGACCGCCACCGCGTAAATCCCGGCTCGCGCGCGACGCGCCGTGCCGGCCACGTTGTCGATCGACATGCCACGATTCACCACGCCATCCGTCAGCGCGATGATCCCGGCGATCGGCGCATCGCCGGCATCCGTCAACGCGCGCGCGACCGCTTGCCCGAGATCCGTGCGATCCTCGTTCGCGGTCCGCAGCCGCGTCAGATCGCCTGCATCCGCGCCCGGCTGTGTCGCCGTCGCCGTTTGCGTTTGTGCCGGCGGCGCGGGTTTCTTGGCAAATGGCAAATCCAGCGGGCTCACGCGATCGCCGTACGAATAAACGTACAGTTCGTTCTTATCCGCCAAGCGTTTCAGCCACGCCGAGTTGTCCCGCGTCAGCAGCTCGGCCATGCGATCCGCGCGGCGCGCGTGTTCCGCCTCGATCCCCGCGCCGTCGCGAATCGACATGCTCGTCGAAGAGTCAATCAACACGATCACGCGCGCCGCAATCGTCCGTCGCAGATATTCCGCCAGCACGGGCTCCAGCCACACCACCGCCAAAAGGAGCAGCACGGTGCATCGGATCGCCGCCAGCCAGATGCGCAGCCGCCGCGATGCCCCCGCGCGCGCCTCGCGGTGATACATCCACACCACGAGCGCGCACACGCCGACCACCAGCAACAGCATCAAGAGCCGGCCCCAGCTCACCGGCAAACCGGCGAACTCGAGCTGGCTCGTGTGCTCCTCGGTGATTGTCGCAAGCAGGAATCCCATGCCTTCGCTATTTCCCTCCCCAGCGGCCGGCCGCGCGGCGGCGCGGCGCCGGCGGCTGTCCGAACTTCCACGCGAGCGCCTGCTCGCTGACGAGCAGCGCTGCCAGCGCGATCAACAGCGTCGGCCAGAACTCGCGCCGCGATTCACTCTCGCCCCGCGCAAATGCGTCGGCCGCCAGCAGATACTCATGTCGCACGGACCCGAGCGCGTCGCTCAACTCCGCGGAACTCGCGACGGCCAGGTCGCTCTCAATCGGATTGGCATTCACTGCCAGGATGCGTGTTTCGCCATCCCCGCCGCGGCGCGTCAACTCGGCCGTGTAGCGACCGATGCGCTTGGCCGCTGGTCCCTCCAGATTGAACGGCTCGCCGACCGAAACGCTCGTCTCCGAAATGCGGGCCACGACGGCCGCGTCGTCGGGATAGGCGGGGCTCTTGAAGGTCGCCGACGGTTCGTATTGATCGGCCGGCAGCGAAAGACGCAGCGTTTCGCCCGTTACGAAGTTGGCCGCCTCTTGATCACGACGCGCCGCGTACTGCGCCCACTCCAGCAGCGCGACGACGTAGCTGCCGTCGACCGCCCGCGCCCAATCGTTCCAATCCAGGTCGAGCGACGACGTGAAGAGCAGCACGCGTCCGCGCCCCAGCGCCCGTTCGATCAGCGCCGGGGAGCGTTCCGCGTCCGTGAAACGCGCCAACACCGCTGCCGGCGCACGGGCTCCACCCGCCGCTGGATGCGTCGCAGTCGCAGCCGGCTCGTCAGCGCCGTAATACGCTCGAAAATGCACATACTCCGAAAGGCCTTCCGCGCCGGCGGGGAACATGCTCGTCGCCGGATGATCGCCGCTACGGATCAGGCCGACGGCCGGCCCGTCACCCGGCACAACATGCACCGCCCGCAGCGCCACCGGCAGCAGGCCCTCGCCCCCGCGGTAGAGCACGCGGTTGTAATCCGTCGAATCTCCGACCGAATCGCCCAGGAAAATCATGACGCCGCCGCCGGACGCCGCGTAACGCTCCAGCGCTGCCGCCGACGCCTCGCTGGGCGGCGCGACATTGGCGAGCAATACGCAGTCGTAGGGCGCGAGGTCGGTACCCTCCAACTCGCCCGCGTCGACCACGTCCACGCGAATCCCGGAGCTGAAAGGGCCGGGCGGAGCGAGCGCCGCACGCGGCAGAAACGCCTCATCCCGCGCCGCGTCGGGTGAAGGGCTGCCATTCACAATCAGTACACGCAGCGCCGCATGAACTGAAATGATCTCATGCAGCGCATTGTCCGCCGCCAATCCGTCGATCTCGCCCAAGTCGAGCGTCAACTCGTGTGCGCCCTCCACCGGAAACGTCGCTTCAAACGACGCCGCCTTCGATTGGCCCGCGTCGATCGCATCGATCACGGCCGGCGGCAGCGGCACGCCGTCGATCTCCAATGCCAGCTTCAGCCCCGTTCGCTGCACGGCCGAGTAATTCGTCACGGTCGCGCGCGCCATCGCCGGCAAACCGGCAATCGTCTGTGGCCGAACCAATTCAAACTGCCGTAGCGCGACGTTCTCGCGCCGCTGTGTGCCCGAGGAAACGAGAAACACGCGCAGCGCATCGCGATCGAATTGCGTCAGAGGTTCGAGCACCCTGTTTCGCCCGCCGTCGGACTCCAGCCATTCGCTGCGCTGGAAATCCGAAAAAATGTAGAGATCGGTTGGCACGCCACGCGCCTGTTCGGCGCTTTGCCGCCTGATGGACTCAAGCATGCTGCGCGGCGCGGCCGGCATGTCGCTGGACCGAAGTCCGTCAATTCGCGACCGCAGGTCGGCCGCCGACGCGACATCCAGGTGCTCGACGGCGGCCAACGGCGCATCGGGTCGTGAAGTGAGATAGACGCTGACGGGTTGACCGCTTGCCTCTTGTTGCAACCAGCCGACGAGTCGCCCGGCCGCCTCGCGCAGGCCGGCGAAGTCGGAACGCGGTCCGTCGCGAAATCCCAGACTCGCCGAGTCGTCGATCAGCAGCACACGTCGCGCCGCATCGCGCCCGCCCAGCAATTTCGCAATGACGCCGGGCCGCACAAACGGCCGCGCTACCAGCAGCGCCAGCACGATCATCGCCAGGACGCGCAGCGCGAGCAGCAGCCACTGTTCGAACTGCACGCGGCGGCGATTCTCCTGCTCCGCCTGCAAGAGAAAGAGCGTCGCGCCCCACTCCACGCGGCGGTAACGCCGGCGCGAAAGCAGGTGAATCAAGATCGGCATCGCAGCGAGCCCTAGTCCGCTGGCCAGCAGCGGATTCACCAGGCCGATGGCGAGGATCAGCGGCGCGGCGCTCATCGCGTGCTTCCGATCAGGCCGCTGCGGCGCGCCAGATACCCGCTCAGGACGACCTCCAGCGGGTCACGCGTGTTGACTGCCACGTAATCCGCGCGATGCTTCAGGCAGACCGATCGCACCTGTTCGCTAAAACGCTGCAACGCTTCCAGATAGCCGGCGCGCAGCGACTGCGGATCGGCAAACAACCGCACCTGATCTTCCAGCCCTTCAAACAGGATGTTCTCGACAAACGGAAACTCCCATTCGTCGTCGTCGAGTACGTGCAGCAGGATGAGTTCGTGCCCGGCGTGACAGATGTGCTCGATGCCGCTCAGCACGTCGGCCGGCGGCGCGCACAAGTCCGAAATGAGGATCACCATCGAGCGGTGCCGCAGTTCTTCCGCCAGTCGATGAAAGAGAATCTTGACGTCGGTCTCGCGCGTCGGCTCAGCCTTTTCCAGGATGTGCACGAGATTTGTCAGATGGGCGCGGCCCGTCGCTTCCGGCAGACGCTGCCGCACTTCGCGGTCAAAGAGAATCAGGCCGGCCGCGTCCTGCTGACTTGTGAGCAGGTACGCCAAGCTCGCGGCGAGTCGCCCGGCATACTCAAACTTCGACCCGGCCCGCGAATTCGCCCCCGCGTAGGCCATCGAGCGGCTCGCGTCGACGAGCAGGTTGCAGCGCAGATTCGTCTCTTCCTCGTACTCCTTGATGTACAAGCGGTCGGAGCGCCCCAGGATGCGCCAATCGATGTAGCGCAGATCGTCGCCCGGAACGTATTGCCGATGCTCGGCGAATTCGACGGAAAACCCGTGGTACGCGCTGCGATGCATGCCCGAGATAAACCCGGCCACGATCGAGCGCGCCCGCAGCTCCAGCCCGCGCAGGCGGGCGAGAACGTCAGGATCCAAATACCTTTTCGTATCCGGCATCGCTCTTCTCGCTCGCGGCCCGCGCCGGCAGCGCTTCCAGCAGGTACTCGACAATCGCGTCCGGCGTGTAGCCCTCCGCCTCGGCCGCGTAATTCGTCACGATGCGATGCCGCAGCACGGCATGCGCCAGCGCCCGCACGTCGTCCACCGAGACGAACTTGCGCCCGTGAATCACAGCGCGGGCCTTCGCCCCGATGAGCAGGAATTGCACCGCCCGCGGCCCCGCGCCGAACGTCACCAGGCGATTGATCAGGGCGTGCGGATTACTCGGCTCATCGCGCGCACTGCCGCGCGGCCCCGCGGCTACGAGCGGCGATTGCGACGGGCGCGTCAAACGCACGAGTTCGAGCGTGTAGTGAATCACGCTTGGCGCGGCCGGCACGCGCCGCACGACATCCTGCATGAGCAGAATCTCGCCGCTTTGCAGCACGGGCGCGAGCGTCTCGCGCGCTCCGCCGGTCGTACGCTCGGCGATCTGATATTCCTCTTCGTACGTCGGATAGTTGACAAAGACTTTGAACATGAAGCGATCCTGCTGCGCCTCGGGCAGCGGATACGTGCCTTCCTGTTCGATCGGATTCTGCGTCGCCAGCACAAAAAACGGGGGATCGAGCTGATGTCGCACGCCGCCGACCGTGACGTGCCCTTCCTGCATCGCTTCCAGCAGCGCGGCCTGCGTCTTGGGCGGCGTGCGGTTGATCTCGTCCGCGAGCAGGACGTTGGCGAAAATCGGTCCGGGCAGGAACCGAAACGAACGCTGTCCGGTGCGCTTGTCTTCCTGGATCACTTCCGTGCCGGTGATGTCGGCCGGCATCAGGTCGGGCATGAATTGAATGCGGTTGAACTTCAACCCCAAGCAGTGCGCCAAGCTGCTGATCATCAGCGTCTTGGCGAGTCCGGGCACGCCTTCCAGGATCACATGGCCGCGCGCGAAGAGCGCGATCAGGAGCTGCTCGATCACGTCGTCCTGACCGACGATGATCTTTGCGAGCTCATTCCGCAGCGTTCGATACGCATCATGCAGCTTTGACACAGCCTGCACATCGTCGAGCTGGGGAATGTCGGATTTCGGCGAGGACGCGACAGTTCCCATCCTGGATTCCGCGGGCGATTCGCTCATGCGTGCTCCCTGTGCGCATCCTGCGCTGCGGCGTCACCTCTGCATGATCGGCAGGTTCTTGTAGGGCATCTGAAGGATGATAAGGGCGATCGCGGTGCCATACGTCGGCCCCACATGATCGCCATCCCACGATCCATCGTCGCGGCTCTGACGATCGATCAGGATTTGCCGCATGGCAGGAAAATAATCGTTCCACTTCGCGCCGCCGGCCAGATACATCACCTGCGACATATACAGATGGGCGTAGAAATAGTGCCCGAAATATCGATTGGGTTCGCCG